>DATJIA010000223.1:0-28110 GCA_035493675.1 Kofleriaceae bacterium | reverse complement strand
TTCTGGGCCGAGGCCTGTGGCCCGAGGCCCGAGGCCCGCTATAGTCGGGCGTGGATTCCTTCCCGCACCTCGCGTTCGGATCGCCGCGGTTGCTGCCGCGCGCGGACAAGGTGCCGGGGCGCGTGGTGGTCTTGGACGTCGCGTTCGCGGCGACCGTCGGCACCAGCGTGTCGTTCGAGCTGGTGACCGAGCCGTTCTTGAAGGAGCTCGGCGATCGGCTCGCGGCGTGGGTCGATCATCATGATCACGAGCGGCACGCGGAGTACGCGCGGGATTCGCGGTTCGTGCTCGCGACCAAGGCCGAGCACGGCGCGTGTCCGGAGATGGTCACCGAGGAGCTCGTGCGCCAGGTCGGGCCGATCGATTCGATCGTCGCGCACGTCGATCTCGATGGTTTGTACGCGGCGGCGAAGTGGATCCTGGGTGGCAAGGAGCCGTACAAGGGCGCCGACGACGACGCGCGCGCGGTCGACACCCGCATCGGCACGCCCGGTCCGATCGCGGTGAAGATCGACAAGGCGCTGCGCGCGAAGTGGCGCGACGATCAACTGAAGCGCGCGGTCGTGTGGTGGTTGTGCGGCGGGATGAAGCCGGGCGCGCACGCCGACGTGATCGACGAAGCGGCGCGCGACTTCGATCGCCGCGCCGAGGGCACCGCCGCGCTCGCGCAGAAGTATCGCGTGCGCGGGCGCGTCGCGATCGTCGACGCGGGCAACGGCAAGGCGCTCTTCGACAAGACCGATCTGCTCTTGGCGGGGCAGACCAAGGCGCCGGTCTCGATGGTGATCGCGTCGGGGATGGTGACGATCGCCGCGGCGTTCGGCTCGGGCTGGAACTTCGTCGACCTGCTCGCGCTCGGCGGCGGCATGCCCACCCGCGTGACGGTCCCCGCCGATCGCTTCGAAGAGGCGGTGCGCGCGATCAACGACGCCCCCGAGCCTGCGCCCACGGGCGGTGCTACAAGCGATTCGGAGGAGCCGTGATGAAGTCCGCCGACGAGGTCGCCGACAACCTGATCGAGGGATACCTCTCGCCGCCGACCGACACGCCGATGCAGCACGTGGGCAACTACGAGCTGCCGTCGCGCGAAGAGGTCTCGCGGATCGTCGAGCAGTGTCGCGGCCTCCTGTTCCCCGGCTACGTCGGACCGTCGGTCGCGCGCCTGCCGCGCGCGGAGCTCGGCATCGTCGTGCGCGAACGGCTCGACGAGCTCCGCAACACGCTCCGCCGCCAGGTCTATCGCGCGCTCCACCACAAGGCGCAGTCGATGGGCAACGTCGAGGATCACTGCGGCGACTGCGCCGAGGACGCCGCCGACATCACCGCGCGCTTCATCGGCCGCTTGCCGGAGCTGCGCGACCTGGTCGCCGGCGATCTGCGCGCCGCGTACGTCGGCGATCCGGCGGCGTCGGGGATCGACGAGGTCATCTTCTGCTACCCGGGCGTCTACGCGATCTCGATCTACCGGCTCGCGCACGCGCTGTCCCGCGAAGGCGCCGCGCTCATCCCGCGCATGATGACCGAGCAGGCCCACGAGCGAACCGGCATCGACATCCACCCGGGCGCGAGGATCGGCCAGCAGTTCTTCATCGATCACGGCACCGGGGTCGTCATCGGTGAGACGTGTCGTATCGGCGATCACGTCCGGATCTACCAGGGCGTGACCTTGGGCGCGCTGAGCGTGCCTTACGGCGCCGAGCGGCCGCGGGCCGGATCGCAGCGACATCCGACGATCGAGGACGACGTCGTCATCTACGCCGGCGCGACGATCCTCGGCGGCGACACCGTGATCGGCAAGGGCGCGGTGATCGGCGGCAACGCGTGGGTGACCGCGTCGGTGCCGCCCGGCGCGAAGATCGCAGGCGCGCACTCTCGCCGCGACACGTCGAACGGTTCTTGATGTTAAGATTGCCGTCGCGGCCATGAGCGAGCAGCCCCAGGACGGCCCGAACCCGCGGCCGCGCACGGTGTCTCGCCTGCGCGCCGTCGCACCGCCCGGGCTCCAGGTCGACTCCGGCGAGCGCAAGACGATCGGCCGCTACGAGATCGTGAAGACGATCGGGCGCGGCGCGATGGGCATCGTGTACAAGGCGCGCGATCCGCTGCTCGATCGCATCGTCGCGGTGAAGACGATCGTCTCGCCGCAGGGCGTCGGCAAGCGCGTGCGGTCCGCGTACCTCGAGCGCTTCCAGCGCGAGGCGAAGGCCGCCGCCAAGATGCAGCACCCGGCGATCGTCACGATCTTCGACGTCGGCGTCGACGAGGAGCTCGGCGCGCCGTTCATGGTGCTCGAGTACCTGCCGGGCGAGTCGCTCGCCGATCGCCTCGATCGCGTGCGCATGCCGCTCGGCCGCGGCATCGCGATCGCGCAGGATCTCGCGAGCGCGCTCGCGTTCGCGCATCGCCAGCGCATCGTGCATCGCGACGTCAAGCCGGCCAACGTGCTGCACGCCGGCGAGAACCGCTGGAAGCTGGCCGATTTCGGGATCGCGCGCATGCCCGACTCCGATCTCACCCAGGTCGGCATCTTCATGGGCACGCCCGGCTACTCGCCGCCCGAGGCGATCCGCGAGGGCCGCTACACGCCGCAGGCGGACGTCTTCGCGTGGGGCGCGGTCCTCTACGAGATCCTGTCGGGGCGCATCCCGTACGAGGGCCCGGATACGAAGACCACCAACAGCTTCGTCGTGAAGGGCGATGCGCCGCCGCCGACGCACTACGATCCGTCGATCCCCGGGCCGCTCTCGGACGTGGTGATGCGCGCGCTGTCGCCGGGCTCGGGCAACCGCCTGCGCGACGGCGCCGACGCCGAGGCCGCGCTCAAGGAAGCGTGGGAGCGCGGGCTCAAGGAAGGCTTGATCCCGCCGATGGCGCTGGTCGGCGAGGAGATGCCGCACGAGAAGGTCGGCAACGCGATGCACGGCGCGGGGACCAACGCGTCCGCGTGGGGCGGCGGTACGACGAAGGTCGAGCGGCCGCCGCAGCCGCCCGCGCGCACGAAAGAACCCGATCCGGACGACAGCGACGATCTCGACGTCGGCAACGTGACCGCGAAGCGCGAGCCCACGCGGCAGCCGCCGAAGGGACCGCCGACGCGCCCCGCCGGCAAGCCGAAGGCGGGCAAGGAGTCGGGCGGCGCGCCGTACGTGATCGAGACGCGCGGCAAGGAGCGCATCGGCGACGATGATCCGACGCGCATCCTGGTCCGCGAGCGCGAGGAGCCGCGCACCGAGCGCGATCCGTCGCGCGAGTCGTCGTCGCCGCCGGTCAAGGCGCCGGCCAAGCCGTCGTCGAAGAACGACGCGTCGTCGTCGCCGTCGCGCAAGGCGGCCGCGCCCGCGAAAAAGGTCCGCGAGCGCGACGTGTCGAGCGAGGTCGTCGGCCCGCCCAGCGGCGCGCCCGCGTGGCTGATCGCGCTGCTCGTCTTGATCGTGCTCGGCGGCGGCGGGTTCGCGGTGTGGTGGTTCAACTTCCGATAAGCGACGCCACGTCTTCGGCGCACGCGAACGCGAGCGTGTAGCCGGCGCCGCCGTGGCCGTAGTTGTGGATCACGCGCGGATCGATCGAGTCGCGCTCGACGCGCGGGATCGCGCGCACCGGGCGTAGGCCCGTGCGTTCGCGGATCACCGCGCCCGGCTCCCAGCCGAACGCGCGGCACTGATCGAGGATGCGCGCGGTCACCGCGGGATCGGGCGCGGGCGGCGTGTCGCCCTCGAACGGCACCGAGAGCCCGCCGAGCAGGACCGCGTCGCGGCGCGGGATGCTGTAGAAGATCGGCGCGGGCCCGCGCTCGTCGGTGAACGAGACGTCGAGCGGGATCGTGCCGGGCTCGACGATGATCACCTGCCCGAGCAAGCCGTGCACGCCTTGGTCGCGCGCGAGCGTGCGCGCGCCGAGCCCGGCGCACACGACGATCACGTCCGCATCGATCGGATCGAGCGCATCGATCTTGTGCCGCTCGATCGGCTTCCGCAGGTGCGCCTCGAGCCAGGGCAGGTGCATCGCGGGGATCGCGCGCGGCGCGCGGAACCGCCACGCCGGCGGCGCGCCCGCGACCGGCGCGCGCACGCGCTCGACCGCGACGTCGCCGGCCCACCACGGCGGCTGCTCGCTCTCGTCGCACTCGTAGAAGGTCAACAGATCGATGCCGGCGTCGGGATCGTGCGCGAGCTTCTCGAGCCGCGCGCGCGTGCGGTGCGCCCACTCGAGCACGCGCGGCGACTCGCCCGCGCGGTACGGAAACCAGACCGCGCCCGCGACCGACGACGTGATGTCGTCGCCGCGCTTCTCGGCGACGACGGTGACGTCGTGCCCGCGCGCCTCGAGCTCGATCGCGGTGGTGAGGCCGGCGACGCCTGCGCCGACGACGGTGACGCGCACGCTCCGATCGTAGCGCGCGCGCGTCGCGTGTGCGAGCGTAGGTGCGTGCCCGATGCGTTCACGATCGCGCTGCTCGCGGTGGCGGCGCTCGGCGCGGGCACGGTCGACGCGATCGCGGGCGGCGGTGGCCTCATCACGGTGCCCGCGCTGCTCGCCGCCGGGCTGCCCACCCACGCCGCGCTCGCGACCAACAAGGGCCAGAGCGTGTGGGGCTCGGGCGCGGCGATGCTGACGTTCTGGCGGCACGGCCGGCTCGATCTCGCCAAGGCGCGCGTGACCTTCCCGCTCGGGCTCCTCGGCGCGTGCGGCGGCACCGCGGCGGTGCTCGCGGTCTCGCCCGACGCGCTGCGCCCGATCGTGATCGGGATGCTCGTGTTCGCGGTCGTCGTCTTGCTCGTGCGCAAGCCCGAGCGCGCCTCCGATCATCCGGTCGCGCATCGGCTCGCGAAGGCGGGCGCGATCGCGCTCGTGATCGGCGCCTACGACGGCTTCTTCGGGCCGGGCACCGGCACGTTCCTGATCGTCGGGTTCGTCGTGATCTGCGGCGAGACGCCGACCGCGGCGACCGCCGACGCGAAGGTCGTGAACTTCGCGTCGAACTGCGCGGCGCTCACGCTGTTCGCGATCGAGCGGCGCGTGATCTGGCGGATCGCGCTGCCGATGGCGGCGGCGCAGCTGTGCGGCGGATTCCTCGGCGCGAAGCTCGCCGTGAAGGGCGGCGCGCGCCTCGTGCGCGGGATGGTCGTGGTCGTCTCGCTCGCGCTATGCGCGAAGCTGGCGCGGGACCTCTACCTCTCGGGCTGGTGAGAGGCTCTTGATCGAGAAGCGCGCGCCGGTCGGATCGGCGTAGATGCCGGGCGCGACCTCGCGCGCGCCGAAGCGCAAGCTCCGCTGCTGCGAGCGCGACACGTCTTCGCTGGTGATCGAAGGGATCCACGCGGGCCGCTCCCACAGCGAGCGCCGCCGCATGCCGCCGATCGCGCGGCCGCCGTCCTGGATCGTGCGCGCCTCGGCGACCCCGGGCGTGAACGTCCAGCCGAACACGATCGCGTAGAAGGTCGCCGCGGCGTGGACGTCCCCGGTCCACAGCTCGTCCCACCCGAAGCGCATCGGGCCCGGATCGACCGCGCAGCGATCTTCGATCAGCGAGAACCAGCCGCCCTGCGGATCGCTCGCGATCGCGAAGCGGCCGATGATCGGCACGTCGAACGGCGCGCTGCACACGCTGCCGCCGAGCTGCTTCACGACCGCGCACATCGCGGTCGCGTTCGCGACCCGCACGTACGGCATCCAGTGCGACGCCGGCAGCTGCGGCTCCGGCATGATCGTGCCGAGCCGCGCGTCGCCGTGCGTGATCAAGGACGCGGTGAACGGCCCCATCGCGATCGACTCGAACCGCCAGCCGAAGACCTCGCCGTAGAAGGCGCAGGCGCGGTCGGCGTCGGTCGTCATGAGATCGTGCCAGACGAAGGAGCTCATCACGACCGACACAGAGCAACGCCTGTGCCCGCGTGATCGTCACAGGCAATCGCGCGGTTAGCCCGCGCGCGCCTGTCACAAGCCTGGAACAGGTGATGAGACAGGTGCAACGCGTGTGTCGCGCAGCCGGCGCACGAGATCGGCCTGCCCGTCGGCGTGATAGCTCGATCGGACCAGCGGGCCGCTCTCGACGTGCGGGATGCCGAGCCCGAGCGCGTGCTCGCGCAAGGCCGCGAACTCGTCGGGATGGACGTAGCGTAGGACGGCGAGGTGCTGCTTCGACGGCTGCAGGTACTGGCCGAGCGTGACGATG
This sequence comes from Kofleriaceae bacterium, assembly GCA_035493675.1. Classification (GTDB taxonomy): domain Bacteria; phylum Myxococcota_A; class Polyangia; order Haliangiales; family Haliangiaceae; genus JAIOQA01. Next base: position 21,938 of record DATJIA010000223.1, on the reverse strand, counting down.
TCGACGCCGAGCTTCGCGACGTCGGCGAGCACCTCGTGCACCTCGTCGATCGTCTCGCCCAAGCCCAACATCAAGCCGGTCTTGGTGATCGCGCCGCGCGCGCGCGCGTGCTCGAGGATCTTGTAGCTGCGCGGATAGCTCGCCTGGACGCGCACCTGCTTCGAGAGGCGCGGCACCGTCTCGAGGTTGTGCGCGAAGACGTCGGGCTGGGCATCGAGCACGATGTCCGCGTGCTCGGTCTTGCCCTTGAAATCGCCGACCAGGACCTCGAGGGTCATGCGCGGGCAGGCGTCCTTGACGCGGCGGATCGTCTCCGCCCAGTGCGCGCCGCCGAAGTCGGGCAGGTCGTCGCGATCGACGCACGTGATCACGGTGTGCTCGAGCTCGAGCTGCGCGAGCATCTCGGCGACGCGGCGAGGCTCGTCGGCGTCGGCGGGCAGCGGGCGCCCGGTCGTGACGTCGCAGAAGCGGCAGCTGCGGGTGCAGATGTCGCCGAGGATCATGATCGTCAGCGCCTTGCGCGACCAGCACTCGCCGATGTTCGGGCAGCTCGCGCTCTCGCAGACGGTGTGCAGGCCCGCGCGCTTGACCAGCTCCTTCGTCTCGAAGAAGGTCGGCTTGGTCGGAAGCGGCACGCGGATCCAGTCGGGATGCCGCCGCTTGGGCGCTTCCGCCGAGGTCGGAACCGATCCCGTAACGACCGGGAGACTGACGCGATCGCGCACGGCCCTTCGTACCATCACGCGGGCGCGCGGGCCAGCTCGACCCGATTGCGGCCCGCCGACTTGGCCCGGTACAGCGCGGCGTCGGCGGCGGCGATCAGCGCCTGCTCGTCGTCGCCGTGGTCGGGGAAGACCGCGACGCCGACCGACGCGCGCAGGATCGGGCCGAGGTCGCCGACGCTGGTGCGCTCGATCGCGGCGCGGATCCGCTCGGCGGTCGCCTGGGCGTGCTCGGCGCCGGTGTCGATCAAGAGCACGCAGAACTCCTCGCCGCCGTAGCGCACGACCGCGTCGGACGCGCGGGTCTGCGTGCCCAGGCAGCGGGCGAGCGCGACGATCGCGGCGTCGCCGGCGACGTGCCCGTGCTCGTCGTTGATCCGCTTGAAGTGATCGAGATCGACCATCAGGATCGCGAGCGGTGCGCCGCGGCGCCGCGCGCTCGCGATCGCCTTCGTGAAGTACTCGCCGAGGAACGCGCGGTTGTACGCGCCGGTGAGGCCGTCGCGCAGCGCGCGCTCGCGGGTCGCCGCGATCAAGCGCAACGACGACACCGTCGCGCTCGCGAAGCCGGCGTAGCCCTGGATCGCGCGCACGCGCTCGGGGTGGAAGTAGCCGGGCTTGGACGACTGCAGGTTGGTCACGCCGACCAGCTCGCCGGCGGCGAGCATCGGCAGGCACAGGTACGAGCCCTGCGCCGGCACGCCGAGCGCGCACCGGCACGCGGTCGCGGTGTCGGCGTCGTCGGCGACCTCGCGCAGCGTGCGCACCGCGCGGCACTTCATCGGCTCGTTCAGGATCGCGTGCGTCACCTGCTCGTCGGGCGGCATCGGCGGGCGCACGACCTCGAGCCGGTTCTTCGACGAGTTGCGCAGCATGACCTGGATCGTGTCGGGCGACAGCAGCTCGGTGCACGAGCGCACGAACGCGTCGTGCAGCTCTTCCTCGTCGGAGAGCTGCTGGACGTGCGCGCCGAACTGGGTCAGCGCCACCGCGCGATCGTGCGCGGCGGCGAGCGCCTGCTCGCGGACGAACACGGTCGCGTCGAGCTGGTAGAGCGACGCCGCCAGCGCGTGGACCTCGCGGATCGGCGTCGACGAGTCGGGCGACGCGAACGGCTCGCCGGCCTCGGCGCGGCGCGCGAGCTCGGCGAGCGGCGCGGCGGTGTGGCGCAGCAGGTAGCGCGTCAGGATCAGCGCGAGCACGAGCGCGGTCGCGGCGATCACGAGGACGACCAGGTACAGGCGATCGATCACGGCGTTGTCGGCGGTGATCGTGGCGAGCGTGCGCTGCTCGATCGCGGCGCGCAGCTCGTCGTGGCGCGCGCGGAGCTTGTCGAACGAGCGCTTGCCGTCGTGGAGCGCCGCCGGCAGATCGGGCAGCGGACCGGCGCCGCGGCGCTCGATCTGCGGCTCGGCGATGTCGCGGTGCCAGCCGTCGACCGCACCGTCGAGCGCATCGATCGCGCCGCGCAGCTCGAGGCCGTCGCTGCGCAGGCGGATCCACGCGTCGTGCTCGTCGGCCAAGCCCTTGCGGAACGGCTCGAGGAAGTCGCGATCGCCGCCGCCCAGGTAGCCGCGCAGCCCGACCTCCTCGTCGACCAGCGCGGTCAGGAGATCGGTCGAGGCGCGGTCGAGCGCCGCGAACCGGAGTCGATCGGCGGTGCGCGCGTCGTACGCGCGGCGGAGCGCGAACATGCTGCCGCCGAACGCGAGCAGGAGCAGCGCGACCAAGCCGAGCGAAGTCGCGGCGATCACCGCGCGAAGCGACCAACGAGCGCCGGCCCGACCTGGCACGGTACGATCGTATGTAACAAAGGCTCCGGTCGGCACTCCACTAGCCATGACCTCCCGCGTCCCTCACGCTCCCGACCCTCGGGAGAAAACGGAGCCGTCCGACGCGGAGCTGGTCGCTGCGGTGCTCGGCGGCGAGCGGGCGCGCTTCGGCGTGCTCGTGCGCCGGTACAACCAACGGATCTATCGCGCCGCGCGCGCGGTGCTCGGCGACGACGCGGAGGCCGAGGACGTCGTGCAGGAGGCGTACGTGCGCGCGTATCACGCGCTCGCGTCGTTCCGCGGCGACGCCGCGTTCTCGACCTGGCTCACCCGCATCGCGGTCAACGAGGCGATCGCGCGACGGCGCGCGCGGGCGCGCCTCGCCGACGTCACCGCCGAGGAGGTCCCGATGGCGACGGAGCGCACGCCCGAGCGCGAGGTCGGCGACGCCGAGCTCGCCCGCGTGATCGAGCGCGAGATCGATGCGCTGCCCGACGGGCTGCGCGAGGTCCTGGTCATGCGCGATCTGGAGGAGATGCCCACCGCCGATGCGGCGTCGGTGTTGGGCGTCAGCGAAGAGGCGCTGCGCGTGCGCCTGCATCGCGCGCGGCGCGCGCTCGCCACCGCGGTCGGCGAGGCGCTCGAGATCGCGGTGCCGCGCGCGTACCGCGTCGCCGGCGCGCGGTGCGATCGCATCCACGCGCGGGTCGCGTCGAAGTTGGGTTTCACACTCGAATAGGAGACAGCATGCGTTCGTTCCTCTTCATCTCGTTCTTGGTCGCGGCGTGCGGCAGCTCGCCGAAGCCGGCGCCGTCGGAGCCGGCCCCGGCGGTCGGCGGCAACGACGCGCTGATCGCGAAGGGCGGCCAGCTCTACGGCGAGAAGTGCGCGCGTTGCCACGGCGACGCCGGGCAGGGCACCGACAAGGCGCCCGCGGTGGTCGGCGTCGACAAGGGCGCCTTGCCGCTCGACCCGCGCGAGGGCTCGAAGCGCGACGTCCAGTTCCACACCGCCGCCGACATCGGCGGCTGGGCCGCGAAGCACATGCCCGCCGACGCGCCGGGCTCGCTCTCGCTCGACGACTACGTCGCGATCCTCGCGTTCGACCTGCACGCGAACGGCGTCGATCTCGGCAGCGAGCCGTTCACGCTCGATCGCGCCGCGCAGATCACGATCCATCCCTAGAGATGGATCGCGTGGCCGAGCGCGTCTTCGCTCGCCTCTTTGAGCGCTTCGGCGAAGGTCGGGTGCGCGTGGATCGTGTAGACGAGGGACTCGGCGTTGACCTCGGTGTTCTTGGCGAGCGTCATCTCGCCGACGAGGTCGGTGACCGCGGGGCCGATCATGTGCGCGCCGACCAGCGCGCCGGTCTCGGCGTGCCAGATCACCTTGATGAAGCCGGTGGTCTCGCCGGCGGCGAGCGCCTTGCCGAGCGGGCGGAACGGGAACTTGCCGACCTTGATCGGCACGTCCTGCGCCTTCGCCTTCTCCTCGGTGAGGCCGACCGACGCGATCTCGGGGTGGCAGTACGTGCACGCGGGGACCGCGGCGTAGTTGACCGGGATAGCGGGGTGGCCGGCGAGGACCTCCGCGACGTAGACGCCCTCCGCCGACGCGACGTGCGCGAGGCCGCGCCCGATCACGTCGCCGATCGCGTAGATGCCGTCGGCGGCCTTGAGCGTGGCGTCGACCTTGATGAAGCCGCGCTCGAGCTGCACGCCGCACGCCTCGAGGCCGAGGTCCTCGGTGTTCGCCTGCACGCCGGTCGCCATCAACAAGACGTCGGCGGACAACGCGACCGCCGCCCCGCCGTCCTTCGGCTCGATCGTCACGTCGACGCGATCGCCGTTCCTCTTCGCGGAAGTGACCTTGTGCCCGACGAAGCGCTTGATGCCCCGCTTGTCGAACGCGCGGTCGAGCTCCTTCGAGACGTCGGGATCCTCGTTCGGCACCAGCCGCGGCAGGAACTCGACGATCGTGACCTCGACGCCGATCGATCGATAGAACGACGCGAACTCGACGCCGATCGCGCCGGCGCCGATCACGATCATCTCCTTCGGCATGAACGGCAAGGTCATCGCCTTGCGGTACTCGATGATGTGCTCGTGATCCATCGTGATGCCGGGCAGGCCCTTCGCGCGCGCGCCGGTCGCGACGATCACGAACTTGGCGGTGATCATGCGATCGCCGACCTTGACCGCCTGCGGCTGCCACTCGCCCTTCTTCGGCACGAGCACGCCGGTGCCCTGGATGTGATCGATCTTGTTCTTCTTGAACAGGAACTGCACGCCCTTCGAGATCTTCGCGGAGACCTCGCGGCTGCGCGCGATCATCGCGGCGAGATCCGGTTTGACCGAGCCTTCCAGCACGACGCCGAACTCCTTCGCGCGGTGGAAGGTCTCGAAGACCTCCGCCGAGCGGAGCAGCGCCTTGGTCGGGATGCAGCCCCAGTTGAGGCAGATGCCGCCGAGCTCCGCGCGCTCGACGCACGCGGTTTTCAAGCCGAGCTGCGACGCGCGGATCGCGGCGACGTAGCCGCCGGGCCCGCTGCCGATGACGATCAGATCGTAGTCCGCCATCAGAGCGCCAGCGACTCGGGGTGCTCGATCAGATCGACGAACTGCGCGAGCCAGCGCGCGCCGAGCGCGCCGTCGATCACGCGGTGGTCGCACGACATCGAGACGGTCATGCGCTTGCCGGCGACGACGCCTCCGTCCTTCACGACCGGCGCGTCGAGCACGGCGCCGACGGCGAGGATGCCGCCCTCGGGCGGGTTGATCACCGCGGTGAAGCGCTCGATGCCGAACATGCCGAGGTTCGAGACGGTGAACGTCGAGCCCGTGATCTCGTGCGCCTTCAAGCGACGATCCTTCGCGCGGGTCGCGAGGTCCTTCACCTCGGCGGCGATCGCGCCGAGGCCCTTCATGTCGGCGTCGCGCACGACCGGCGTGACGAGCCCGTCCTCGATCGCGACCGCGACGCCGACGTGCACGCGATGGAACATGCGGATCGCGTCGCCGGTCCAGCTCGCGTTGCACTCCGGCACGCGGCGCAGCGCGAGCGCGACGGCCTTGATCACGAGATCGTTCACCGAAACTTTTCCGCGATCGCCGAGCAGCGCGTTCAACCGCTCGCGGAACGCGAGCAGCGGCGCCGCGTCGATCACGCGCTGCAGGTAGAAGTGCGGGATGTCGCGCTTCGCTTCGGTCAAGCGCGTCGCGATCCGCTTGCGCATGTTCGACGCGGGGACGTCCGTGTAGTCGCCTTCCATCGCCGGCATCGGCACCGGTTGCGGCGCGCGCACGGCGATCGCCGTGTCCTTCGATTCCGGTGCGGGCGCCGCCTCCTCTTCCGCTTCGTGCGCGGGCGCGGCGCCACCGCCGCCGGCGGCGGCCTTCACGTCCCGCTCGACGATCCTCCCGCCCGGGCCCGTGCCCTTCACGCCGCGCAGATCGACGCCGAGCTCGATCGCGAGCGTCTTCGCGAGCGGCGACGCGAGCAGCTTTCCATCTCCTCCGCTCGGCGTCGGCGCGGGCGTCTCCTTCTTCTCCGCCTTCGCGGGCGCAGGCGCCGCCGCTTGCGCTTGCGCCTGCGCCGGCTTCCCGGCCGGCTTCTGCGCCTCCGGCTTCGCCGGCGCTTCGACCTTCGCCGCCGCCGGCGCTTGCTCCGCCGCGGGGCTCGGCGCCGCCGCACCGCCGCCACCGCCGCCCTTCGCCGCCTCCGCGACCAGCGCGCTCACGTCCTCGCCGGCCTTGCCCAGGATCGCGACCGGCGCGCCGAGCTTCACCGTCTCGCCTTCCTTCACCAAGAGCTTCAACAGGACGCCGTCGTCCTCGATGTTGAAGTCCATGTTCGCCTTGTCGGTCTCGACCTCGGCGACCAGGTCTCCCGGCGACACCTTCTCGCCCTCCTTCTTGACCCAACGGATCAAGACGCCCTCTTCCATCGTGGGCGACAGCTTCGGCAGTCCGATGATCTGAGCCATGACTTACTCCAAGTACAAGGCGCGCTTCACCGCCGCCACCACGTCCGCGGCCTGCGGCTGCACTTCGTCTTCGAGGTTCTTCGCGTACGGCATCGGCACGTCTTCGCTCGTCACGCGCTCGATCGGCGCGTCGAGGTAATCGAGACACGCCTTCTGCACCTGGTGCGCGATCTCCGCGCCGTAGCCGGCGACCGGCCAGCCGACCTCGACGATCACGCAGCGCCCGGTCTTCTTCACCGAGTCGCAGATCGTCGCGGCGTCGAGCGGGCGCAGCGATCGCACGTCGACGACCTCGGCCTCGATGCCTTGCTCGGCGAGCGACTTCGCCGCGTCGAGGCACGTCCACACCATCTTCGACCACGCGACCAACGTGACGTGCTGACCCGCGCGCTTCACATCCGCACGCCCGAGCTCGATCAGGTACTCCTCGCTCGGGACCTCCCACGTCGTGTTGTAGAGGGTCTCGCCCTCGATGAACACGACCGGGTTGTCGTCGCGGATCGCGGTCTTCAAGAGGCCCTTCGCGTCGTACGCCGTCGACGGCATCACGACCTTCAGGCCCGGCACGTGCGCGTAGAACGACTCGAGCGACTGCGAGTGCTGCGACCCGACCTGCACCGCCGGCCCGCCGGGCCCGCGGAACACGATCGGGATCCAGTACTGCCCGGCGCTCATCTGATAGATCTTCGCCGCGTTGTTCACGATCTGATCGATCGCGACGAGCGAGAAGTTGAAGGTCATGAACTCGATGATGGGGCGCAGCCCCACCATCGCGGCGCCGACGCCGATGCCCGCGAAGCCCATCTCCGCGATCGGCGCGTCGATCACGCGGCGCTCGCTGAAGCGGTGCAGCAGGCCCTGCGTCACCTTGTACGCGCCGTTGTAGTGCCCGACCTCCTCGCCCATGATGAAGACGTCGGGGTCGCGCTCCATCTCCTCGCGCATCGCTTGATTGAGCGCCTCGCGATAGCTGATCACCGGCACCGGCTACTCCTTCACCACGTATTGCTTGTACTCGTCGGCGGGCGGCGACGTCTCCGCGAACTTCACGGCGTCCTCGATCTCGGCCTTGACGTCGTCTTCCATCGCGACGATCTCGGGCTCCGGCATGCCGAGCTCGACGAGCTTCGCGCGCGCGCGGTTGAGCGGATCGCGGCGCTTCCACTCCTCGACCTCCTCCTTCGTGCGATAGAGGCCGGGATCCGACATCGAGTGGCCGCGGAAGCGATACGTCACGATCTCGACCAGCGTCGGCTCCTGCGTCTCGCGGGCGCGCGCGACCGCCTCGGCGATCCGCCGCTTCACCTTCACGGGATCGTTGCCGTCGAAGCGATCGCGCGCCATGCCGTGCGCGAGCGCGCGCATCGAGACGTCCTCGACCGCGAGCGATCGATACAGCGGCGTGCCCATCGAGTACTGGTTGTTCTCGCAGATGAAGACGACCGGCACCTTCCACAAGGCGGCGAGCGCGATGCCCTCGGCGAAGCCGCCGATCGTCGACGCGCCCTCGCCGAAGAAGCAGAGCGTCACGCGACCGTCGGCGCGGTACTTCGACGCGAACGCGGCGCCCGCCGCGATCGGCACGTGACCGCCGACGATGCCGTAGCCGCCGAGGAAGTTGTGCTCGCGCGAGAACAGGTGCATCGACCCGCCGAGCCCCTTCACGAGGCCGGTCTTCTTGCCGTAGAGCTCGGCCATGATCGCGCGCGCGGTCACGCCCTTCGCGTACGCGTGGCCGTGCTCGCGATAGGTCGCGACGACGTAGTCCTTCGGCTCGAGCGCGGCGACGGCGCCGACGCACACGGCCTCTTGGCCGATGATGAGGTGGAGGAAGCCGCCGATCTTTCCCTGCGAGTAAGCCTTCGCGCTGGCTTCTTCGAGGCGGCGGATCGCGAGCATCTGCCGGTACAGCGGCGCGAGCTCGTCGCGCGTCGCGGTCACCGGCTCGTCGTCGAGCTCGACCTGCGCGGTCTCGGGCGTGGTCATGGGCGACGGAGGATAGCGGGATCCTCCGCGCTTGTCAGGGATGCGGCAGGTCGACGGTGACGTCGGCGTTGGGATCGGGCGGGATGGTCGCGCGTCCCTCGGTCGCGTGGCCCGGTCCGAACGCGGCGACGTACGCCGTGTCATAGCGCGTCGGCCACTTGTCGTTGGGGAACGATCCGGCGGTGCACGTCACCGGCGAGAACACGAGGCGATCGGACGGATCGTCGGTGCGCTCGTAGCCGACGTTCATCTCGGAGATCCCGTTGCACGCGGTCGCGTCCGGTGCGTCACGACCGATCGTCCAGCGGATCGTCACCGCGTGCACCTGATCCGGCGCGAGGCACTCGTGCGTATGCGCGCAGACGTCGCCGCCGCCGCACGGCGATTGCTCGTCGCAGTAGTTCACGCCCGAGTCGGGGCATCCGGCCCCGAAGAGGAGTGACGCGATGAGGATCGCGCGCGTCATTGCAGTTGGAGATCGACCGTGACTTCGGCGTTGCCCGGCGCGAGCTCGGCCTCGCCTGTGTACTCGCGCGTGGTGTCGGCGGCGAAGACCTGGACGTGATCGAAGCGCGCCGGCCAGACATCGACGAAGAACTGACCCTGATCGCACATGAGCGGCGCGAAGCCGGTCGACTCCCCGGTCGCGGTCGACGTGTAGCGGATCGTGAGGTGACCGATCTGCACGATCGGCGCGCAGCTGGTCGCGTTCGCCGGTTGACCCGCGATCGTCCAGTGCGTCATGACGCTGCGCGCTTGATCGGGCGCGACGCACTCGTCGTCGCGCGCGCATTCTTGGCCGGTCGGGCACGGCGTGGTCGCGTCGCAATACGCGCCTTGCGAGCCGGTGCCGGGGCCTGGACCGGGACCCGGATCGCTGCCTTCCGGACACGCGGCCAGACCGACGAGCAGGATCGCGTACGCCCGCATGACGAGTACGGTAGCAGAACGCAGGGCACCGGCCCGTCGATCTGGATCACTCTACATAGACGGGATTGGAGTAGATCCACGGGAAGTCGCCGTCGGCGGGCGCGGTCCCGAGATGCCCCAGGTACACGCCGAGGTGATGCGGCTTGATGTGGATCTCCGCGCGATAGGCGCCCGGCTGATCGGCCGGCGCGCTCAAGGTCGGCCCCGGTCCGGTCGCGAGCGCGTGCACGCCGCCGCCGTCGATCCGATAGATCGTGATCGCGAATTCGGGAGCCGGCAACGACGGATCGAGATCGAGGATCGTGGGCAGCGTGACGTCGAAGGTCGCGCCCGCGGTCGGCGCGATCGTGTCGCCCATGCCCGCGACGCTGCCGCCCGCGTGGATCGCGGCGTCGAAGCCGACCGGCGTGCCGAAGATCTCGAACGCGACGAAGAAGCGGCCGGCTTTGACCGCGGCTTCGATCTGGGTCGGGTCGTCCGGATCGGCGACCAGCGCGACGTTCGCGAACCAGCGGATCATGCGGCGGTACGAATCGCCGCGCTCGCCGTCGGCGAGCATCAGCGGCAGCGCGTTCTCGTGCGCGTCGGTGCCGGCGGAGGCGGGCAGGTGGCGGCCTTCGGCGAGCTGCTCGTTCCATCGATCGAGCGCGGGACCGTTGGGCAGGAGGAACGAGATCAGCGCGAGGTCCGGTTGGATGTACGGATCGCCGGTGTCGGCGAACTCGGCGACCGCCTGGATCGCGCCGGACGCGTCGAGCCCGAGGTACATCGGCCGGATGTCCGGATCGATGTTCGCGTGCAGGTTGTAGAGCTCGATGCCGTCGGGCTGGAGCAGGTCGAGGTGCGGCTTGGTCTGCTGCTCGGTGTGCGCGATCCACACGGTCGCGCCGGCGTCGTGGAACGCGGTGACGGCGGTCGCGTCGTCGGTCTTGTAGATCGTGCGGCGCGCGGCCGCGTCGCCGGGCACGTGGTGATCGAGCATGATCGGCATGATCGCGTTCTCGGTGCCGACCATGACGAGCGCGGTGTGGCCGTTGTCGCAGTGGATCTTCGACGCGATCTGGTGACCGTCTTGTGCGTTCACGGCCTCGTCGCCGTCGCGCATCAGGAACAGGAGCGGGAAGTCCGCCTCCGCCATCGTGTCGGCGTGATCGGTCATCGCGGCGAAGTCGATGCGATCGGTGCAGAGCGCGAGGCGTTGGTGCGAGAGGCAGGTCTCGTCGACGGGGCCGGTGTCGTTCGGCGGGCGCGGGTTGCCGTCGCACGCGTCGTGCGAGTACGGCGAGTGCAGGTGGATGATGCCGCGCGCGGGTGAGAGGCCGCGCGTCGTCCCCATCATCGAGGCGGGCGGCAGGCCCTTCTGCCACGCGGGCGGCGCGGCGTCGGGCGAGCCCTTGGCGCCGCCGCACGCGATGAGCCCCATCGCGAGGATCCCTCTCCTCATGCGCGCACGCTACCGCCGGCGCAGGCGCACGAACAAGGCGAAAGTGGCGGCCTGGGCCAGCCCGATCGTCGCGATGCACGCCCAGATCCACGTCGCGCTCGGCATCGTGTCGAGCAGGATGCCGCCGGTCAGCGGGCCGAACGCGACGCCGACGAGCTGCGCCATCCCGACCACGCCGAAGGCGCGGCCGCGCCGCAGCGGATCCGCGATCTCCGCGATCGCGGTCTGGTGCGACGGATCGAAGATGATCTCCGCGCACGTGATCACCGTGATCGCCAGCGCGCCGCTCGCGAACGCGACCGCTTGCCCGACGAGGAAGAAGCCGAGCGCGTACACGCACGGCGCGGCGACGAGCGTGATGCGCACGCCGAGCCGGCGGATCAAGCCGAGCGCCGGGATCTGCAAGAGCAGCACGGTCAGGCCGTTGACCGTATAGAGGAGGCCGACCGACGCCTTCGACATCCCGACGTGATCGGTCATGAAGACCGCGAAGGTCGAGAACAGCTGCGTCTGCAGGAGCGACGCGAGGAACGATCCGACCAAGAGGACGCGCATCAGCGGATCGGCGGCGGCCGCGCGGATTGCGTCGCGCATCGACTCGCCGCCGCTCTGCGTCTTCGCGCGCGGGCGCGGATCGATCACGCGCATCGTCAGCCGCGCCGCGACGAGCAGCCCGGCCGCCGCGACGTAGAACACGACGCCGTACGGCACGAACGCCGACAACAGGCCGCCGACCGCGGGGCCGACCGCCCAGCCGACGTTGGTGCCCATGCGCTGCAAGCCGAACGCGGCGATGCGTTGATCGGGCGCGCACACGTCGGCGACCAGCGCGTACGCGACCGGCTCGAAGCAGCCGCGCAGCATCGACGACGCGAGCATGTTGAGCGCGAGCGACCACAGCGGCGCGTCGAGCAGGATCTGGGTGCCGAGCGCGGCGATCACCGCGCTGCGGATCACGAGCGAACCGGTGACGAGCGGGCGGCGCCCGATGCGATCGCTGAGGTTGCCGGCCCACGCGTTCGCCATCGACTGGCCGAGGTTCGCGACCAGCGCGATCACGCCGTACAGCCACGCCGGGTAGTCGCGCGTCTCGACGACGTACACGCCGAGGAACGACATGACGAGCGACAGGCCCATCGTGTTGACCGCGCGCGCGATCGCCATCTGCCACACGCGGCGGTCGAGGCGCTTCCACGACTCCCAGCGAGAGGTGCGTGCGGGCTCGGACGCGGCGACAGCGACGGGGGGCAACGGCGTACTGAGATGCGCCGCGACACCGCGCCGCATCACCTCTTTTCTAACACGTGGCCCCGCGGTATGAGTCCCTCGATGCGCATGCGCCTGCAACGCGAGTATCGGTTCGAGGCGGCGCACTTCCTGCCGCTGGTGCCCGAGGGGCACAAATGTGCGCGGATGCACGGCCACTCCTACGCGATCACGATCTTGATCGAGGGCGAGGTCGGCGAGCGAGGCTGGGTCATGGACTTCGCCGACATCGACGAGCACGTGCAACCGCTCGTCCGCTCGCTCGATCATCACGTCTTGAACGAGATCGAAGGGCTCGCGAACCCGACCAGCGAGCTGCTCGCGGCGTGGTTGTGGTCGCGGGTGCGCTCGTCCTTGCCGCTGCTGGTGGAAGTGCAGGTCGCCGAGACGCCGACGTCGCGCTGTATCTATCGCGGGGAGTGAGCCTGTGCGGGTCGTGACGATCAACTTCTGGGGCACCGAGGCGCCGCTCGAGCGCCGGCTCGCGCTCGCGGAGCGGCAGCTGCGCGCGCTCGCGCCCGACGTCGTGTGCATGCAGGTGGTGCGGCCGCTCGACGGGCGCGCGGGGCGCACGACCGCCGACGTCCTGGGTGACGCGCTCGGCATGCGCGTCGTGTACGAGCCGTCGATCGAATGGGCCGACGACGCGTTCGGGCCGGGCACGATCGGCGGCGTCGAGGGGCTCGCGATCCTGTCGGCGGCTCCCGTGTTGGCGCATCGATCGATCAAGCTGCCGCACGCGCGCCCGACCGAGACGCGCCAGCTGTTGTCCGCGCGGATCGATCTCGCCGGCGGCATCTGGGTGCACACGACGCACCTGCACTATCGGCTCGACGACGGCGTTGCGCGCGAAGATCAGGTCGTCGCGGTCGACGACGCGATCCGCGCGTGCGGCCGCGGCAACACCGATCCGCCGCAGATCCTGTGCGGCGACATGAACGCGACGCCCGACTCCGACGAGATGCGCTTCCTGCGCGGGCTCCACACGCTCGCCGGTCGCCGCACGCACTGGCAAGACGCGTGGCTCCGCCTGCACGGCGACGCGCCGGGCATCACGTGGTCGAGCGAGAACGAGCAGACCCGGCCCTTGCGATCCTTGGACATCGATCGCCGCATCGACTTCGTCTACGTGACGTCGCGCAAGAAGGACGGCCGCGGCACGATCACCGATTGTCGCGTCGTCTTGACCGATCGCGACGGCGACACCTGCGCGAGCGATCACTACGGCGTGCTCGCGGACGTGACCGTCTAGGTTCGCTTGCGCGCGCACGCGACGTGGACGCGGTACTCCATCGTCGCGCGATCGTGCACGCGCACCGGCCAGCGCACGTTGTCACGCTCGGCGGTGATCGCGAGGCCGGAGCCGAGGCGCGCGGCGTCGTCGGCGGACAGCAGGCGGCGCAGCTCGGACGCGCTGTCGCCGCGGTGCGGGGCGCGCTGGCTGTGGCCGCCGATCCAACCCTCGAACGAGGTCGCGCCGGTCGACCAGTCGTACGGCGACGCGAACACCGCGGGCGCGCCGGGCGCGAGCACGCGGCCGGTCTCGATCAGGTGCGAGAGCGGCGACTTGATCGAGTCGAGGACGTGGATCGACAGCGCGCCGTCGAGCGCGCCGTCGGGGAACGGCAGCGCGGTCGCGTCGCAGACCCAGAAGTCGACCTTGTCCGCCTGCGGGAGATCGAGCGCGAGGTCGACGCGCTCGTAGATCACGCCGACCTTGCGGCGCCCGTAGCGCAGGCGGCCGCTGGTGAGGATGCGGCGCGCGGCGAGCAGCTTCGCGACGTGCAGATCGACGCCGAGCACGAGGTCGGCGCCGCGCGCGGCGAGCTCGAAGCTGGCGCGCCCGAGCGAGCAGCCGAGATCGATCCACGCGCCGGTCGGCGCGCCCGCGAGCGCGAGCGCCGCGTCGACGACGCCGAGCACGGTGCTCTCGCGCGGGATCGATCCGCCCGGCTCGTGATCGCCCCAGTGGCCTTGCCCGTACGAGCCGACGTGATCGCGCAGCACGTTCCACGTCGCGTCGGGCCCGACGCAGTCGGCGAGCACGCTCTCCATCCACGGTGAGAGATCGTCGCGCGCGCGCAGCTCGTCGGCGTAGGTCGCGATCGTGCCGCGCACGTCGGTCGTGATGAACGGCAGGCCGCCGAGGATCGGGAACTCGAACCGGCAGCGCGGCTCGCTGCAGACCAGCGCGCCCTCGACGACGCCGGCCGCGTCTTCGCGCTCGACGTGGCCGAGCGCGAGCGACTGGGTGCCGCGACCCATCGCGACGCACAGCGGGCAGCGCGGGCGGAAGCGATCGAGATGCGCGCGGCGCATCTTTCCCTCGGCTCAGCCTCTCAGCCGATCTTGACGTCGCTCGAGCAGGCGTCGTCGATCTTGCCGAGCGGCATCGGGATCGGGCCGACGCAGCTCGTGAACGCGACCATGTCGTCCTTGCGGCCCGCGGGCATGTTGCAGATGAGCACCGTGAAGGCGCCCATCGCGACCATGCCGGGACCGCCCGGTACGCACATGTTCTCGCCCTGACAGGTCGGCACCTGCGACGTGACCGTCGCGGCCATCTTGTTGTTGATCATCACGGTCGGCGCGCAGTTGAGGACGACCGGGTGACCCAGGCACGAGTGCGGCTGCGGCGTGGGGACCGGCGCCGGCGGATGCATCGGCATGTGGCAGTGCGGGCCATTGTGCTTGGCCTTGTCTCCCATCCGTGCCGCTTCCTTACCTGCCATCAGAGCTCTCCGTTCGGACGATAGTACGTCAGTTCAGGTAGATGATCTTCCCTCGGACGCGGATGTCGTCGGGGGAGTCGATGCTCATCTCGCCGTCGGACTTGATCTTGAGCTCGCCCTTGGTCGCGATGATCGTCTCGCCCTCGGCCTCGACGTTGAACTCCTTGCACTTCACGGAGAACGACTCGGCCGCGTTGACCTGGACCTTCATGCCCTCCATCACGAGGACGGGGCCTTCTTCGGTCATCTTCACGCGCAGCTCGAGCTGCCCGCCGGCGTCGCGGAACTCGACGACCTGGTTCGCGCCTTCGCGGTTGACGGTGACGGAGCGGCCTTGCTCGAGGAAGAGCTTCTTCTCGTCGCTGGTCTCGTCGAGCTTCTCTTGCGCCGCGAGCTGCTGTCGCTCCTTGTCGTCGTCGGCCATGGTCGCGACTGTACCACGCGACTAGAAGCCGGGGCGGAGCGCGATCGCGGCGGCCGCGTCGAGGTCCGCGAGGTCGATCGCGTGGTCCCACAAGCGCACGACGCGGCGCGCCGGATCGGCGTTCGTCGACGGAGAGGCCTTCGCGAGCAGCGCGACCAGGTGATCGCGGAGAGCGGCAGGAGTCGGCATGCGCGGCTGCGTGAGGCGGGCCGCGAACGTCGTGGGATCGGGCGGCGTCACGCTCCACTGGCGGGCGAGCCCCTCGGCGGCGGCGGCGCGCAGCGGCGCGACCACGGGATAGCCGACCTCGCCGAGATACCCGAGCCGCAGCGGCGGCGCGAGATCGACGACGTCGCCGAGCCGGTGCAGGACGCGCTCGACGATCGGCGCGAGCCACGCCATCTGCGAGAGCGCGGCGAAGTCGGCGCCGAGCAGCTCGATCGTCGAGCGCGTCGCGGCGGCGGCGGCGCGGCGGCGATCGGGCGTGTCGGCGCGATCGAGCTCGGCGGCGGCGGCGGTGGAGTGGGTGGCGGTGTGGACGAGCACGCTCCACCAGATCGTCTCGATCGCGAAGCACGCGTCGGAGTGCGCGATCGCGATCTCGACCTCGGTCGGCGTCTGCGCGCTGCGCAGCGCCGCGGCGCGCGCGCGCTCGTGGGCGGCGAGCTGGATCTGGCCGCGATCGTCGGCGCGCTCGATCGCGTCGGCCGTGCGCGCGAGGTACGGGGCGCGCGCGAGCTCGAGCTCGAGCGGCGTCGCGGCGAGGCGCGCGAGCACCTCGGGCGCGGTCGTGCACGCGTCGGCCAGCGCGATCATGGCGTCGAGGATCGCGTGCGCGGACGGATCGGCGAAGCGGCGCTGCGCGCGGTAGGAGTCGGCGAGGAGCGACGCGGGCGGGAGGCCTGACGGAGGAGGCGAGGGCGGCAAGGAGATCGCGACGGGTTGCGGGCCGGGCACGTGTCCTTCGACAGGCTCAGGATTCGCGGGCACGGGCACGGGGAGCCACGACGTGAGCAGATCGATGCGCGCGCGATCGAAGGGCAAGCGGCGGCGGAACGGATCGTCGTGCGCCGCCGACCACGCGAGCCCGACCGACGCGAGGCGCGCGAGCTGCGCCGCGATGTAGCGGACCTGCTCGGATGGATCGCGCTCGGCGCGCAGATCGAGCAGCGCGAGCACGATGCCTCCGATCGACAAGCCCGCGGTGTCACGGTCGGTCGTGATCACGCGCAGCACCTGCTCGTGCGCGATCATGTGCGCGATCGGCTCGCCGGTGATCACGGTCGCGGCGTCGTGCGCGGCGGCGCGCGGTAGGTCGCCGAGCGCGCGATGGATCCGCGCGAGCGCCGCTTGTCGATCGAGCCACGGCGCGATCGCCGCCGCGCTCGCGTGCCCGCTCGCGAACAGGCGCGCCGTGTGATCCGCGGCGTCGCGCGAGCTCCGCGCGAGCGCGAGATCCGCGGTCCACGCCGCGCGCTGATGCGCGTGCAGCGCGGGCGCGTGCTCGGTCTTCGCGAGCCAGCGCTCGTACGCGCGGATCTGATCGGCGAGCGCGTCGTCCACGCGCGCAGCATACGATCGATCTATCGATCCATCCGCAAACCGACGCCGAGCAGGTTCGCGCTGCCGCCGTAGGTCGCCATCGTCGAGTCGGGGTTCGTGCTCGCGCGCTTGCCGACCCGCAGGTAGCCGTAGAACGCGTCGATCGTCGTGCCCTCGCCGAGCCGCCACGACGCGCCGACCGTCGCCTCGACGCGATCGCCGTCGGGCGCGATCGGCCCGAGGTGATCGGCCGACGCCGGCGACGGATCCCACGCGAGGCCCGCGCGTCCGACGAAGCGGCCGCGGGTCCACTCGCCGCCGCCGCGCGCGGCCAGCGTCGTGTGCCAGTCGTTCACCTGCGTGACGTCGGGCGTCTGCGCCATCGAGAAGTCGATCACCTGCGTCTTGTTGACCGACCACACGACGACCTCGAGATCGCCGAGCGCGCGGAACGCGCCGTGCGTCCACGCGGCGCCGGCCGCGATGCGATCGGGGAACTCGAGCGCGGAGCTCACCGACTGATCCGGCGTCTTCATCGAGAACGCGTCGGGCGCGGTGAAGTTCGCCTGCCCCGACAGCGGCACGTGCGTGCGGCTCTTGTACGAGAGGCCGACGTCGAGATCATCGCGCAGCGAGACGAAGGCGGACGCATCGACGCCGAAGCCGGTGCCGTGCAGGAGCATGTCGACGTTGCCGTCGGTGTCGACGAAGTCGAGCTGCTTCGCGATCGTGAGGCGGCCGAAATCGACGTGCACGCCGCCCGCGATGCGCAGGCGACCGCTGCGCCATCCGACGAACGGCGCGACGCGCACGTCCATCATCTGCGTCGAGACGATCTCGTGGCGGCCGGCCCAATCGGCGGGCCACGCGACGTCGCCGCCGTACGGGACGGTGACGGCGAGGCCCGCGGCCCAATCGCCCCACGCGCGGCTCGCGAACAGCTGCGGCACGGGGAGCGGATCGCCTTGCGTGCTCGCGTGCCACGAGCCGTCGGGCGCGACCGCCTCGAGCTTGGCCATCGGCAACAAGAGGCCGACGCCCATGCGCCAGCCCGCGCCGTCGACCAGCGCGGCCGGGTCGTACCACGCGGCCGACGGATCGCCCGCGCGCGCGGTCGCCGCGCCGGCGGTGCCGCCCGCGCTCGCGGCGGTCTCCGGAACCGCGTAGCCGCCCGCGTGCGCGGAGGCGCCGAGGATCATCACGGCGAGGATCGCCATCGCCTTCATGGCCGGCCTCACTGGTTGATCTCCGAGTTGAGGAACGACGCCATGTCGTTCACGCCGGCCAGGTACGCGGGCTCGATCGGGATCACGAGGAACGCGTGCTCCGCGATGTAGTCGCGGCGCGGCGCGCCCGACACCTGCTGCAAGATCTTCGTGTACGGGTTCGGGATGATCTCGTCGAGCGTCGCCATTTGCAGCAGCACGTTGCGCAGCGCCTGCTGTCCGTTCGGGTGCAAGAGCTGCTTGCCGAAGTTCTGCGGATCGGCGGCGTCCATGAACCAGCGCGCGACGTTCAAGAAGCGGTGGCCGTCGAAGCTCTCGGGATCGACGTTCTCGCGCTTGAAGAACGCGTTGATCTGTCCGCTGAAGACCGGCGAGTCCTTGAACAGATCGACCGTGTCGGCGCCCGGCACGTTGAGCACCGCGCGCGGGATCTCGGGGTGGTTCGCGACGAAGGTCGCGCCGAGGATGCCGCCGAGCGACTCGCCCGCGTAGTAGATCTTCGAGGTGTCGACGTCGCGGCCGAACACGCCGCTCCAGTCGTCGGTGCGCAGCGAGCGCAGGAGCGACGACAGATCGACCTCGCTCTGGATGAAGTGATCGCGCGTGTTCGCGATCTCGTCGACCTCGATGAACGCCGCGCCCGACGCGGTCGGCATGTTGATCACCGGCCAGTTCGCGAACGGCTGCACGACGCCCTGGCTGTTCACGCACTGGCCGATGTCGTTGCAGCTCGCGCCGCTGCCGCACGGCGGGCCGAGGTTGGTCAGCTTGCCGGTCGTCGGATCCGGGATCGAGATCGGGCCCTTGGTCCAGCAATAGGTGCGCGTGCCGTGCATCGGCAGATCGATCGCGATCGCCGCGAAACCCTTCTGCGCGAGCGCGTCGCCGACCGCGAGCACGAAGCGGCGCTCCGTCATCACGCCGTGGCCGAAGATCACGACCGGGATCGGGCCGGCCTTCGGGTTGCGCGGGACCGTCGCCATGAACGCGATGTCCTGCACGTCGTAGCCGCCGTCGGCGCGGAACGCGCGCGTCTTCTGATCGAGGAAGACGGGGGAGGGGACGGTGCCCGAGACGACGTCGCCGACGTTGAAGATCGACGTGATGCCGAGCGGGAAGTCGGCGAGCGCTTGCGTCGCGCTCTGGTGCTTCGCGATCGTCGGCGCGGTCGGCACCGCGAGCTTCTCCGGCTTCGCGATCCACTCCGTCATCGGATCGGAGATCGGCATCGTCGTGTACGTCCACGCGGCGAGCACGCCGTCGCCCTTGCCGATGTGCGTGAGCGCGTCCTCGGCGGCGACGACGTCGGGGCGCGCCTGCTCGACGCGCGCGGCGTCGTCGTCGGGCACCGGACCGACCTGGCTCTTGCCGTTCGCGAAGACCGCGTCGCGCGCTTGCAGGAGCACGCCGAGCGGCATCAAGACGACCTTGGTGCCGTCGGCGGCCTCGATGCCGTCGCGCACGACGACCGCGTAGCGCGCGCCCTCGGCGAGCGGCTTCGCGACCGGCGCGACCTCGACCGCCATCTTGTCGGCGAGCAGCGTGACCGTCGCGGGCACGCGCACGGGCGTCATCGCGTCGCCGACCTGCCACATCTCGATCGTGGTGTCGTTCACCGTCGACGGATCGACCGGCGCGGTGAACTGGAGCATCGGGTTCATCGTGGTGCCGAAGCCGGTGAGCTCGCGCAGGCGCGCCTTGGCGTCGAGCACCGACTGCGAGTCCCACGGCGCGTCGGGCAGATCGATGTGCCCGGTGCTCGGATCCTTCAAGATGTCGAGCGGGATCGGGACGCGCTGCGACGCCTTGTCCATCGCGAGCTCGGTGCGCGTGGTGACGGTGAAGCTCCAGAGCGCCGCGATGTCGTCGCGCTTCAGGCCCTGCGCCGTGTCGACGTAGTCGAAGAACGGCGCGAGGTCCTCGCGGATCGTCTCGAGCTTCGACGCGTTCGCCGCGCGCGCGGCGGCGGTGTCGCCGGGGAACGCGAAGTTGTGATCGGGCGTGTCGAGGCGCTCTTTCAAGCGCAGGAAGTAGAAGGCCGCGTCGCACTCGACCTTCTCGCCGGCCTTGCCCTCGACGCCGCCGGCGCCCGACTTCATCACGACCATGTAGCGGTCGCCGCGGATCCAGCCGGTGCGCGGCGGATCGATCGTGAGCGATCGATCGTCGTCGCCGACGTGGATGCGGACGTCGGTCACGCGCTCGGGCGTCGTGCGCCAGTGCCAGACCTGGATGTTGTCGGGCGTGATCGTGGAGCGCTCGATCGGACCGTCGAACGAGACCGTCGCCGACATCGCGGTCGACCAACCGTCGAGCTGGTTCATCGCGCCAAAGAGCGTCTTCTCCGCGGGGGTGTTGGTGTCGTCGATCGGGATGTTCAAGTGACCGGCGACCGCATCGCGGAGGATGTCGGTCGGCATCGGGATCACCTTCGCGTCCGGATCGAAACGCGCATGGATCACCGTCGCCGGTGGATCCAACGAAAGCTCGCAGGCAGCGAAGAGCAGCGCGACGCAGACGTAATGCCGCTTCATGTCTCCCCCCCGGGAAATGTGGCCAAACAGGCCACGACGCGCTGCACTCTATGCAATGCGTCACGGCGATGCAACCGGAATGTTTCGGCTTTGAAAGAAACGTGTTCTTACTGACGTTCGGTCGGTAACGCGGCGCTTGACTCCCGGTGCGAATCGGACGTAGTAATGAAATTGAAAATGAATTTCAAAAGCACAGCTTTCGCGTTGCTCGCGGCCGGCGTGGCCGTGTCCATCCCGCGCGCGGCACACGCCGATCGCCGCGCCTTCGGCTTCACGTACGAGTACAACACCATGCCCGAGGGCGGCGTGGACCTGGAGCTCTGGAACACGCAGTCGCGCGCCGCGTGGGACGGCGGGCCGTCGACGCTCGGCTGGAAGATGGAGGTCGAGTACGGGATCACCGATCACTGGGACCTCGCCGTCTATCAGTCGTTCGGCCAGGTCCACACGAGCGACGGCGCCGGCGACACCGGGCTCGGCTACGAGGAGACCTCCGTCGAGAGCCGCTATCGGATCGGCGAGCGCGGCGAGTATCCCGTCGACGTCTTGCTCTACCTCGAGATCGCGAAGGGGTTCGGCACCGGGCTCGGCGACATCGAGCCGAAGCTGATCGTCGCGAAGGACCTCGGCAGGCTCAGCGTCAACGCGAACCTGATCGGCGAGATCGAGCTGACGCGCGACAACGGCGAGGTCGAGGCGGAGCTGGTGCCGGGCTGGTCGCTCGGCGCCGCGTACGAGATCAACCCGAACTGGAAGATCGGCGCCGAGACGTTCGGCGAGTACGAGGACTCGTCCGCGATCGCGCAGGTCGGCCCGTCCATCTCCTGGGCGCCGAGCGACAAGCTGTGGATTGCCGGGACCTTGGCCGCAGGTGTGACGGATGCCGCGGACGACGTCACGGGACGCTTCATCATCGGCCTCGGCTTGTGATAAGTTGAGTTTGAATATGGCTTTCAAACTCGGCCTGGCGGCGTTCGCGACCCTCGCGGTCGCGTGCGCGTCGACCGCGCCGCCGGTCGCGACGCAAGCCGACGCCGCGCGCGCCGGCATCGACGTCGCGCAGCTCGAGCACGGGCGCTCGCTCTACATGGCGCGCTGCTCGGTCTGTCATCTCCCGCCGGCGCCCGCCTCGAAGGCGCCCTCCGCCTGGCCCGCGAAGGTCGCCGAGATGCGCCTGCGCGCGCACTTGAACGACGACGAAGCCGCGCTCGTGCAGACGTACCTCGAAGCGGGCCGGCTCGGCGCCGCGCATGTGATGGCCCAAGCCGCCGCGTCGCTCACCGGAGTCGTCGGCATTGCGCGGGCGCGGCCGGGCGAAGGCATGGTCTGGGCGAAGGCCGCCGAGGTCGCGCTCGTCGAGGCCGAGCCCAAGCCC
>DATJIA010000222.1:0-6875 GCA_035493675.1 Kofleriaceae bacterium | reverse complement strand
TCGTCTTCAACTAGCGAATCTCCGCTCGCCCTGAGCGGAGCGCTGCTATCCCCGTTCGCCCTGAGCGGAGCGCTCGCTCGCAGAGCGAGCGCGAAGTCGAAGGGGCCGCCGCCTGCAACCGCTCGCGGGCGGCCGGTGTCGTCCGCGCATGGGCGCACAACTCGACACCGGTCATGACAAGCGATCCGTAGATGTCGCGATCAACATCGTGCCGTTCATCGATGTGATGTCCTGCTTGGCGTGGCACCCGCGGTTGTAGGTGTGGTCCTTCGACTCCGGGCTCGCTGCGCTCGCCCTCCGCTCAGGACGAACGGGGGGAGCTCAGGACGAACGGGGGAGCTCAGGACGAACGGGGGGAGCTCAGGACGAACGGGGTATCAGGACGAGCCGGGGAACTTGTCTTCGTGCCAGGCGGCGAGGTCGCGGAGCGAGTCGATGACGACGTCGGCGCCGCCGGCTTCGAGGGCGGTGCGCGGCTCGGTGCCGGTCGTGACGGCGACGCAGAGCGCGTTGCAGGCCTTGGCGGCGCGGACGTCGTGCATCGTGTCTCCGACGACGACGACGTGATCGGGCGGCGCCTTCGCGAACGCCTCGCCGCGCTTGATCGCGGTCGCGACGACCTCGGCGCGGTTCGCGGAGTCGCTGCCGTAGCCGCCGAACGCGAAGTGGTCCCACAGCCCCGCGCGCGCGAGCTTCACGCGCGCGCCCGCGAGCGTGTTGCCGGTCGCGAGCCCGACGACGCACGCGCGCGCCGCCAACCACGACACGATCTCGAACGCGCCGTCGAGCACCGTGAAGCGCGGCGACGTCGCGCACTCCTCGGCCAACACCGGCGGGTACGCCTCCAGGATCGCCTCGATCTCGTGCGGCTCGGGCGCCCGCGAGAAACGCAAGGCGAACATCTCCTCCAGGATCCACGGATCGGTCTTGCCGCCCGCGTCGATGCCCGCCATCGCGCTACGGATTCCGTAGCGCGCCTCGATCACGCGGTCGAGCGCGCGCGCGCCGGCGCCGCCCGCCCGGATCAACGTCCCGTCGATGTCGAACAGGTACAGGATCACGGGTGCGGTCGCGCGCCCGACATCGCGCGCGCCTTGCGCTCGAGCACGTCGAGCATGCCGTCGAAGGTGTCGCGCATCGCCCACGCCTTCTCGGTCCACGACTGCATCGTGCTCGCGCGCAACAGGCCGTCGCCGAACGCCGCGCGCACGCCGGCGCACGGCGCCTCGCGCTCGAAGCGCATCGACGCGCCCTCGTAGATGCGATAGCAGGCCTCGTGATTGCCCGCGTTGTACAAGGGCGCGCCGCTCTCGATCGCCTCGCTGATGCCCTTGTAGATGTCGGCCATGTCCTCGGCGCTGCAGCCGTCGAGGATCGCGACGTCGTGCACAGGGATCTTGCGCTGGATCTTCACGTCGGGCTGCCCGTTGCCGGCGTGCTCGTCGTGCGACGGCGCGGTCGTCTTCTGCGCGAACTCGTCGAGCGACATCGGCGCGTGCTGCGCGAGCAGCGGCTTCAAGTAATTGCCGGGCACGCCGAAGTTCAGGTTCTGGCCCTCGGTGAGGATCGCGGTCGCGACGCCGATCACCTCGCCGTACGAGTTGAACAGCGGCCCGCCGCTCGAGCCCGGCGAGATCGGCGCGCTGATCTGCAAGACCGTCAGCTGCCGCGACAACACGCGCACCGACGAGATCAACCCGTCCGACACGGTGTAGTCGAGGACGCCCATCGGGTTGCCGATCGCGATCACCGGATCGCCCGCGGCGAGCTTGTCGCTGTCGCCGAGCGGGATCGTCGGCAGCGGCTTCGACGGATCGATGTGCACGAGCGCGAGGTCGCGATCGAGATCGATCGCGTCGACGCGCTTCACGTCGTACGTCGCGCCGTCGAGCGTGTGGATCTTGATCTCGCGCGCGCCCGCGACCACGTGCAGGTTGGTCGCGATCACGCCCGCGGGATCGATCGCGAAGCCGGTGCCGATGCGATCACCGCCGGCCTCGATGCGCACGATCGCCGGCTCCGAGCGCGCCGCGATCTCGCGCGCCGACATCTTCGCTTTCCCGGCCGGCTGCCGCGCGCCACAGCCCCCGAGCTCTACGACCGCGAGCAACACGAGGACGAGTCGACGGTCGGTCACCTTCTGATGATAGCGCGACGCTACGGCTGCGGCGATGGCGATGGTGCCGGCGGCGTGGGCGTAGGCGCAGGCGAGGGCGCGGTCAGCGGATTCGTCGACAAGTGCACCATGTGCAACGCCTTCTCGCCCGCCTTGCGGAAGCCATCGGGATCCACCTTGGGATCGATCCCCGACGCGATGCCCGACTCCAGGTGCTTCGCATACAGATCGACGCGCACCTCTTCCCACGGCGGGCACGCCTCGACGCCCGCGTCATGACACGCGGCGAGCGCCTCGTTCGCCCACTCGGCCGCGTCCTTCACCTCGCGCAGCTCGCCGTAGCCCTTCGCGGTCGCGAGCAGCGCGCGCCAGCGCTCCGGCGATCCGCGCATCGCGCGCGCGGCCGACATCGGCGCCTCGATCGCGAAGTCGCTCTCGTGCGCGTCGACGAAGCGGCGCGACAGCTCCTCGGCGGCGCGCCCCATCTCGGCCGGCGCGCGCACGCGCGTGCGCGCCTCGGCGGCGCCGAGCGCGAAGCGCGCGTCGTCGTCTCCCTTCGCAGCGCTCACGCCTTCGAGCGGACGCGCGGGGAGGAAGATCGCGACGAGCGCGACGACCGCGACGACGATATCGACGATGCTGATCCAGCGGCGCGCGGCCATCGTTACCTCTCCTGACACCTCATCGCACGATCGGTTCCGCTTGTGACTCCATGAAAGCCCGCGGCATACCGTGGCATTTCGCCCCTGACCGTCCCACGATGCTACGGCTGACCGGCCTCCAGCGCCATCGCAACCGTCGCAGCTTTTCTCATCGTCTCGCGCGCATAGCTCACTGGATCCCTGCTTGCACACGAGGCCCGCGGACCAAAAGAGGGTTTTTCGACCATGGGTATCCTCACGAGCATTTCGACCGCGTTCCACAAGGGCGGATGGGGCATGTGGCCCATCCTCATCACCTCGATCTTCACGATCGCCGTCATCGTCGAGCGCGCGGTCTATCTGTTCAAGGCGTCGGTCGACAAGGACAAGCTGCTCGCGCTGCTCAAGAGCCAGGTCATGGCCGGCAACGTCCAGGGCGCGATCAAGGTCTGCTCGGGCAACCCGACGCCGATCACCCGCATCGTCCAGGCGGGCCTCATGAAGTTCAACAAGAGCGACGACGAGGTCCAGGCCGCGATGGACGAGGCCGCCCTCCGCGAGCTCCCCAAGATCAACGCGCGCACCAACTACCTCGCGATGCTCTCGAACTTCGCGGTGCTCGCCGGTCTCTTGGGAACCATCTCGGGCATGATCAAGTCGTTCGGCTCGGTCGGCGGCGACAACGCCGGCAACAAGGCCGCCGAGCTCGCCAAGGGCATCGCGGAAGCCTTGAACTGCACCGCGTTCGGCATCGGCACCTCGCTCGTCGGCCTCCTCGGGTTCTCGCTCCTCCAGGGCAAGACCACGAAGATCACCGACGACATCAACGAGGTGACGGTTCAGGTCGTCAACCTGGTCGTGAACCACCGCTCGCAGATGCAGCAGCCGCAGGGTTGATCGGAGGAGATCGACCATGGGCGCAGCAATCGACACCGGAGGCGGAGATAAAAAATCCGTCAACGTCGACATCAATATCGTGCCCTTCATCGATCTGATGTCGTGCCTCACGGCGTTCCTGCTCGTGACCGCCGTGTGGATCAACATCGCGCAGATCAACATCGCGCCGAAGGGCAAGAACCGCGATCAACAGATCAAGGAAGACGAGAAGGCGATCCTCTCGGTCCTCGTGTCCGACGAGCGCATCTACATCGGTGCGACTCGCGTGTCGGGTGACGATGCGACCAAGACCGTCGAGCGCGGCAACAACCGCCCCGACGAGGCGGTGTGGGCGGAGTACGAAGAAGATCTGAAGAAGATCAAAGGCGAGTACTTCTCCGACCGCACCGACATCGAAGTCGCCGCCGAGTCCCACGATCTCCACGTCGTCAAATACCAAGATCTCGTCTCGGCCATGGACCACGCCATCAAGGTGGGGTTCACCGATGTCGGGCTCACAGACCCCGCCGGCTTGTCCTGGCGGCCGACGCTCTGAGAGGAGGTCGCCATGCCAGTCCATGTAGCAGGCCCTCGGCTCTACAAATCGATCAAGTTCCAGCACCTCGCGAAGGGTGGCGCGAGCAGCAAGAAGAACATGAACATCCACCTGAACCTCACCCCGTTCGTCGACATGATGACGATCTTGGTGACGTTCCTCCTGATGGTGTTCTCGGCGACCGGTCAGATCCTGCAGGCCCAGAAGGGCCTGGAGCTGCCGAAAGCCGACTCCAAGGACGTGCTGCAGACCGCGCCCGTCATCGTGATCACGAACCACGAGATCACGTATCAGGGCCAGTTGATCGCGACCGTCGACAGCGTCCTCCACGACGACTCGCCGACCTTGCGCATCGACGCGCTCTACGAGCGCTTGCAGGAAGCGGCGAATCACATCGCCGACGACGTCCGCATCGGGAAGCTCTCGCAGAACGCGAAGAAGTCGTGCGACGACATGAAGAACGGGCTGCGTCCGCCGCCGGGCGCTGAGCTGTGCCCGCTCGGCCTCGCGATCGTGCAAGGCGATCAGACGACCGATGCTCGCCTGATCAACAAGATCGTCAAGACCGCCAAGGACGCGGGCTTCGACAACCTCCTGTTCGCCATCAAGAACAAATAAAGGACGGGGCCATGAACCGATTGAGGACACTCTCAACGGCGGGGCTCGCCGCCGTGTTGTTCATTTTCGGCGCGTGCAAGCAGAACGAGTTCGACGCCGACACCTGGACCGACCAGCTCGACGATTCGCACGAGTTCGAGCACGCGCTCACCGAGATCGAGCACCTCGGTGATCCGAAGGCGATCCCCGCGGTGGGCAAGGCCTGGGAGAACCAGGGCTGCCCGCAGCGCGCGCTGCAGGTGATGACCGATCTCGCGCATCCGCTCACGCCGGAAGAAGCCGACAAGGGCAACTTCGCCGACTTCGCCAAGAGCGGCCGTCCCGCGTCGTGGGACAAGGCGCTGCCGTTCCTCACCGAGGCGCTGCAGCCGTACTCGCCCGACGCCACCGGCGGCGGCAAGTGCAACCTCGACGACACCTCGCCGCGCTCGATCGAGAACGCGGGCAAGGCGGCCGAGGCGCTCGGCCAGGCGCAGACCGATCAGGCGGCGCAGGTCCTGATCGACGCGCTCGGCCAGAAGTACTCGCCGAAGGCGCAGCCGGTGCGGCTCCAGGTCTTGCTCGCGCTCGGCAAGTACAAGAGCGGCGCGGTCGTGAAGGCGCTGACCGACCTGCTCCGCAACAGCCCCGAGAACGAGCCGCCCGCGATCGTGCTCGGCGCGGTCTCCGCGCTGGCGCAGATCAAGAGCCCCGAGGCGACCGAGGTGCTGATCGAGACGATGTACCGCGTGCCGCTCGGCCCGGTGTTCGCGCAGGTGCGCCGCGCGCTCGTCGCGTCGGGCCCCAACGTCGCCGGCGAGATGAAGAAGATCCTGAACGGCACGCACGAGCAGGTGAACAAGCTGTTCGCCGACAACAAGCTCGATCAGTACTGCGGCGACAAGGACATCGCGACCGGCAAGATCACGAAGCCGATCACGCCGTGCAAGCCGACGTCGATCAAGGAGTACTACGCCGCGATCATCCTCGGCGATCTCTACGATCAATCGGCGGCGAAGGACCTGGTCGCGAAGCTCCAGAGCGACAAGCCGCAGCCGGTCTCGTACTCGCAGGGCAACCCGGCGCCGAACTCGCAGTTCAACGCGTACTACGACTCGCTCCGCAAGATCGGCGCGTCGGACGGCGCGGACGTCGTGATGAAGATCTGGAACGACCCGAAGGGCGACATCCAGCAGCGGGTCAACGCGGTCGGCGCGTATCCGTTCATCGCGCGCGGCTCGACCGGCGCGGCCGAGCTCGGCAAGATCGCCGCCGACAACGGCGCCGACGACGCGCTCCGCCTCGAGGCGGCGACCGCGTACGCGCGCCTCGCGCAGAACGAGAGCGACATCAACGCGCTCCTCGAGCTCGCGGCGAAGTACAAGAAGGCGGCGGACGAGGCGGCCGGCAAGGCCGAGGCGAAGCGGCCGGCGTACGAAGCCGCCAAGAAGACGCTCGACGACGCCAAGGCGAAGCTCGCCGCCGCGAAGGCGCAGTTCCAGAAGGAAGGCGGCATCAAGAAGGCGTCGGCCGAGACGATCAACGCGATGACCGCCGCGCAGAAGGCGGTCGACGACGCCGACGAGCCGTACGACAACGCGCGCGCCGAGTGGAAGCCGCTCGACAACGCCGCGAAGGACTACCGCTCGTACCAGCGGACGTTCGAGACCCACGTCGCGCGCGTCGAGGTCTACATCCACTGCAAGGGCAACGCGAAGTGCTTCGCGGACGCGCTCGACGCCAAGCCCGACGAGATCGCGGTGCGCGTCGGCAAGTACGTGAAGACGATCAACAACAAGCTGCCCGCGGGGCAGAAGGATCCGCGCTCGATCGACGACGTCTGGACCGACAACGACAAGAAGGGCTTGGTCGCCGCGGGCGTCGAGCGCGCGATGCTCGAGCTCGGCAAGATGGGCGAGGGCGCGCGCGATCAGACCGCGGCGCTGCTCGACCACGCGAAGACGGAAGATCGTCTCGTGCGGCAGAGCATCTTGCTGGCGCTGCCCAAGGTCGCGCCGAAGCCGTGCCCGGACTGCGAAGCGAAGCTCGACGCGGCGATCAAGGTCGGCAGCGGCAAGAGCGAGCTCGC
>DATJIA010000221.1:0-8137 GCA_035493675.1 Kofleriaceae bacterium | reverse complement strand
ACCTCTCAGCTCGCCGAGCGTCGCGGCTCGGCCGAAGTCGGGGCCGTCGCCCGCTCGAGCCCGAGCCCCAGCATCACGCGCGCCGCGCGCGCGGACCACGTGTACTCGGCGCGCAGATCTTGTTGCGCGCGCACCGCCTGGCGCACGCGCGTCGCCGGATCCGCGAGCAAGCGCTCGAGCGACGCCTGCCACGCGGCCGCGTCGCCCGCGGGCGCGATCGTCGCGTTCACGCCGTCGGTGAGGACCTCACCGAGCACCGGCAGATCGCTCGCGATCATCGGCACGCCCGACGCCATGTACTCGAACATCTTCATCGGCGACGTCCAGCGGCTGATGTCCATGCCGCCGGTCGCGCCGCGCACGCCGCTCTTCGGATGCGGCAGGAGGAGCACGTCCATCTGCGCGTAGAGCGTGCCCAGCGAGGCCGGGGCGACGAACCCGTGCAAGACGACGTTGGACGGCACGCCCTCGCCCCGCACGCGCGCGAGATCCTGCTCGTTGCCGCCGACCAGCTCGAACCTCACCGCCGGCATGCGACGCGCGAGCTCGAAGACGAGCTCGACCCCGCGCCCGCGGTACAAGTTCCCGACGTAGCCGACCCGCGGCGGCGACGACAGCTCCGCGCGCGGCGCGCGCCCGAGCGCCGCGTCGCACGCGTCGTGCGCGACCACGTGCGGGAGATCCGCGGGCACGAGCCCTTGATCGATCAGATCGCGCCGCAGCGCCTCGGAGATCGAGACGAACCCGCGGCACGCGCGCGCCCGCGCGAACCGCTTGATCAACGCGCGCTGCCAGCCCGCCGACGCCACGCCGTGCGCCTCGAACACGAACGGCACGCCGAGCGCTGCGGCCATCGACGCGCCGGCGAGGTCGCGGCTGTACACCAGGTCCCCGCTCGCGCGCGCCGCCGCGATCCGCCGCGCGACCGTGCCCGTGTAGACGAAGCCGCCGCCGCGCCACTTCGGCCGCGGCAGCTGCTCGACGACGAACGTCTCCGGCACCTTGTAGAACGCGTGCAGCCGCATGTCGCGCGCGGCCTGCTCCTCGCTCTCCTTCGCGAGCAGCGTGACCTCGTGCCCGCGCGCCGCGAGGGCCGCGCACATGTTCATCACCTGCACGCTCGAGGCGCGACGCGACGGGATGTACGACAGCGAGACGTAGAGGATGCGCATCGCGATCACGCCGTCTGCGAGGCTTCCTGCTCCTTCTGGTCCTCGCCGTACGCGTAGTTGTAGCGATAGCGGTAGTAGTAGCCGTAGCGGCGATCCTCCATGTCGAACTCGTTGAGGATCACGCCGGTGATCGGACCGTCGACGCTGCGGATCTCGCGCGCCGCGCGGCGCACTTCGTCGCGCAACGTCTTGCCCGCGCGCACGACCAAGAGCGCGCCGTCGGTCTGCTTCGACAAGACGACCGCGTCGGTCAGGCCCTGGAGCGGCGGCGAGTCGAGGATCACGCGATCGAAGCGCGCCTTCAGCTCCTCGAGCACGTGCGCGAAGCGCTTCGTCATCAGGAGCTCGGCCGGGTTCGGCGGCGTGGGGCCGCACGGCAGCACGTAGAGGTTCGGGATCTCGGTCGACTTGATCACGTCCTCGAAGGCTTCCTCGCCGACGATCAGGTTCGACAGGCCCTTCTCGCGCGACACGCCCATCGAGCGGTGCAGGCGCGGGCGGCGCATGTCGGTGTCGACCAGCAGCACGCGCTGGCCCGACTGCGCCATCGTGGTGCCGAGGTAGATGACGGTGGTCGTCTTGCCTTCGCGCTGGTTCGGCGACGACACGACGAGCGTCTTCAGCTCGCGATCGCCGCCCGAGAACAAGATGTTCGTGCGCAGCGATCGACAGAACTCCGAGACCGCGTGGGTCGGGTGCTGGTGGACGTAGAGATCGCGCGCCTTGTCGTCGTCGGCGGCGAGCTCGCCCTCCGCGATCATCGGGATCATGCCGAGCACCGGCGCGCCGGCCGCGGCCTGCGCGTCGTCGAGCGACTTGACCGAGCGATCGAGCCACGCGAGCAGGATCGCGAGGCCGATGCCGAAGAACAGCGAGATCGCCGCGGCGATCGCGACGTTCACCTTCAGCTTCGGCGACACCGGGTCGGTCGGCTCGAGCGCGGAGTCGAGCGGCTTCACCAGCGACGCGTCGGTCGCCTTGTTCAGCTCGCCCGTCATCACGTTGGTCGACAGGCGCGCGACCAGGATGTTGTACTTGTCCTCGGCGGACTTCTTCTTGCGCGCGAGATCGTTGTAGCCGACCAGCACGGGGCCGAGATCGAGCGCCTCTTGCTTGAAGTGGTCGACCTCGCCGCCCAGCGCGGTCTCGGTCGCGACCGCGGTCAGGTACTCCTCGTTGACCGCGCCGACCTGGCGCTGCACCTCGGCCTGCAGCGAGGCGTAGAGGTCGTCGACCTTCGCCTTCTGCATCTGGTACTCGGGCGACTTCGGGCCCATCTCCTTCTCGAGCTCGGCGAACTTGGTGCGCTCCTCGAAGTAGCTGGCCTTGAGCGTGTCGAGCGCGGTCGACTGCGACAGCGCGAGCACCGGCGAGTCGAGCACGTCGCCGGTCGCCGCCTTGCGCATGCGCGTGAGGCGCGCGTTCAGCTCGATGCGGTGCGCGCGCGCGTCGTTGAGGCGCGCGGTGTAGCTCGTGATGTTCGACGACACCAAGCTCTGCTTGTCCTCGATCGAGACGGCGAGCAGATCGTTGTCCTTCTGGAACTTGTAGAGCGCGGCCTCGGCGTCGCGCAGCTCCTTCTCGGAGTTCTCGAACTGCTTCTGCAGCGCGTCGGCGGCCTTGGTCGTCGAGATCAGGCCCTGCGAGTACGCGAAGTACGCGGCGACGTGATCGTTCGCGATGTCGGCGGCGAGCTTCGCGTTGGGGCTCTTGACCGTGACGTAGAGGATGCGGTCGCCGTTCGGGTACGTCACCTTCAGCATGTCGGCGAGCCGCTCGGTCGCGCGCTGGTAGACGGTGTCCTCGGGCAGGCCCTCGCGCTCCTTGTCGGTCATGAGCTGCAGCTGCAGCTGGTACGTCTCGACGGTGGCGCGCAGGAGCGTGTTCGACTTCAGGACCGAGAGCTGCTGCTTGTAGTACTCGCCGGTCGCGGCGCCGCCGGCGAGCAGCTCGGCCCCTTGCCCGAGCACGTCGGGCAAGCGCGGCTCGACCTGCACCGACGCGGTCGCTTGATAGACCTTGGTCTGGCGCGCCGTATAGATGACGGCGGCGGTGACCGACAAGGCGACGATCGCGGCGATCACCCACGCGTACTTGCGGACCGCCTCGACGTACCGACCGAAATCGATGTTCAGGACTTCTTCGTCGCCGGATTGGGATCCTGGGGTCGGTTCCAAAGGCTTCTCCGTAGGTACGCGATTAGTGGCCCGCCGTCCCCGAGGTGTTCATGCGGGCGACCCCGTTGCCTAGCGCGGAATAGCGGTGGGATCAAGCACGGTTGGCGCGCCGTCGGCGCGGAGCGAGCGCTCGGCGGCGGCCAACGTGCGGATCACACGGAGGGCGCTCGCCGCTCCCGTGCGCGGCTCGGCGTGACCCAAGCAGCAATCGACGAAGTGCCGCGCCTCGACCACGAGCGGCTCCTCCATCGCGACGTGCGGCATGTGGACGTCGCCGTCGCGCAAGGTCAGGTACTCGCCCCAGTCGTTGAAGTCGCGCGGCCGCTCGTAGCCCTTGTCGTAGACGCGGAGCTTCTCGGCCGCGACGTCGTCGAGCTCGACCATCTTCTGCGAGCAGACCAGCGTGAGCCGGCGCTCCTTGCGCGGATCGAGCCACGACAAGTGCACGTGCGCCATCTGGCCGCCGCCGAAACGGAGCGAGACGAACACGACGTCTTCTACGCCCGGCTGCAGGTAGCTCTGCCCGCGCGCGGCGACGCTCGAGGGCTCCTCGCCGAGCAGGAAATCGATCATGGAGAGATCGTGCGGGCCGAAGCTCCACAGCGCGCTCTCGTCGGAGCGCAGGCGCCCGAGGTTCACGCGGCGCGAATAGAGATAGTAGAGATCGCCGAGCTCCCCCGACGCGAGCATCTCGCGCAGGCGCACGACGACGGGGTGATAGACCATCAAGTGTCCGACCAGCAGCACGCGCTGCGCGGCGCGCGCGGCGTCGGCGACGCGTTGCGCGTCGGGCTCCGACAGCGCGAGCGGCTTCTCGACGAGCACGTGCTTGCCGGCGGCGAGCGCCTCGCACGCGAGCGCGGCGTGGGTCGCCGCGGGGGTCGCGATCACGACCGCGGCGATGCGCGCGTCGTCGAGGATCTGTTGCCAAGAAGCGAGCGCGGCGCCGGGCGCGTGCGCGGTCGCGCGGGCCGCCGCGCGCGGATCCGGATCGCAGATCGCGCGCAGCTCGATCCGCGGCTCGGCCGCGAACACGCGCACGTGGTTGACGCCCCAGGTGCCCGCGCCCGCGACGGCGACGCCGAGCGGCGGCACGGCTACCAGGCGGCGCGGACGCCGGCCATGACCTGGTTGCGCACGAAGCTCGGATTGATCGTCTGGCCGGAGGCCATGTAGCGATAGTCCGTGCTGTCGAGGAGCAGATCGTAGTCGAGCGTCGCGGCGAACCAGTCCTTGATGTAGTAGCGGGGGCTCAGGCCGAAATCGAAGAGCAGATCACCGCGCTCCGTCGGGCCCATGATGTTCGGGATGTTGACGCCCTGGTAGTCGCGGAGGCGCGCGTCGAGGGTGGTCGCGACGGTCAGCTGGCCGAACGCGTGGTTCTCGCCGACCTGGAAGACGTGATCGCGGAAGTAGTTGGCCTGGATCGAGTCGGTGAAGTCGTACGAGTACATCGCGGTCAGCTGGCCGTTCGGGCTGTAGCGATACGCGAATTGCACGCCGAAGATCGGCTGGAACGGCTCGGGGCCGCTCGAGTAGTTGCCCTTGCCGACGCCGAGCCGGACGTTGATCGCGGTGTCGACGGTCAGCGCGGTCTGGATGCCGACGATCGCGCGGATCGGCACCGACGACGTGCGCGTGCTCGACGAGCCGAGCCCGCCGAAGATGCCGACGGTCGCGTCGCCGTAGATGCGCGTGATCGGCAGCCACTGCCAGTTCACGCGCAGCCCGATCGTGTGCTGCATGCGGTTGGCGAACGCGGAGTCCGCCGACTCGAACACGTCGATCAGGTTCTGGTAGCGGAGGATGCCCGACAGCGCGCGGCCGTCGGGTTGATAGCGGAGCGCGAGCCCGAGCGTGTTGATGTCGCGCGCGAGGTTGCCGCGCGACTCGAAGTTCGTGGGCCGGTAGTCGCGGATGTAGTCGTCGTCGAACTGGAAGCGCCACGTCTGCTGCGGGAAGACCAGGCCGTGGACGTTGGCGCCGCCGGCGATGTTGTGCTGCGCGCCGACCGCGTCGTTGTCGGTCAGGTACTCCTGGCCGATGATGCGGAGGCCGGCGCGCCAGCGCAGGTCGCCCTCGTCGGGATGCCCCTCGGACTCGCCGGTGTCGTTCAAGCGCTGCGGCGACAGCGACGCGAAGTTGAGCTCGACCAGCGCACGGAGGAACGCGGCCGCGTCCTGGTTGGTGTCCGTATAGAAGACGTTGTCGACGAACCCGGTCTCCACGCCGACGGACGGGTGGAGGACCGTGCCCTCGCCGACCTTCACACCGGCGCCCTCGACGATCGTCTGATCCGGACTATCCGGGGAGCCGACGGCCGGTGCCTGTGCGAACGCCTTCGAGCTGGTGATCGCGACCGCGAGAGCGGCCGCGCCTACGATGAGCGCGTAGCGATTCATCCGTTGTCCCGAGGCGAGTCGAAGTTTCGGCATGTTACGGGGAGGGGTACGGGGTGTCAACACACCGGCCGACGGACCTGCGAGTGAGTGGCCGCGCCCCGCCCGAGCGTTCATCTGATGGATGGCAGATCGGCGGGCGTCGTCGAGCCTCGGAGGCGACTTTTTTCGCTCGGTGACTTTCGGGTCCGCGCGCGTGCTGTGTCGGCGCTCACGGTGTGCGGTCCGAACCTTGCGCGAGCACGCTCGCTCCTCGATCATTCTGCGGGGGAGCCTGCATGATGAGATCACGCTTGGCGATCGCGATCGCCGCGCTCGTGGCGATGCCGTTCGTGGCGTCGTGCAACGACGGTATCGAGTGCAAGACGGGAGCGCTCGTGCTGATCACGTCGCCGACCAGCGACGTCGTGCGCGACGCGGTGCCCACCACCGACGGCGTCCAGATCGACGTCCACGCCCGCACGACGCTCGCGCAAGGCGAGGCGCTCACGCTGACGGTCACCGATTTCGGCGGCGCGCAGGTCGGGACCGCGACGACGACCGCGGACGAAGCGGGCAACGCGACCTTCGTCGGCGTCACGGTGCCGCCGGGCAAGTCGACGATCCTGGTCTCGGCGATGGACGGCTGCGGGATGGACGCCGACTCCGTCACCGTCACGGTGCTCGCTGGATCGGACTGCGCGATCGCGGTCTCGCCGTCGCCGGCCGACAACACGTTCTACGCGCCGGTGAAGGTGCTCAACGCGGCGGCGGATCCCGACGCGGCGACGCCGGGCATGCAGGCGACCGTCGGCGTGATGACCGCGGCGGGCTGGAGCGGCGAGCTGTTCGTCACCGCGCCCAACGGCGTCGAGACCTCGGCCGGCGAGATGACCGCGACCGACGGCACGGCTGCGTTCCCGCTCACGCTGCCCGACGGGCGCGTGTCGCTGCGCGCGGTCTGCAAGGATCCGACGACCGGATCGTCGTCGGCGTCGACGACCACGAGCGTACAGGTCGACACCACGCCGCCGACGTGCGCGGTGGTCGCGCCGACGCCGGGCTCCACAATCACGCCGGCGTTCGACGACGACAACGATCTCTCCAACGGCATCCAGCTGACGCTCGGCGGATCGATCGCGGGTGGCGACGTCATGGGCGAGGCCGCGACCTTCACCGTGATCGATCCCGACGGCAACCACACCGACGTCGCGGGCACGACGATCGACGGCGCGGGCGGCACCACGGTCACCGCGACGCTCGCGCCGACCTCGACGCCCGCGAATTATTCGATCGAGCTGCGCGCGCCCGATCACGCGGGCAACGCGTGCACCGCGGCCCACGAGGACTTCAAGGTCGTCTACAACGGCTGCGACATCCAGGTCGCCGCGCCGACCGGGCCGGTCACCGTCGACGTCGACGGCACCAAGGGCAACGGCGCGCAGCTCGACGCCGAGGTCACCGTCGACACCGCGTGCGCGGGTCGCACGGTGACGAGCGACTGCGGCGTCGGCCAGACCACCGGCGTCGTGCCCGCCGACGGCAACCTCACGATGCGGCTCACCGCGTGCAATACCGATCCGTGCGAGGCGAGCGAGTCGTGCACGTTCAGCGTGACGACGACCGACGGCGTGACGACGTCGGCGGGCTTGTCGCTGGTGTTCGATGATCAAGCGCCCGCGGTCTCGCTCGCGATCGTGAGCCCCGCGGTCGCGTGCGGCGCGCAGCTCGGCCCCGAGGTCGACATCGACAGCGGCCTCGACGGCGTGCAGGTCGCGGCGCGGGTGACGTCGACCGGCACGGTGCAGCAGGTGCGGGTCAACAACGCGAACGGCTCGTCGACGCTCGACGCGACCGGCGACGTCGAGGTCACGCTCGCGGCGGGGGCGAACACGCTGTTCGGGATCGCGGCCGACGCGCTCGGCAACACGGCGACCACGCCCGGCTGCGGCCTGACGCTCTCCGATCTGACGGTGAGCTTCTCGGCGCCGGCGGCCGACGGCCTGCTCTCGGCGAACGACGGCACCGTCAACGGCTCGAGCCTGACGACCAACATCTGCGGCTCGGTGAACAAGAGCGGCGCGACCGTGACCTTGCGCGTCGACGGCGGCGCCCCGCAACCCGCGACGGTGACCGGCACGCAGTGGTGCCGGCAGGTGACGCTCGCGTCGTCGCCGCCTTCGCACACGCTGGTCGCGAGCGCGACCGCGGGCAGCTCGTTCGGCACCGCGACGTTGGTCGTCGCGGTCGATCTCACCGCGCCCGGCGGCGTCACCGATCTCGCGGCGACCGCGCCGAATCGCCGATCGATCCACGCGACGTGGACCGCGCCCGCCGACGGCGGCGCCGCGGTCGATCACTACATCGTGAAGCTGTCGACGACCGCGCTCACCAACAGCAACTTCGACAC
>DATJIA010000220.1:0-20473 GCA_035493675.1 Kofleriaceae bacterium | reverse complement strand
CCTCGCGAGCTGGGTCACGCGGCGGTTCTCGCCGATGCCCGCGCAGTAGCGCGCGGCCGCGCCTACTTCTCCAAGCACATGATGTGGAGGTAGGTCGAGTTGCACGTCGGGCCCGGCGTGCCGCCGGCCCAGGTCGCGGCGACGCGCGTGTCGCCGGCGACGCCGCTCGAGCCGTTCGCGCCCGCGGTGCCGTCCGTCCAGTCGTTGCACGTCGTCGACTTGGTGCCCGCGCTCGCGAAGCTCGTCGAGCCGTTCCACACGCCGTAGTTGCCGAAGCTGAAGTTGCCGGCGGCGTTCACGTCGAACGCGACGTCGAGGTACGTGCCGGTGAGGAGCGACGCGGCGGTCGCCGCGAGCGCGGGGCCGTCGGCGCGCACCCACGGCGCGCCGCCGAGATCGAAGCGCGACGCCGCCGACGCGCTCGACGTGGCCAGCGCGGCGAGGAACGTGCCCGACTTCCCGGCCGCGGTCGCGTCCGATTGGCAGAGCGCGTCGGCGGACGCGAGGCCGCCGCCCGGGATCCACGCGGCGTTCGAGACGAACGAGAGGCGGCCCTGCGGATGCGGCACGGGCAGCGGCGCGCTCTTGTCGGTCTGGAAGCAGTAGAGGTGCGCGCCGCCGGTGCACGACGGGTACGTGTAGATCGTGAACATCGAGCTGCCCGCGGTCGAGTAGCCGCCCGCGCTCGAGCCCGCCGCCGACGAGGTCCAGTTCGAGCACGTCGTGTCGCCGTTGTAGAGCGTGCCGTTCGCGGTGGTGCCGGTGATCACCGAGACCAGGCCGAGGTCGTTGCCGAATTCATCGAGCTTGATCGGGTAGTACAGGCGGCCGTTCGCGAGATCGGTCGTGGTGTCGACGACCGGCGCGAGATCGACGCGCGCCCAGCCGCGCGCGGCGCCGAGCCGCGAGATCGCGTTGACCTGCGGCGACGTCTGCGAGAGCCACGCCTTGAACGTGCCGCCGAGCCCCGCGGCGTTCGCGCGCGCCTGGCACGCGGCGTCGGCGCCGGCGAGGCCGCCGAGGTTGCCGGTGTACGTCGTCGACGTGACGAACACGATGTTCGGCGTGTCGAACGTCGCCGTCACGCTGGTCGCGGCGCTGATCGTCACGTTGCATGCCGCGGTGCCCGAGCACGCGCCGCTCCAGCCGGTGAAGACGTAGCCGGCTTGCGGCGTCGCGGTGAGCGTGACGGACGTGCCGTAGTTGAAGCCCGCGCTGCACGTGCCGGGGCAGTTGATCGCGGCCGGGCTCGAGGTCACCGAGCCCTTGCCGCCGACCGTGACCGACAGCGTGTACTGCTTCAGCGTGAACGTCGCGGTGACGTTCTGCGCTTGCGACATCGTGACGACGCACGAGCCCGAGCCCGCGCACGCGCCGCTCCACGCGGTGAACTGCGAGCCGGTCGACGCCGACGCGGTCAGCGTGACGACCGTGTTGTACGCGTACGACGACGAGCACGTGCCGGGGCAGGAGATGCCCGACGGGCTCGACGACACCGAGCCGCTGCCGTTGCCGGCGACGTTCGCGGTCAGCGTGTAGGTCGTGACGTTGAAGGTCGCGGTGATGTTCGTATCCGCGGTGATCGTCGTGACGCACGTGCCGGTGCCGCTGCAGCCGCCGCCCGACCAGCCGGCGAACGTCGAGCCGCCCGACGGCGTCGCGACCAGCGTGACCTGCGTGCCGTACGCGACCTGCGCGGTGCACGTGCCGCCGCAGTTGAGGCCGCCGCCGGTGACGTTGCCCGCGCCGGTGCCGTTCTTCGTCAGCGCCAGCGTGTGCTGATCGACCGTGAACGTCGCGACGACGTTGGTCGCGGCGCTGACCGTGACGACGCACGCGCCGCTGCCCGAGCACGCGCCGCTCCACCCGGTGAAGGTCGAGCCCGCGCTCGCGCTCGCGGTGAGCGTGACGGTCGTCCCCGACGTGTACAGATCGGCGCACGTGCCGCCGCAGTTGATCGATCCGACGTTCGACGTCACCGTGCCGGCGCCGCCGCCGTTCTTGGTGACGCTCAGCGTGAAGGTCTTGAGCGCGAACGTCGCGGTCACGATCTTCGATTGATCCATCGTGACGGTGCACGCGCCGGTGCCGGAGCACGCGCCGCTCCAGCCGGTGAAGGTGGAGTCGGCGTTCGCGGTTTGCGACAGCGTGACCACCGTGCCCTGCGTGTACTGGTGCGAGCACGCCTGACCGCAGTCGATGCCGCTCGGCGACGACGTCACGTGGCCGCCGCCGTTGCCGCCGAGCGTGACGACCAGCGATCCGTCGAGGGAAAACGACGCCTGCACCGTGGTGTCGGCGGTGACGGTGAACGTACACGCGCCGGTGCCGCTACAGCCGCCGCCCGTCCAGCCGAGGAAGGTCGAACCGGCGCTCGCGCTCGCGGTCAGCGTGATCGTGGTGCCGGTGTCGAAGCGCTTCGAGCACGTGCTGCCGCAGGCGAGGCCGCTCGGCGACGACGTCACCGTGCCGGTGCCGTTGCCCTGCGGTGTGACCGTGACCTCGAACGTTGGGGTTTCCTTCGCGTCGATCGACGCGAGCGGCGCGTCGACGCCGCTCCCCACGCTTCCGTCGGGGGTGACGGTCTTCACGGAACCACAGGCAGCAACCAGCGCGAGCGCGCACGAACGGATCCAGAGCCTCATGGGCCGACCGAGAGGCGCGCGCGCGAGTGTGACTACTCGATGATCGCGTCGCCGAGGAACGCGGCGAGGCGCTCGACCGGCGCGCGATCCGCGCGCGCGAGCACGTCATCGACCATGCTGTGCGCGCGTGTGGTGACGCCGGATCGTCCGACCGCGATCGCGGCGCGCGCGAACAGGCCGAGGTGCAGCATCGCGAGCGGCGCGTCGAGGAAGTGGTGCATGCACTCGTCGATCATCGCGTGCAGCGCGGGGTGGAGCGCGTCGCGATCGCCGGGCGCGGCGAGCGCGGGCTCGAGCGAGGTCGCGAAGTCTTCGTCGACGGCGAAGCTCAGCCTCGCGTCGACGACGTGCATCCGCAAGAAGCCGAGGAAGTCGTCGATCTGCTCGCGCTTCGCGCCGCGCACGCCGGGCGTGACGAAGCGATCCGCCATCGAGCGCACCAGGTTCGCGCTGCGCGCGCCGGCGCCGGGCACGCCGCGCACCGCGCGCGCGAGCGCCAGGAGGAAGCCGTCGATCACCGCGTCGATGTAGTGATGCGCGAGCGACGCCGCCTGCGCGCGCAGCTCGGGCAGCGGCGCGGCCTCCGCGTCGAGCGCACGCGCGCGCGCGCCGAGCTCGCCGGGCGCGGCGATCGCGAAGCGCTTCACACCTGGATCTCGGGGACGTCTCCCGCCGCCGCGATCGGCGCGCCGGTCGCCGCGACGATCTCACTGACGGAGACGCCGGGCGCGCGCTCGCGCAGCACCAAGCCGCTCGGCGTCACGTCGATCACCGCGAGGTCGGTGACGATCGTGTGGACGCAGCGCAGGCCGGTCAGCGGCAGCGTGCACTCCTTCAAGATCTTCGGGGAGCCTTCCTTGTTGGTGTGCTCCATCATGACGATCACGCGCTTGGAGCCCGCGACGAGATCCATCGCGCCGCCCATGCCCTTGATCATCTTCCCCGGGATCGTCCAGTTCGCGAGGTCGCCGTGCTCGCTGACCTCCATCGCGCCGAGCACGCTGACGTCGACGTGACCGCCGCGGATCATCGCGAACGACTCGGCCGAGTCGAAGAACGCCGAGCCGGGGATCGCGGTGACGGTCTGCTTGCCCGCGTTGATGAGATCGGGATCCTCTTCGCCCTCGTACGGGAACGGGCCGATGCCGAGCAGGCCGTTCTCCGACTGCAGCACGACGTCCATCCCGGGCGGGATGAAGTTCGCGACCAAGGTCGGCATGCCGATGCCGAGGTTGACGTAGAAGCCGTCGCGCAGCTCCTGGGCGACGCGACGCGCGATCTGCTCTCGCTCCAACTTCATGACGCCCTCTTGCGCGTGGTGCGCTGCTCGATCGGCTTCTCGTAGCTCGTCCCGACGAAGATCCGCTGCACGTAGATCGACGGCGTGTGGATCGCGTTGGGCTCGAGCGCGCCGACCGGCACGAGCTCCTCGACCTCGGCGATCGTGATCTTCCCCGCGGCCGCCATCATCGGGTTGAAGTTGCGCGACGTCTGCTTGAAGACCAGGTTGCCCCAGGCGTCGCCCTTCCACGCCTTCACGATCGCGAAGTCGCCGCGGATCGCGGTCTCGAGCACGCAGTTGCGGCCGTTGATCGTGCGCGTCTCCTTGCCCTCGGCGATCTTCGTGCCGTAGCCGGTCGGCGTGAAGAACGCCTCGATGCCGGCGCCGCCGGCGCGGATGCGCTGGGCCAGCGTGCCCTGCGGGTTGAGCTCGACCTCGAGCTGACCCGACAGGAACTGCTTCTCGAAGATCTTGTTCTCGCCGACGTACGACGAGATCATCTTCTTGACCTGGCCCTGGGCCAGGAGCACGCCGAGGCCTTTCTCGGTGGTGCCGCAGTTGTTCGACACGATCGTCAGGTTCATGACCTTGCGGCGAGCCAGCTCGCGGATGCAATGCTCGGGGTTGCCGCTCAGGCCGAACCCGCCGGAGAGGATCACCGCGCCGTCCGTGACGTCGGCGAGCGCGGCCTGCGCGTCGGGGTAGACCTTGTTCATCGCGGGCATCCTGCCGCCGCGATCACCGACTGTCAAACGATGGCCCTCGTCACCTTGACCACCGACTTCGGGACCGCCGACGGCTACGTCGGCGCGATCAAGGGCGTGATCCTCACGCTCGCGCCCGGGACTGTTGTGGTCGATGTCGCGCACGACGTGCCGCGGCACGACGTCGCGCACGCCGCGTGGGTGCTGGCGACGTCGGCGTGGATGTTCCCGCTCGGGACGATCCACCTGTGCGTGGTCGATCCGGGCGTCGGCGGCGCGCGCAACGAGATCGTGGTGGCGGCGCGCGGGCACTTGTTCGTGGGCCCCGACAACGGCGTGTTCGCGCTGGTCGGCGATCCGTGCGAGGGCGCGTGGGCGATCACGAGCGCGGCGTTCCACCGGCCGCAGCCGTCGCCGACCTTCCACGGGCGCGACGTCTTCGCGCCGGCGGCGGCGGCGCTCGCGCGCGGGTTGCCGCCGCACTTGGCCGGCCCGGCGACCTGCTCGACCGTCTCGGCGCGCGACACCGGCGTGATCGTGCACGTCGACGCGTACGGGAACTTGATCAGCGATCTGCGCGGGGCGGCGCAGGTCCGGATCGCGGGGCGGGTGCTGGACGTGAAGCGCACCTACGAAGACGTCGCGCCGGGAGAGCTGGTCGCGTACGTCGGATCGGCGGGGACGATCGAGATCGCGGTGCGTGAAGGATCGGCGGCCAGCGTGCTGGGGCTGGCGCGCGGCGCGCGGGTGGAGCCGTCGTGATCTTGTCGATCGAGTCGTTGGCGGCGGGCAGCGACGCGGTCGCGCGCGACCAAGGCAAGGTCGTGTTCGTCGCCGGCGGGGCGCCGGGCGATCGCGTCGAGGCCGAGATCGTGGAGTCGCACGCGGGCTGGTCGCGCGCGCGCGTCCTGCGCGTGATCGACGCGGGGCCGGCGCGCGTGGTGGCGCGGTGTCCGTACGCGCGCGCGGGGACGTGCGGCGGCTCGCCGTGGCAGCACGTCGCGCGCGAGGCGCAGCTCGCCGCGAAGCACGCGATCGTCGCGAACGCGCTGCGCAAGCTCGACGGGGTCCGGATCGATCCGATCGTCGCGGCGGCGCCCGACGTCGGCTGGCGACGCCGCGCGCGCCTGCACTGGATCCACGCGGGGTCTGCAGATGCGGTGATCGGCTTCTACGCGCCGCGCTCGCATCGGATCACCGACATCGAGGCGTGCCCGCAGCTCGAGCCGCGGCTCGAGCGCGCGCTGTCCGAGATCCGGACGAAGCTGGCGCCGGCGTTGCGCGCGCGCGGCGAGATCCATCTCGCGGCCGGCTCGGGTGATGCGATCCACGTCGTGATCGACGGGCCGTGCGATCCCGGCGCGGCCGCGGCGCTCGTGGGAAGCGCAGGCATCGCGGGCGTGCGCGTCGGCGATCGCGCGTTCGGCGCGAGCGCGATCGAGATCGACGACGGCGTCGCCGCGGCCGCCGACGAC
This sequence comes from Kofleriaceae bacterium, assembly GCA_035493675.1. Lineage (GTDB taxonomy): Bacteria > Myxococcota_A > Polyangia > Haliangiales > Haliangiaceae > JAIOQA01. The sequence goes on along the minus strand of DATJIA010000220.1, from coordinate 14,367 downwards.
TTCGCGCAGGCGTCCGAGGCGGGCAATCGCGCGCTCGGTCAGATCGTGAGCGAGATGCTCGGCGCGCCTCGGGACGATGGCCGCGCGCTGCTCGAGCTCTACGCCGGCGCGGGCAACCTCACGCGCCACGCGCGCGCGCTCGGCTGGCGGGTCACCGCGACCGACGTCGTCGCGCCCGCGCGGCCGCTCGACGAGGTCGAGACGATCACCGCGCCGATCGATCGCGTCTTCGAGCAGCTGCGCGGACGCGAGTTCGATGCGGTCTTGCTCGATCCGCCGCGCGCCGGCGCGAAGGAGGCGATGCCCCACCTGCGCGCGCCGCGCATCCTCTACGTGTCGTGCGATCCGGCGACGCTCGCGCGCGACGCGCAGGTGCTCGCCGGCGCCGGCTACGCCGCGACCCGCGCGGTGCCGATCGATCTCATGCCCGACACCGCGCACGTCGAGGTCGTCGTGCGCTTCGAGCGATCGTGAAGAGCGCGCTCTTGATCTTCGCGGCGTGCAGCGCCGATCACGTCGTCGGCGCCGCGAGCCCCGACGCGCGCGCGGCCATGCCCGATCTCGCGATCATCCCGAGCACGCACATGGCGGTCGAGACGCTCTACTTCCCGCCGGGCGCGTGCGAGATCGTCGAGGGCTGCGTCGGTGGCGCGGGCAACCGCCGCTTGCTCCGCTTCGACGCGACGATCGCGAACCTCGGCGGCGCCGATCTCGTCCTCGGCGCGGCCCCGCCGGCCGGCGTCTCCGGCGGCGCGTTCGTCTGGTCCGCGTGCCACATGCATCATCACGTCCCCGGCTTCGCCGACTACGCGCTCGTCGATGACGACGGCGAGATCCTCTCCGCGCACAAGCAAGCGTTCTGCTTGCGCGACGATCTCCGCGTCGGCACGAGCGAGTCGCACGGCTTCGATTGCACGAACCAGGGCATCTCCGCCGGCTGGGCGGATCTCTATCAAGCGCAGCTGCCCTGCCAGTGGATCGACATCACCGACGTCGATCCCGGCCTCTACACGCTGCGCATCACCGTGAACCCGAGCGGCGCGTTCCCCGACGCCGATCGCGCCAACGACGCGCTCGACACCCCGATCGCGTTCTAACGCACGAGCGGCCGTGGATCGAAGTACGCGCGGACCGCGCGGACCTTGCCGCCCTCGACGCGATAGATCCCCACGGTCGGGACCGTGACCCCGCTGCGCGTGACGAGATCGTAGACGACGCACACGTCGTTGCCCTCGCCGATCGCCTTCTGCACATCGGCACGCGCGATCGAGCTCGCGAACCCGCGCACGCCCTCGATGTACTGATCGCCGCCGCGGGTCTGGCCGAGCGGGCCGTCGAAGGTGGCGTCGTCGTGGAGCAGCGCCCGCGCGCGCGGGAAGTCGCCCGACGTCCACGCTGCGAGCATCTCGGTCGCGATGGTCTTGGTGTCCATCCCGCAGTGTGACGCGGATCAGAGGCGCGGGATCCGCGGCGGCTTCGGCATCGCCGGCTGGTCGACGTGCGCTTCGCCGTACTTCACCTGCGCGAGCGCGTGGATCACGCGGCGCTGGTCGGCTTCGGTCGCGAACCAGTCGCGCGGGAAGAGATAGGCGCGATCGCCGGCTTCGATCACGAGCACGGGCGCGGCGCGGGTCCAGGGGACCGCGCGGCGGAGGAGGTAGGCGTGGGCGACCGCGGCGCGGTCGAGCTCGACGGGCTTGCCGCGGCAGACGCCGCGCGGCAGGACGACGCGCTTGCCGTCGACGACGATCGTGCCGGCCTCGAAGAGGAGGGTGCGCGTGAAGTTGTAGGCGGACCACAGGCCGGCGACGATCAGGCCCGCGCCGATCCACTGCGCGACCGTGCCCATCTTCAAGATCAGGAGCGCGCCGCCGATGATGCCGAAGACGGTCCATCCGAAATGGCGCCAGCGCGTGTGCTCGAGCCCGATCTCGAGCTTCTCGCCCGCGACCACGTCCGCGGCGGCGGCGTCAGCGCTGCCAGCCACTGGTAAGGTCCCGGACTCGGCTTTGGATCTCATCGAGCGAAACGCGGCTTAGGCGGCGACTTTCGACCACCACGTCACCATCTACCACGACGTCGGTGATCGCGCGAGACGATAGGGCGTAGACGACATTCTTTTCGAGGGCTTGCTCGGGCCACAAGGACGGGTCGTCGAGGTCCAGCGCCACGAGATCGCAGCGCTGCCCGACCGCGATCGACCCGACCGGGAGCCCCAGGACCGCCCCGCCGCCGCGCGTGCCCATCGCGAACGCGGCCTCGGCCGCCATCGCCTGGCCGTCGACGCGCGCGACCTTCTGGAGCAGCGCGCACGTGCGCATCTCGTCGAGCACGCTGACGCGGTTGTTCGAGCAGCCGCCGTCGGTGCCGAGCCCGATGCGCACGCCGCGCGCGTGGAGATCGACGACGTCGGTGATGCCGTCGCCGAGGAACATGTTCGAGCCCGGGCAGTAGGCGAGGGCGGCGCCGCGCTCGGCCATGAGCGCGCGCTCGCCCTCGTCGAACCAGCACGCGTGCACGACCACCGCGCGCGCGAGGTCCACGTCCAGCGACGCGACCGCGTGCAGCGGCCGCGCCTTCCAGCGCGCGAGCGACTGATCGACCTGGTACTTCTCCTCGGCCAGGTGGATGTGCCACGGCACGCCGGCGTCGCGCGCGCAGCCCGCGCCCGCCTCGATCATCGCGGGCGTCGCGCCGTGCTGGCTGTGCGGCGCCGGCTGCACGCTCGTCAAGAAGCGCGATCGATCCTGATACGTCTTGTGGAGCGCCTCGAAGTGCGCGATCGCCTGCGGGATCGTCTCGCGATACGAGACCGGCGCGCCGTCCCAGTCGTAGAAGCAGCGCGCGAGCACGATGCGCATGCCGAGGCGGCGCGCCGCTTCGATCGTTGCGCTCGCGTGCTCGTTGCCCTGCGCGTTCAGGTAATAGAAGTCGCAGACCGTCGTCACGCCGTGCAGCAGCATCTCGCCGAACGCGAACAAGGCCGCGGTCGCCATGTCCTCGGCGCCGAGCTTCGGCGAGTAGCGATAGAGCGCGCGATCGCGCCACTCGAGGAAGGGCAGGTCGTCGCCGATGCCGCGCAGGAGCGACTGGAAGCTGTGGTTGTGCGCGTTGACCGTGCCGGGCACGAGCGCGCGGCGCGTGAAGTCGATCCGTCTGGCGCCGGGCACCTGCGCGAGGATCGTCGCGGGATCGCCGATCGCCGCGATTGCGCCGTCGATCGAGAGGACCGCGGTCTCGCCGCGCACCCCCTCGGGCGTGATCGCGCGCGTCGCGGTGAAGACGGTCGTGGTCACGCCGCGATGGTATACACCGCGACGTGCCCGAGTTGATGCCCGTCTATGTGATCGCGAGCGAGCACCCGGTGCTCGTCGATCGCATGGTCGGCTCGATCCGCGACGCCGCGGTCGATCCGGGCTGGCGCGCCTTCAACTACGACGTGATCGAGGGCAAGCCGACCGCCGCCCGCATCCTCGCCGCCGCGCAGACCCTGCCGATGATGGCGCCGCGCCGCATGGTGCTCGTGCGCGACCTCGCGCCGATGGTCGCCGACGAGATGGCCGCGCTGGTCCCGTACTTCGACTCGCCGTCGCCGACGACGGTCCTGGTCGCGCTGACCTCGAAGCTCGACAAGCGCATCAAGCTGTACGCGACGGCGCAGAAGAAGGGCTACCTGCATGTCCTCGAGGCGCCGCGCCACCCGGCGCCGTGGATCCGCGACGAGGCGAAGGCGCGCGGCGTGAAGATGAACGGCGACGCGGTCGAGCGCCTCGCCGAAGCGGTCGGCAACGATCTGTCGCGGCTCGCGCTCGTGATCGAGCAGCTGTCCGTGTACGCGGGCGGCAAGGCGGTCACCGCCGACGACGTCGAGGATCTGGTCGCGGATACGCGCGAGCGCTCGGTCTTCGAGCTGACCGACGCGATCGGCGCGGGCGACGTCGCGGGCGCGCTCGCCGCGGTCGGCTCGCTGTGCGATCAACGGCAGAGCGCGCTCGGCGTGATCGCGATGCTCGCGCGGTTCGTGCGCCAGGTCGGGCAGCTCCACGCAGGGCGCGCGGCCGGGCTCGGCAAGGGCGAGCTCGCGCAGGCGTGCGGCGTGCCGCCGTTCGTCGTCGACAAGCTCGCGACGCAGGCTCGCCGGCTCGGCCCCGCGGCGGTCGCGCGCGCGCAGCGGATCCTCCACGACGCGGATCGCGCGCTCAAGGGCCAGCCGATCGACGATCCGCCGCGCACCGAAGGGCTCACCGGTCCGGCGGTGAAGGCGCTCGGCCGTACGCTCGGCGAGCGCGTGATCCTCGAGCGGATCGTCACGGACTTGATCGGAATGGGCGGCCCCGCGTCGCGCGTTGCATGAGCATGCGCGTGGCTCTCCTCGTGATCCTGTGCGCCGGCGGGGTCGCCGCCGCGGATCCCGGCGCGTCGAACCAGCTCGTCACCCGCATCGGCGACGGCTCGCAGTCGATCGCCGATCTGATCGATCCGAAGCTCGGCCTGTGGGTCATCGACGGCACGACGCGCACGCAGAGCTGCGGCGCCGCGATGCTCGACGTCGCGATCGAGGCGAAGGTCCGTGCCACCTACGCCGACGCGACCTGCACCAACCGCAAGCACGACGCGACCTGCACGCTCGACGACGACTACGCGCTGCGCTTCGATCGCACGCCGCGCGGGCTGGTCTTGCGCGCGCTCGTGCGCGGCGACGTCGATCGAGCCCGGTCGATCCCGAAGACCGCGTGCCATGACGCCAAGCCGCTGCCGATCGCGCCCCCGCCGATCACGGCGACCGAGCGGCGCGACGCGATGACGCAAGACAAGAACCCGACCGTCGCGACCAAGGCGATGTTGCGCAAGCTCGGCACCGGCGCGTGGAAGCTCGGCGCGTTCGCCGATCGCGAGCGCGGCCTCGCGGTCGTCGAGGAGCCGCCCGATGCGTCCGACGACCCGCCGCCGCCGCGCATCCTGCGCGCGTGCGGCGCCGATCTCGATCGCGAGCTCGCGCACGTGCAGGAGGCGGTCGCGCGTCTCACGAAGATGACCGAGGACGAGGAGGTGAACCTCTCGTGCTCGAACGCGGCGTCGACGTCGGAGTGTGTGCTCCAACAGATCGGCGAGTGGGGCGACGTCGTCCACCTGTACTTCCGGCAGACGGATCGCGGCCTCGTCCTCGACGGCTACGGCCTGTTCGACGAGAACGGCGTCGTCGGTCCCGCGCTACGCCAGCACGAGATCGACATCCAGCAGGCGCTCACCCACGCGTGGGTGACGCCCTGCTCGAAGTAGCTCAGGCCTGGGCGGCGGGCTTCGCAGCCCGGCCACGAAGCGACAGGCGCGACGTGTAGCGCGCCGCGGTCTGCTTCTTCAACACGCCGCGCGAGACGGCCTTGTCGATGGTCGAGATCGCGTCCTTCACCAGGGCGGCGGCGTCGGCGGCCTTGCCGTCGACGGCGGTACGAGCGCGCTTGATCGCGGTGCGCAGCGAGCTCATCGCGGCGCGATTACGCGCGCGACGCTTCTGCATCTGTCGGTTGCGCTTCTGCGCGGAAGCGATATTGGCCACGGCATTCTCCTCGGATACGTGCGAGCGGGACTGTCTATCGCGGGGGGCAGACCCCTGTCAAGCGCCCATCCTTGTGGACAACTTGCGCGCAACCCCGAGGGTCCGAGCGCGGGAGCGAAACCATCTCGCGGGCTCGCACAGCGCTGCACAAAAAAGCGTCACTTTTCTGCCGCGCGATCGCCATCTCGCTCGGCGCGCTTCGCGTCGTTCCAGAGCCCGTCCATCTCGTCGAGGTTCGAGTCGCGTGGCGTCTTGCCCCGCTCGGCCAGACGGTCCTCGATGTACTCGAACCGACGCGAGAACTTCGCGCTCGCATCGCGCAACGCTTGTTCGGCGTCGACGTCGAGCTTGCGAGCAAGGTTCACCACCGCGAACAGCAGATCCCCGAGCTCGTGGTGCGCCGCCGCGCCGTCGCCGCGCGCCGCCGCCTCCGCGATCTCCTCGACCTCCTCGCGAACTTTTCCCAAGGAGCCGACGTAGCCGTCCCAATCGAAGCCGACCTTGCCCGCGCGCGAGCCGAGCTTCTGCGCGCGCGCGAGCGCGGGCAGGCCGAGCGGCACGCCGTCGAGCGTGCGGCGCGGGCCCGAATCCTTCTTCTCGGCGTCCTTGATCTGCTCCCATTGCACGAGCACCTGCTTCGCGTCCTCCGCGACCGCGTCGGCGAAGACGTGCGGGTGTCGGCGCACGAGCTTCTCCGAGATCGAGTCGCAGACGTCGTCGATCGAGAACGCGCCCTCGCGCCGCCGGATCGCCGCGTGGAAGACGATCTGCATCATCAGATCGCCGAGCTCCTCGCAGTGGCCCGGCACGTCGTCGCGCTCGAGCGCGTCGAGCACCTCGTAGGTCTCCTCGACGAGGAACGGCCGCAGGGTGTCGAGCGTCTGCTCGCGATCCCACGGGCAGCCGTCGGGGGCGAGCAGCCGTTCCATGACGTCGACGAGCCGCGCGAACGAAGATCCCGGAGCCGGAGCGCTCATGTGTGCTACATACCGCGAGATCCGCCCGTGAAAACCGTTCGCGACAAGCTCACCTTCGAAGATCCCGAGGCGCTGCAGGCGCTCTGCGGCACCAACAACACGCGGCTCAAGCTCATCGAGCGAACCGCGGGTGCCAACCTCCACCTGCGCGGCAACGAGATCACGATCGAGGCCGACCCAGCGGCGCTCGACGTGGCGAAGTCCGCCCTCGAGCAGCTCTACGGCTTCGCGCGCCGCGGCAAGGCGCTCGGCAGCGATGACGTGGTGCGCGCGGTCAAGGTCCTGCGCGCCGACGCGGGCGCCGAGCTCGCGCCGATCTTCAGCGACACCGTGCTGGTCCCGCGCGCGGGGCGTCCGATCACGCCCAAGGGCGTCGCGCAGAAGGTCTACGTCGACAGCGTGCGCGCGAACGACATCGTCTTCGCGGCGGGCCCCGCCGGCACCGGCAAGACGTACCTCGCGATGGCGCTCGCGGTGCGCGGGCTGCTCGACAAGTCGATCAAGCGCATCGTGCTCACGCGTCCCGCGGTCGAGGCGGGCGAGAAGCTCGGCTTCCTCCCCGGCACGCTCGAGGAGAAGGTCAACCCGTACCTGCGCCCGCTCTACGACGCGCTCAACGACATGCTCGACGCCGAGCGCGCGCAGCGCCTGATCGCGGACGACGTCATCGAGGTCGCGCCGCTCGCGTTCATGCGCGGCCGCACGCTCAACGATTCGTTCGTCATCCTCGACGAGGCGCAGAACACGACGCCCGAGCAGATGAAGATGTTCCTCACCCGCTTGGGCTTCGGCGCCAAGGCGGTCGTCACCGGCGACCCGACGCAGACCGACCTGCCGCGCGGGATCAGGAGCGGCATGCTCGACGCGCTCGAGCTCCTCGAGGGCATCCGCGGCATCGGCGTGTGCCGCTTCACCGACGCCGACGTCGTGCGCCACCCGCTCGTCGCCGAGATCGTGCGCGCCTACGACGCGCGCGACCGCGCCCGGTTCGAAGCCCGGGAACATCGGGAGTCACGAGAGGACTAATGGTACTCTCTCCAGCGTGTCGGGTTTGTCGACGCTGGAGGACGTCGTCGCGGCGGTCGGGCGCGACGAGCGGCTCGGGGTGTGGTCGGTGCGGCGGCAGGGCGACGACTGGATCGAGCTCGAGGTCGGCAAGCTCTCGAAGCGCCTCGGCCCGGTGATCGCGGTGCTGGTGTGGCCGCGCGTGTGGCGCGACCCCGCGACGCTCGCGCCGCACCTGGTGCGCGCGCGCAGCGGCAACTACGCCCTGCTCCTGCTCGGCACCGACGACGACTTCGCCGCCGCGCAGGTCGATCGCCTCGCCGACGAGGGCGACGTCGCCGCGGTCGCGACCCCGGTGTCGACGGCGCGCCTCGCGCTCGCGCTCCGCGCGCGCGCCGAGGCGTCGACCTTGCGCATGATGGCCGCCGCGCTCGAGCTCGAGCTCGAGCAGGCGCGCCACGAGAACCAGCTGCTCATCTCGATCGGACGCGCGCTGTCGCAGCAGCGCGACACGACCTCGCTGCTCGAGATCATCCTGCGCCGCGCGCGCGAGGTCACGGGCGCCGACGCCGGCTCGGTCTACATCGTCGAGAACCTCGACGAGGAAGCCGATCGCAAGGTCCGCTTCATGGTGACGCAGAACGACTCGCGCAAGATCGAGTCGAAGGGCTTCGTCATGCCGGTGACGTCGACCTCGATCGTCGGATCGTGCGTCTTGTCGTCGGACGTCATCAACATCCCCGACCTCTATCACCTCGACGCGCCCGGCACCGGCAACAACCCGTGGGGCTTCCACCACGACCGCAGCTTCGACGACAAGCACCGCTACCAGACGCGCTCGATGCTGACGGTGCCGATGATCTCGGCGCGCACCCAGGTCATCGGCGTCATCCAGCTGATCAACAAGCGCGCGAAGGGCTGGGTCGCGCTGGAAGAGGGCGGCGACTTCGACGTCGGCGTCGTGCCGTTCGACGAGGTCGCGATCTCGTACGCCGCGGCGCTCGCGTCGCAGGCGGGCATCGCGCTCGAGAACGCGATGCTCTACGAAGAGGTGAAGACGCTCTTCGACGGCTTCGTGCGCGCCGCGGTCACCGCGATCGAGTCGCGCGATCCGACGACGTCGGGACACAGCGAGCGCGTCGCGGAGCTGACGGTCGGCCTGGCGAAGGCGGCCGATCGCGTCGACAGCGGCAAGTTCGCGAGCCTGACCTTCACCGTCGACGAGCTGGTGCAGCTCGAGTACGCGGCGTTGCTCCACGACTTCGGCAAGGTCGGCGTGCGCGAGCACGTGCTCGTCAAGGCCAAGAAGCTCTACGAGCACCAGCGCGAGATCATCACGCAGCGGTTCGCGTTCATCCGCCGCGGGCTCGAGGTCGAGGGGCTCACGCGCAAGCTCGACACGCTGCTCGCGCGCTCGCGCGACGACGCCCAGGCGCTGGTCGAGGAGGTCGATCGCAACTTCGGCGCGAAGCTCGCCGAGCTCGACGACTTCTTGAAGTTCATCTTGCAAGCGAACGAGCCGACCGTGCTCGAGCAGGGCGGGTTCGAGCGCATCGCGGACATCGCGGCGCGCCGCTACCTGTCGTACGACGGCCGCGATCAGCCGTACCTCTCCGACGAGGAGGCGCGCGCGCTCCAGATCCTGCGCGGGTCGCTGACCGACGCCGAGCGCGACGAGATGAACAGCCACGTCGTGCACACGTTCAACTTCCTGCGCCAGATCCCGTGGGGGCGCGCGTTCCGCAACGTCCCCGACATCGCGGGCGCGCACCACGAGAAGCTCGACGGCAGCGGGTACCCGAACGGGCTCGAGGGCGACGCGATCCCCGTGCCCGCGCGGATGATGACGATCAGCGACATCTACGACGCGCTGACCGCGTCGGATCGCCCGTACAAGAAGGCGATCCCGACCGAGAAGGCGCTCGACATCTTGTCCTCGGAAGTGAAGCGCGGGCTCCTCGATCGCGAGCTGTTCGACATCTTCGTCGGCGCGCGCGTGTTCGAGATCAGCGCGCCGCAGGCCGATCGCAACCGCCGCAGCCGATGGTCGACGTCTCAGTTGCGCGTGAGGTGAAGGCCGCGCTCCCCGCGGCCCTGTGGCGCACGCTCCGCACCGAGCTGCGCCGCATGGCGCGCGCGTGCGCCCGCACCGAGGGCCTCGCCGACGTCGAGGTGGCGGTCCGCTTCGTGACCGACGCCGAGATCCACGCGCTCAACCGCGATTACCGGAAGAAGGACAAGCCGACCGACGTGCTCGCGTTCGCCCAGCGCGAGGGCCCCGGCGGCGCGCTCCACCCGGAGCTCCTCGGCGACGTGATCATCTCGATCGAGACCGCCCGCCGCCAGCAGAAGACGCGCGGCGCCTCGGGCCTGCACGCCGAGCTGCTCTTCCTCGCCTCGCACGGTCTCTGCCACCTGCTCGGCTACGATCATCGCAACGATCGTGAAGAAGCCGAGATGAACGCGCGGATGAAAGCCCTCCGCGATGAAGCGCAGCGCAGAGGCCGGATACGGCCTGCGTAGGGCCTCAGGCCTCGGGCCTCAGGCCTCGGCCCAGAACAGAGATCAGACTGCGAGCGTTGCAGGGCCGAGGCCCGAGGCCCGAGGCCCGAGGCCCACTCTCAGGGCTGACAAGTCTTCGGGCTGCCCTTGCACGTCAGGCCGGCGTCGCACGTGAGCGCGCCGTTGACCGCGAGCGGCACGTCGCACGCGCCGCCGGAGGCGATCTTGCCGCTGATCTGCAGCAGGTACGTCCCGACGGAGTCGGAGTAGTAGCCGTTGATCACGACGAAGTAGCGGCCGGCGGCGAGGTTCGAGAGCGTGGAGGTCGACGGGAAGTCGTTGCACGCGAGCGCGGTGCCGCCGCACGACGAGTCGAGGATCTCGATCGAGTCGTAGAAGTTCTGCACCGACGCGTCGAAGGTGATCGAGCTCAGCTTCGGCAGGTCGACCTGGTAGACCTGGTCGAGGCCGCCGGTCGACGCGCACGACAGATCGAAGTCGTCGTGCAGGGTCGCGTCGATCGCGCCGACCGTGTTCGGCGTGGTCGCGACGATCACCGAGTCGATCGACGCGCAGCTCTCGCTGGTGCCCGCCGCCGACTTGCACGACGTGTCCGCCGGGTAGTCGGTCTTGTTGTCGCCGTCGTCGTCCTTGTTGTTCGAGCAGACCGGGCAGTTCGGGCCGTTCGGGCAGTCGTCGGTCTCGTCGTCGTCGGAGGTCGACGAGCAGCCGGGATCGTTCGGGTAGTCCTTCTTCTGGTCGTTGTCGTTGTCCGCGCCGTCGTTGCACGCCGCCGGTGAGCACTTCCGCGAGCCGGGGTTGCCCTTGCACGAGTAGCCCGCGCCGCACGTGAGCGCGCCCGACTGCGCGAGCGCGCCCTCGCACGACTGGTTCTTCGCGATCGTGCCCGACACGTTGAGCGTGAAGCTGCCGTAGTCGCCGATGTAGTCGCCGTCGACGACGAGGAAGTAGCGGCCCGCCGCGAGCGCGCCCTGCGACAGCGACGAGTACGAGCACGTCAGGTTGGTGCCGCCGCAGCTCGCGTCGTAGAGCGCGAGGTCGGAGTACCAGCCGTTGGTCGTGATCTTCGCGGCGAAGTTGTCGAGCGCGGGGACGTCGACCTGATAGACGAGGTCGGGCTGGCCCGGGTAGTAGACGCAGCTCGGCTCGAAGTCGTTCGACTTGCCGGTGGTGTCGCCGGTGACCGACGCGCTGGTCAGCGGGGTCACGCCGTCGAGCGAGTTGCAGCTCTCGTTGGTGCCCGACGCCGCCGTGCACGACGAGTCGGCCGGGTAGTCGGTCTTGCCGTCGAGATCGTCGTCCTTGTTGTTCGAGCAGGCCGGGCAGTTCGGCCCGTTCGGGCAGTCGTCCGACTCGCTGTCGTCGGTCGGATCGCTGCAGCCCGGATCGTTCGGGTAGTCGATCTTGCCGTCGGTGTCGTTCTCGACGCCGTCGTCGCACTGCTTGTTGCCCTTGCAGATCGAGCCGTCGCACGCGCTGCCGTTGGCGCACGCGAGCGCGCCCGAGGTGAACAGCGGTACGTCGCAGCGGCCGCCCGGGCTGATCACGCCCGACAGCGTGATCGTGAACGGGCCGGTGCTGTAGTCGTTGTCCGCGACGATCGCGTACAGGCCGGGCGACACGTTGGTGCGCGTGATGTTCGCCGGCGAGCCGTTGTAGCCGTACGCGCAGGCGAGCTGCGAGCCGCAGTTCTTGTCGAACAGGTCGAGCACGACGTCCTGCGAGCCGTTGACCGTCTCGGAGATCGACAGCGAGTCGAGCTGGGGCAGCTGCGCGACGTAGAGCGCGTCGGTGTAGCCGGAGCCGCCGCAGGTCGCGCTCCAGTTGTCGGTGAAGCCGGTGGTGTCGCCGTTGACCGTCCCGGTGGTCATGAGCGTCATCACGTCGGTCTCGGTGCCGCAGCCCTCGACGGGCTGCGCGGCCGAGAGGCAGCCGGGATCGTTGTTCGAGCCGGTGCCGTAGTCGACCAGCTGATCGCCGTCGTCGTCCTTGCCGTTCGCGCACGCGGGGCAGTCGACGCCGTTCGGGCAGTCGTCGGTCTCGTCGTCGTCGTCGGGCGAGCCGCAGCCCGGGTCGTTCGGGAAGTCGGTCCTGGTGTCGCTGTCGTCGTCGTAGCCGTCGCGGCAGTGCGGCGGCTGGCACGTGTTCTTGGTGTCGCCGGGCGCCATGCGGCAGTAGTAGCCGGGCGCGCACGGGTTCTGCGCGTCGCACGCCTCGCCCTGGCCCGGGTACTCGACGATGCTCATCTCCCAGGCGCCCTCGTCGGTGGACTTGGCGGCGTCGACGATCAGGTAGTACGTGCCCGGCGAGAGCTGCGCGGTCAAGGTCGACGCGGTGGTCGCCATCGACGCGTTGTCGTTGCACGTGAGCTCCGTCGTGCAGTCGGCGGCGCGCAGGTAGATCACGGTGTCGATGCCGGTCGCCGAGTTGTCGGTCGACGCGACCATCACGATCGGCTTGGTGACGTCGACCTGATACGCGGTCTCGGGACCGAGGCCGCCGCAGTTCGAGATCATGTTGCTCGAGCCGACCTGGATCATCCCGTCGACGACGAGCGTGTTCGGCAGCGGATAGATCGGCACGCTGGCGCCGCACGCGTTCGTGTTGACGCCGCGCTCGGTGGTGTCCCACGCGCCTGCGCAGTCGGGATCGGCGGGATAGTCGGTCTTGCTGTCGCCGTCGTCGTCCACGCCGTTGCCGCACTGCGGGCAGTTCGGTCCGCTCGGGCAATCGTCCATCTCGTCGTCCTGGTTGCCGTTGAGGCAGCCCGGATCGTTGGGGAAGTCGATCTTGCCGTCGCCGTCGTCGTCGAGCCCGTTGGAGCACTTCGGCAGCGTGTTGGCGTCGGCGGGCGAGACCGGCGCGTCGGGCGTGTCGTTCATGTTGCCGCCCTTCGAACAGCCGACCGTGAAGGCGGCCCCGAGGGCCAAGCTGACGAGCATCGCGCGCATGATTCTCCGTGCTCCGATCCATCCCCAGCGAGGGCGACAGCGGCTGTGTAGCGAACCGTACGACCGAAGGTCAAGTACGGAGATCAATGGTGATTCGGCGCACGTTAGTCGCAGGCGGTGAGCGCGAACTTCAAGTACCGACCTTCGGGAAAACCCGGCACGACGGGGTGGTCGGAGGCGGCGCCGGCGATCACGCGCGCGACGATCGTTCGACGCGCGCGGCGCTGCGCGTCGGCGAGCGCGCCGAGGAAGTCGAGCTCGGTGACGTGGCTCGAGCACGACGCGGCGGCGAGCAGGCCGCCCGGCTCGACGACCTGCGCGCTCGCCGCGAACAGCTTCGCGTAGGCGCCGATCGCCTTGGCGCGCGCGCGCTCGTTGGGCGCGAAGCTGGGCGGATCGCAGATCACGACGTCCCAGGTGCGGCGGTGCGCGCGCGCGTCCTCGAGGAACGCGAAGGCGTCGACGGCGGCGAACGCGTGCGCGGCGGGATCGAGGCCGCTGCGCGTGAAGTTCGTCTTCGCGCTCTCGATCGCGGGGCTCGCGAGATCGACGGTGGTGACGTGCGCCGCGCCGGCGAGCGCGGCGTGCACGCTGAAGCCGCCGGTGTACGCGAACAGGTTGAGCACGCGGGCGCCGGCGGCGTAGCGGGCGACCAGCGAGCGGTTGTCGCGCTGATCGAGGAAGAAGCCGGTCTTCTGGCCGCGGCGCACGTCGACGTCGAAGCGCGCGCCGCGCTCGCGGATCGCGATGGTCGCGGGCGGCTCGCCGCGCAGCGCTTCGCCCGCGCCGCCTTCGCCCCCACGCACGGGCCGCAGCCAGGCGGTCTCGATCGGGAGGCCGCCGTCGGCGAGCCCGCGCAGCACGGCCTCGAGGCGCGGCCGCCAGAAGCGCGCCGCGGCGTCGCCGTCCATGACGAGCACGGCGCAGCCCGCGTAGAGATCGACGACGAGGCCGGGCATCCGATCGTTCTCGCCGTGGATCGCGCGCAGCGCGTCGCAGTCGGCGAGCAGCGGATCGGCGGCGCGCGCGGCGGCGGCGGCGCGCGCGCGCCCGTGCGCCCACCCGTCGTCGAGCGCGGCGTCGGGATCGAGCGCGCACACGCGCGCGCGGATCGGCCCGTCGGGATCGACATAACCGCACGCGAGCGGCCCGCGGTCGTCGACGATCACCGCGAGCGCGCCGGGCTTCGCGCCCGGCGCCAGCGGCGCGCACGCGCGGTCGTAGATCCAGGGGTGGCCGCCGGCGATCGCGTCGCGCAGCGGCTTGGTCAGACGAATCGTCGTCCGTCGTCCGTCTCCCGTCGTCCGTTTCCCAGCGTCCGGATCCGGTCTCTGATCCGGACGACGGACGACGG
>DATJIA010000219.1:0-12307 GCA_035493675.1 Kofleriaceae bacterium | reverse complement strand
GAGCCCGCCGCCGACGAGAGCGCCGACAAGATGTTGCCGAGCGCGTTGTCGATGTTTCCATCACCGTCGAGGTCGAGGCCGTACTTGTTGCCCTCGCCCGACTTGGTCGGAAGGAGGACGCGATCGACGACGTACGTGTGCGCGGTGCCCGCCGGGTTGACCGTTTGCGTATCGTCGCCGCTGCTTCCTCCGCACGCGCCCGTCGAGAGCACGACTGCGGACGCGAGCGCAAGGATCGAAGAGCGCTGGACTAGTCTCATCGAAATCTCCCCTTCTTTGCCGAAATGTGGTTGGGCGGTTCTATCCCGAAACCGCCTCGACGCACAAGATAGCGGTCTGGCCAGTGTGAATCCGTGATCCGTCGCATGCGCGCGTACGAATCGCGGATTAGAGCCCGTCGGGTGAGAAGGCGATCACGACGCCGAGCACGCACGCGCCGACGAGCAGCGGCGCGGCGAGCGCGTACGCGAGGTCGCGCGGGCGCCTCGAGGTGAACGCGCCGCGGATGCACGCACCAACGCCGGCCGCGCCGATCACCGCGAGGATCACACCGAGGGCGCGCACGACCGCAACCTAACACGCCGAGATCTGCGATAACCGCGCCCATGAAGCGCGCCACCGCCGTGGGACTCGGCATCGGCACCGTCGTCGTCGCGTTGGGAGCTTGGTACCTGATGCGTGGGCGAGAGACGGCTCACGATAACGAACAGAAGTCGGATCCGTGGGCCAACCAAGGCAGCGGCGCGACCAAGCCGCGCCGTACGGATCTTGCGCAGCCGAACCCGATGGGCGGCGATCTGCCGGTGCTCGTCGACGACGATCCGGCCGGATCGCTGCGGCTCGAAGGGCAGGTGCTCGGCGACGGCGACAAGCCGGTCGGCGGCGCGGTCGTCGTGCTCGGCGCGAATCCGCCGAAGACGACCAAGTCCGAGGACGATGGATCGTTCGCGTTCGACGGGCTCGTCGAGCGTCCGTACACCGTGATCGCGCGCGCGCCCGCGGGCGTCGCGGGACCGGTGACCGCGCGGCTCACGAAGAAGACCGAGCCGGTGATCTTGCACCTGCGTCCCGCGGGCACGGTCGAGGTCACGGTCGTCGATCCGAGCGAGAAGCCGGTCGCGAACGCGCGGGTCGAGCTGCGCGGCACCGACATGCAACAGGGCACGAGCGACGCGAAGGGCGCCGCGACGTTCCAACCGGTGATCCCCGGCTACTACGACGTGATGGCGTCGGCGCCGGGCTACGCGCAGTCGCACGCGCCGACGCGCGTCGGCGAGGACAAGGTGCAGGTCACGCTCGCGCTCTCGCGCGGCGGAAAAGTCAGCGGCAAGGTGATCGACGATCAGGGCGCGCCGGTCGCGAACGCGCGCGTCGTCTACAGCGGCGCGAGCGACTGGTCGACACAAGGCGACGAGCGGCTCGACGCCGTCGTCAGCGCGAAGGACGGCACGTTCGCGTTCGACGCGATCGCCGCCGGCTCGTGGCGCTTCGTCGCGCGCCATCCCGATCACGCGCCGGGGACCTCGGCGCTGGTCACGCTCGACGGCGCGACCGCGCGCGAGAACGTCGAGATCCGCCTGCCGCCGGGCGCGACCGTGCGCGGCAAGGTCGTCGACGCGACGGGCAACGTGGTCGCGAGCGCGCGCGTGCGCGTCGGCATCCAGAACGCCGGCATGGTCGGCGAAGGCCCGCGCCAAGTGTACTCGGATGATCGCGGCGAGTTCATCGTGCGCGGCGTGCAGCGCCGTCCGCTGGTCGCGATCGCGATCGGCGAGGACGCCGCGTCGGACAGCGTGAACGTCGACACCACCGGCGGTGACGTCAACGACGTCATCTTGAAGCTCGACGTCACCGGCACGATCGCCGGCATCGTCGTCGACGAGGGCGGCACGCCGCTCGAGGGCGTGCAGGTGTCCGCGTTCCCCGATCCGCGCGCGGCGGGCACGTCGAAGGACGGCATGTCGCAGTGGCGCCTGCGCGGCTTCCCGCAGGAGCTCACCGACGCCGGCGGGCACTTCACGCTGACCGGCCTCGCGAAGGGCACGTATCGCGTGCGCGCGACCCGCAGCCAACACGCGGCGCGCGGGCGCGGCTTCACCGGCGAGGGCACCGCGGCGGAGACCGGCACCAAGGATCTGCGGATCGTCCTGCCGCCCGAGGGCAGCGTGAAGGGCAAGGTCGCGTTCGCCGACGGCTCCGCGGTCGGTCCGTTCACGGTCAGCGTCGGCTTCATGTCGCAGCCGATCGCCTCGACCGACGGCAGCTTCCTCGTCGACGGGCTCTCGCCCGATCACTACAGCTTGTCGATCCGCGGCAACGGCTTCGCGCCGGCGCACGCCGAGGTCGACGTCAAGGGCGGGCAGGTCGCCGACGCCGGCACGATCACCGTCGAGAAGGGCCGCACGATCGGCGGCCGCGTGATCGCGAACGGCAATCCGGTTCCGAACGCGACCGTCTACGCGGGCCGCCAGATCTTCGGCAACGGCTCGACGAGTGACGCGAAGCTCCCCGGCGGCGGTCCGCCGATGGCGCAGAACACGCGGCACACGACGACCGGCGAGGACGGCACCTTCACGATGTCGGGCTTCGGCCTGGGCGACGTGACGATCGTCGCCGAAGAGCCGAACCTCGGCCGCTCGGCGGGCCAGCGCTTGATCGCCGGCGATCCGAACGAGAACAACCTGACGATCACGCTGCTGCCGTTCGGCGCGCTGCACGGCACCTTGCACTCGGGCACCAAGCCCGCCGACAGCATCATCGTCACCGCGCAATCGTCGACCGCGAACGGCGCGCTCTACTCGGTCGCGACCGGCCCCGACGGCACTTATCGCTTCGATCGGCTCGCGCCCGACACGTACAAGGTCAGCGCGATGGTCGGCGTGCCGATGCGCGGCATGAAGTTCTACTCGAAGTCGCTCGCGGTGCCGTCGGGCCAGGACGTCGCGCTCGATCTGCAGTACGACCCGGGCGCGGTCACGCTGAACGTCACCGGCGTGCCCGCGAAGGGCGGCAAGACGTCGTTCGCGATCTTCTTCATCGCGTCGGGATCGATCACCGCGAAGACCAACCGCGAGCTCGGCCAGCAGCTCGCGGCGCAAGGGCAGGGCACCTCGGCGATGAACTTCGTGCCGTTCGGCAAGCAGACGCAGTTCACCGAGCTCGATCCCGGCGCGTACACGGTCTGTGCGACCGCGCTGCCGAGCGAGGTCGGCATGCGCGACGGCATGGAGTACTTCGACAAGTACGGCGACACCCTGCCGGTGTCGTGCAAGCCGGTCACCGTCGCGGCGACGCCGCAGGAGCAGACGATGACGCTCGAGGTGATCGTGCCGCCGTATCAGGGCGGCACGGGATCAGGATCGGGATCCGGAAGCGGATCGGGATCTGGATCTCAGACGAAGCTGAGCCAGTGATCGTGCTTCGCGTCGCCGCCCTTCACGATCGAGAAGAAGCTCTCCTGTAGCCGGCGCGTCACCGGGCCGGCCTCGCCCTTGCCGATCTTGCGGTGATCGACGTCGCGCACCGGCGTGATCTCCGCGGCGGTGCCGGTCAGGAAGATCTCGTCGGCGGTGTAGAGCTCGTCGCGCGCGACCATCTCCTCGCGGATGTCGACGCCCTGCTCGCGCAGGAGCTCGATCGCGGTCGCGCGCGTGATGCCCGAGAGGATCGCGGCCGCGCTCGGCGGCGTGCGCACGACGCCGTGCTTCACGACGAAGATGTTCTCGCCGGTGCCTTCGGCGACGTAGCCCTGCGGGTCGAGCATCAGCGCCTCGTCGAAGCCGCTCTTGATCGCCATGCGCTTGGCGAGCACCGACGTGACGTACTGGCCGCAGATCTTGCCCTTGTTCATCACCGCGTTCGAGTTCGAGCGCGTGAAGCCGGAGATCATGCACTTGATCCCCTTCTTCAAGCCCTCGTCGCCGAGGTACGCGCCCCACTCGTAGCACGCGACCATCGTGCGCACCGGCGGCTCGAACGAGCCGAGGCCGAGCGCGCCGTAGCCGAGGTAGACGAGCGGGCGCAGGTAGACCGAGGGCACCTTGTTCGACCGCACGACGTCGATGCACGCCTGCATCAGCTGATCGCGCGTGTACGGCACGTCCATCGTGCAGATCACGCTCGAATCGAGCAGCCGCTCGATGTGCTCGCGCAGGCGGAAGATCGCGGAGCGCCCGTCGGCGCGCTGGTACGCGCGGATGCCCTCGAACGCGCCGACGCCGTAGTGCATCGTGTGAGCGAGCAGGTGATCCGTCGCGTTGTCCCAGGGGACGAGCTGACCGTCGATCCAGATCGTGTCGAGCTTCTTGATGCCCATGAGGCCTTCGTACCAACCGCCGCGGCCGACATCAAGCACAGTCGGGGTTTCGCGAGGGCGCCTCAGGATGTCGGTGACGCGATGCGTGACAGCACGCGTGTGTACGCGGCGCGGATGTCGTCGCGCCACCGAGCGGCGCGCGCGGCGAGGCGCGCGCCGTCGGGGAAGCCGGCGCGGCGCGCGAGCTTGTCGAGCTCGACGGCGTCGTCGGGGAGGTGATGGACCGCGCGATCGTGCACGACGCGCAGGCGGTGCTCGACGAGGCGCAGGAATCGGTAGCCGTCGGAGAGCAGCGCCGCGTCGGCGGGATCCGCCACGCCGAGCTGCGCCGCGGCCGCGAGCACCGCGACGGTCGCGGGCGACTGGAGCGCGGGGTACGCGTGCCCGTACGCGAGCGCGAGCGCCTGCGCGGCGAACTCGACGTCGATCACGCCGCCCTTGCCGGCCTTCAAGTCTCCCGGCGCGCCGAGCTCCTTCTCGATCCGATCGCGCATGTCGCCGACGGAGCTCGCGATCGCGGCGCGATCGTGCGGCACGCCCCAGACGCACTCGATCGCGATCGTCTGCGCCGCCGATCCGAGCGCGGCGTCACCGGCGACCGCGCGCAGCTTGGTCAGCGCTTGATGCTCCCACAGGCGCGCGTCGGTCTCGTGATAGCGGCGCCACGCGGCGAGGCTCGAGACCAGGAGCCCTTTGGATCCGGACGGGCGCAGCCGCGTGTCGAGATCGTAGAGCTTCCCGCGCGGCGTGCGCGCGTGCAGCGCGGTCATGAGCCGCTGCGCCGCGCGCGTCCAGTACTCGACGTTGTCGAGCGGGCGCGCGCCGTCGGACGCGCCGTCGCCCGCGAACACGAACACGACGTCGAGATCCGCGGCGTAGCCGAGCTCGCCGCCGCCGAGCTTGCCGAGCGCCAGGACCGCGAGCGGCGCGGGCGTGCCGTCGGCGAGCCGCGGCGTGCCGTGCTTCGCGCGCATCGACGCCTCGATCAGCGCGAGCGCGCGATCCAGGCAGACCTCCGCGATCCGCGTGAGCTCGCCGCAGACCTCGAGCGGATCGATGCGGCCCGCGAAGTCGGCGAGCGCGACGCGCAGCACCTGTCCGTTCTTGAACTCCGCGAGCGCGCTCCACGCGAGCTCTTCGTCGCCGGGATCGGCGGTGCGCGCGAGCGCGAGGCGATGATCGCAGTCGGTCGCGAGCTCCGCGCGCGTGCGCGTCGGCGCCGACGCGCCGACGCCGATCAACAGATCGATCAGCTCGGGGCGATCGACGAGGCTCTTCGCGAGGTACTCGCTCGCGCCGAGGATCGAGACGAGCAAGCGCAGGAGCGGCGGCGATTCGTCGAGCAGCCGCCACACCGACCACGCGGCGGCGCGGCGGGCGCCGAGCTCGACGACGTAGCGCAGCGCTTGATCGGGATCCGCGGAGGTCGCGATCTCGGCGACCAGGGCAGGGCCGACGCGCGCGAGCGCGCCGGTCGCGGCGGGCCCGAGCGGCGAGTCGGGGCGGCGGCGCGCGCGAGCGAGATCCGCGGCGGCGCCGGCGGGATCGCGGAAGCCGAGGCTCTTCAAGAGCGACGCTTCGTGCTCCGGCGACAGCCGCGCCGCGAGCAGCTCGGCGACGTCGTCGCGCGGCGACGCCGCGGGTGCGCCGAGCGTCGCGAAGATCCGCGCGACCGCGCCCATGTGCTTGGCGAGGTCGACCTCGAACGCGACGACGTCCGGATAGCGCAGGCGCCGCGCGAGGAGCGCGCGCGCCTGCGGATCCGCGGGCACGCGCTGCGTCTGCAGGCCGCTCTCGAGCTGAAGGACGTGCTCGACATGGCGCAGCCAGCGATACGCGCGCCACAGCGCGAGGTGCTCGTCGTCTTTCACGAGCCCCGCGAACAGGAGTTGATCGAGCGCGGCGAGCGTGCCGCGCGCGCGCAGGTGCGGGTTGCGCGCGTGCACCAGCTGCAGCGCCTGCACGAAGAACTCGATCTCGCGGATCCCGCCGACGCCGTTCTTGACGTCGATCGATCCGGCCGCCGCGCCGCGCGGCGCCAGCTCGCGCTTGATCCGCTTGTTGAGCTCCATGACCTCGTCGATCACCGTCGGCGCGGTGTGCCGCGGGTACACGAACGGACGCATCGTCTCCATGATCTCGGCGCCGAGCCCGCCGACGTCGCCCGCGCACGGCCGCCCCTTGAGCCACGCCTGCCGCTCCCACGGACGGCCGAACGTCTCGTAGTAGCGCTCGAGCTGCGCGAGCGAGTTCGCGATCGCGCCCTGCGTTCCCTCGGGGCGCAGGCGCAGATCGACGCGGAACACGATGTCGTCGGAGGTCACCTCGCTGATCGACGCGGTCACCGCCGCGCACAGCTTCGCGAAGTACTCGTGCAGGGACAGCGGCCCGGCCGCGCCCGCGTCCGACGAGTACACGTAGATCACGTCGACGTCGGAGCTGAAGTTGAGCTCCTCGCCGCCGAGCTTGCCCATGCCGATCACGACGAGCGTCGCGACGCGGCCGCCGTCTTCGCGCGGCGCGCCGTACTTCGCGCGCAGCTGGTGATCGTGGAAGCCGATCGCGGCGTCGAAGCACGCGCCCGCGAGGCGCGCGAGCTCGCGACCGACGTCCGCGCCGCCGCCGTGCTCGAGCTCGCGCACGCCGAGCCGCACCAGCTCGTCGTTGCGAATCGTTCGCAGCGCGGCGGCGAGCGCGTCGGCGGTCGCGACGCCCTTCATCGCCTCCGCGATCTCCGCCGCGATCACGTCCGCCGGCTTCTCGCGGTGCAGGAAGCCCCCGTCGCTCACGCGCCACAGGCGCTCGGGGGCGCGGGCGAGGAGCGTCGCGAGATACGGCGCGCGCGCGCAGGCGACCTCGAGCACGCGGGTGGCTTCCGCGCCGAGCGCGTCCGGATCGCGCCCGACCCCCCGCGCGGCGTCCGCGAATCTCTCGAATCGACGCCTGGCGTCCGCGGGATCGGGCGCCGAATCGTCGATCACGACGATCCTCGCGGGCCGGAAAGCCGAATGCCTTCCGCGATCTCGCCGCCGAATCGTGGTGTCGTACCTGAACGCATATCTTGACAGGTGCGCGCGGGCGTCTTACCCAATTGCTTGATTTTCTTCGGAAGCCACGGCGGATGCGCGATCTCTACGAAGTCCTGGGCGTAAGCCGCGATTCAAGCGTGGCCGACATCAAGAAGGCCTATCGCACGATGGCGATGAAGTATCACCCGGATCGCAATCCGGGTGACTGCGACGCCGAGGAGAAGTTCAAGGAGTGCTCGACCGCGTACCAGGTCCTCTCCGACGAGGATCAGCGCGCGCGCTACGATCGCTTCGGCTTCGACGGCATCCGCGGCGGCGGCGGGATGGACGGCGGCGGCTTCTCGAACGTCGAGGACATCTTCTCCGCGTTCGGTGATCTGTTCGGCGACTTCTTCGGCGGTCGCGGCCGCGGCGGTGGACGTCGCGAGCAGCGCGGCTCCGATCTGCGCATCGATCTGAAGCTGTCGTTCGCGGAGGCGGTCTGGGGCGTGCAGAAGGAGATGAAGGTCACGCGCGACACCCCGTGCGAGACCTGCAGCGGCACCGGCGCGAAGGCCGGCTCGAAGCCGGAGACCTGCGGCGCGTGCGGCGGCAAGGGCCAGGTCGTGCACGCGCAGGGCTTCTTCATGGTGCAGACCGTCTGCCCGCGCTGCCGCGGCGAGGGCAAGACGATCAAGGACCCGTGCGGCGACTGCAACGGGCGCCGCGTGCAGCCGCAGACCGCGACGATGACGGTGACGGTGCCGCCCGGCGTCGACGACGGCCAGACGTTGCGGCTCGCCGGCAAGGGCGAGACGCCGCCCGGCGGCGGCGCGGCCGGACATCTCTACGTCGTGCTCCACGTCGTCGGTGACGACCGCTGGAAGCGCGACGGCGACGACGTCTACAGCGAGGTCCCGGTCTCGTTCGTGAAGGCGGCGCTCGGCGGCGAGGTCGAGGTCTACACGCTCGACGAGCAGTGCAGCGGCAAGGCGACGATCGAGATCAAGCCCGGCACCCAGCCCGGCGATCTGGTCACGCGTCGCGGCCAAGGCATCCCGCGCCTGAACGGCCCCGGCCGCGGCGATCACGTCGTGCAGCTCAAGGTCGAGATCCCCTCGAAGCTCTCGACCAAAGCCGAAGAGCTCATGCGCGAGCTCGCCGCGGAGCTCGACGAAGACGTGAAAGAGCCTCGCAAGGGATTGTTTGCGAGACTGAAGAAGTAGATCGACTTCCGTCCTCCGGCTTCCGTCTACCGGTCCCTGATCTCGGATCTGATCCGGAAGACGGAAGTCGGAGGACGGAAGTCGATTCCTCAGTTCATCTTCACGCGCTCGGCGAGCTCTTCGAGCACGTCGTCGACGAAGTCGTCGGGCGGGACGAACTCGTAGTGGTCGTCGGTCTCGCGCGTGGGCAGCGTGCGGAGGACGCCGTCGCGGAACCAGAACAGGTTGGGCGAGATCGAGCCCGGTCCCTCGGCGCACATCGACGACGCCATCACGACCATCGCGTCGATCGCGCGCAGCGCGCTGAGATCCGCGATCGGATGGAAGACCAACGTGTGGCGGTTGGGCACGATCGCGAGCGCGCCCCACTTGGTCGGCTCGCCGACGAAGTCCTCGAGCAAGAGGATGTTCGACGCGACGAAGAAGCTGTCGCCGGTCATCGCCTTCAGCACGGCGCCGCCGACGTCGACGTCCTCGACCGCGAGCCGCTCGGTGCGGCGCAGGTTCGCGAGCGCCTGGTACCAGACCTCGTCGGCGCCGCAGCTCCAGTTCTCGAGCGACTCGGCGTTGACCGTGACGACGTTCGACGGCAGATCGAAGCACAGGACCGCGCACAGATCGTCGGCGACGTCGCGCAGGACGAACTGCGACGCTTGATCGCGGAACGTCTCGCGCGGGTACAAGCGCAGCTTCAGGTGCGGGCGCGCGAGATCGAGGTGGGCGCCGAGCTCGTCGGCGAGCACGCGATCCTTGCGGCCCGCGACCAGCGCGTCGAAGTGCCCGACGATCACCTGCTGGAACTGCTCGGGCCCCGCGGCGTGGCAGAGCTGCGCCAAGTTGAGGAGCGAGAGCGCCTCGTCCTCGTCGCCGCCCCACGGCGCCCACACGTAGCCGTCCTCGATGCGATAGCGGAAGCGACGCTTCTGCAGCTCGGCCTCGACCGCGACGAGGAAGCGCGCCCACTCGGCGTCGTCCATGAAACGCGCCCACCGCGGCAGGGCGCGCGGATCTGGGACGGGATCGCTCATGCGATGCTCATTCGACGAACAGCGCCGCGACCGTCCCGACGTCGGCGCGCGCGGTGAAGGTGGGCGCGCCGTGCTCGATGGCGCAGCACTGCGCGGTGCGGAGCTGGGGGAACGCGGGCAGGCCGACGATCAGCGCGCCGAGCATCGAGATGCCGGGCTCGTGCCCGAAAACCGCGATCGCTTCGCCGCGCGTCGAGAGCAGAGATGCCGCGACCCGCGGCTGCGCGCCGGGCGCGAGCGCGCGCATCGTCTCGATCGCGCCGAGGTAGTCGAGCCCGTCGGCGACCAGCTCGGCGGTCTGCACCGCCCGCGGCAGCGGCGAGCTGACGATCGCGTCGAGCTCCACGCGCTGCTCGCGCAGCAGGCGGGCGAGCACGCGCGCTGATTCGCGGCCGCGCAGCGAGAGCCAGCGGTCTTCGTCGCACCCGGCGACGTCTTCCGACACGGCCTCTGCGTGGCGGATCAGATACACCCTCACTGCCTAGAAGCTTATCACTTCGCTTTCCGCTTCGGCTTGTCCTGCTTTTCTTCGTCGACCGGGTCCTTCGCGTCCTTCGCGTACGGGTTCGCCTGCGCGCGCGTGACGAACTCGGCCGGGATCTGGTTGTCCATCACCGGCACGCGCTCACTCCCGCTGCCGTACAAGTACGAGTAGTCGAAGAACGACGTGAGCACGCGCTTGGTGTAGTTGCGCGCCTGATCGTCGACGATGCCCTCGACGAACTCGTCGGCGGGCCAGGTGCCGCGCATCTTCAACATGCGATCGACGCCGGTCTCGCCGGCGTTGTAGCTCGGCGGCACCAGCGTCAGGTAGCCGTTCCAGCGCGCCCACAAGAAGCCGAGGAAGCGCGATCCGATCGTGACGTTCTTCTCGGGGTCGCGCAGGCTCTCGCGGTCCGCGGTGTAGCCGGTGCCCTGCGCGAAGCGCTTGCCCGTCGTCGGGATCATCTGCGTGAGCCCGATCGCGTTCGCGTACGACTCCATCAGCGGATCGAACGCGCTCTCCTCGCGCACGATCGCGATCTGCATGTACGGCGAGACGCCGTTCTTCTTCGCATTGCTCTCGAGCAGATCCCAGTACGCGCGCGGGAACGCGATCCGCCAGCGCGCGAGGTTCGCGCCGACCGGCCACTGCCGCTTGTAGTCGAGGATGTGCCAGCGCGTCGGCCAGTGCGACGTCGCGTAGCGGCCCGCGCGATCGTAGAGGAACGCGATCGCCCACAGCTTCTCGCGCTCGTCCGGATCGTCGACGCGGTTCTTGTCCTCGGGCGGCGTCAGCTTGAGCGCGCGCAGCTCGCCCTCGGTCTCGCCGCCGAGCCCGAGCCGCAGGAACTCCATCGCGCGCGTGAAGCCCTCCGACTGCCACTCCGGGCGCGGCGCGAACGTGAAGCTCGGCTGCGACGCGTCCCAGCCGGGCGGATCCTTCTGGATGTCCGCGATCGTCTCGTCGTACTTCTTCGCGTCGAGCTCGCGGATCCGATTGAGCGCGAGCAGCGCGTAGTACGACATCGGGTACGTGTGGATCGCGTCCTCGTACGACGCGATCGCGCCGTCGCTGTCGTTCTTCGACGCGAGCGCGCGGCCGATCCAGTACTGCGCCTGGCCTTCGGCGTAGTAGTTGTCGTCGATCGGCATCACCGCGATCTGCTTCTTCCACCACGCGATCGCGTCGTCGGCCTTGCCGGCCTTCCACGCGTGCCAGCCCAGGCGCCACATCGCCTCCGCGCGCATGTCGCCCTTCGGATACTTGTCGGGCAAGGACGACAAGGTCGCCACGATCTTCTTGTCGTCGTTGAGCGAGGTCCACTCCTCGGCCTGGCGCAGGCGCGCGTCGTCGGCGAGCGAGTGCTGCGGCCCGAGCTTCTCGGCCTCCGCGTAGCGCGCGGCCGCCTTCTTGTGATCGCGGAGGTACGCGTACGAGCGGCCCGCCTGATACGCGCTGCGGACGGTGAGATCGAGGTTCTTGGCCTTCTTGCAAGCGGCGACCGCGGCGTCGAACGCGGGCGCCGCGTCCTTGCGATTGCGCGCCTTGAACATCGACTGCGCGCGGTGATACGCGGCGACGCACTTCTCGGCGATCGTGATCTTCGGATCGGCGAGCGCGGCCTCGAACTCGGCCTGGCCCTCGGGGTTGCGCATCGCCTCGAAGAGCGCCTTGCCGCGCGTGACGTGCTCGGTCGCGGTGAGCTTCGGCCCGCCCTCGGCTTTCGGGCGCGCCTTCTCCGCCCAGCTCGAGGTCGGATCCTCGATGTCGATCTGGCGATAGATCGCGCGCGCCTCGTCGGTGTCGCCGAGCGCTTCGGCCATGCGGAAGCGCGCCTCGCTGACGCGCGGGCCGTTCGGCCGCCGCTTCAAGTAGTCCGCGTACCAGGCGGCGGTCGCTTTCGGATCGTTGCCCGCGCGCAGGACGTCGCCGATCAAGAGCTCGGCGTCGGCGCGCTGGATCGCGGTCGGATCGACCTGCGACGCGAGCGCGTACACGCGATCGATCTGGTGCGCGAAGTAGCGCGCGCGCGCTTCTTGGTAGCGGAGGAAGTCGGCGAGCTCGGGCAGCTTCGTGCCTGCCTCGGCGATCTCGTCGGCGGCCTTGTCCCAGGCGGCGAGCCTCGCGTCGCAGAGCCCGATCATCAGCGTCGCGCGCGCGCGCGTCAGATCATCCTTCGCGCCATCGCGCGCCTTCGCGTACAGCTCGCGCGCGCCGGCCCAGTCCTCGAGCGCGAAGCGCGCGCC
>DATJIA010000218.1:0-33428 GCA_035493675.1 Kofleriaceae bacterium | reverse complement strand
ACCTGCTCGAGCTCGCGCACGTTGAACGGCCAGTTGTAGAGGAGGAGCGCCTCGGCGGCGTTCGTGCTGATCCCGACGCCCGGCGCGACGCGCCCCAGGAACAAGAGCGCGAGCGGCAGGATGTCGTCCTTGCGATCGCGGAGCGGCGGGATCCGCTGCGTCCAGCCGGAGAGGCGCGAGTACAGATCCGCGCGGAACGTGTCGCCCGCGATCTCCTGCGCGAGATCGCGGTTGGTCGCCGCGATGATGCGCACGTCGACGGTCGCGACGTCGGCCGCGCCGACCGCGCGGATCTCGCCCTTGGCGAGCGCGCGCAGGAGCTTCGCCTGCACCGGCGCCGGCGTCTCGCCGATCTCGTCGAGGAAGAGGGTGCCGCCCTGCGCCGCGACGAACAGGCCCTCGCTCTTCTTGTTCGCGCCGGTGAACGCGCCCGCGACGTGACCGAACAGCTCGCTCTCGGCGAGCGCCTCGGGCAAGGCCGCGCAGTTGACCGCGATGAACGGCCCGGGACGACCGCTCAGGCGATGGATCTCCTCGGCGACGAGCTCCTTGCCCGCGCCGGTCTCGCCGAGGATCAGGACCGGGATGCCCTTCGACGCGACCATCGCGAGGTCCGCGCGCAGCCGCCGCATCGGCTCGCTGCGCCCGAACAAGCGCGGCGTGTCGGGCACCGCGCCGACCTCCTCGCCGATCTCCTGATCGAGATAGATCAGGATCGTCTTGCCCACGCGCACGATCGATCCGTGCGTGAGCGGCGCCTGATCGATCCGTCCGCCGTTGACGTAGGTGCCGTTCCGGCTCTTCTGATCGGTGATGCGCCAGGTGCCGTCGCCGACCGGCTCGACGATCGCGTGGAGGCGGCTGACCTCGCGGTCGTCGAGGCCGAGCGGCCCCGCGACCTGGCCGATGCGCCCGATCTCGACCGGCTGCTTGGCGAGCACGGCGACCGGCCAGCGGCCCGACTTCGGCGCGTGCAGCGTCCGCAGTTGTCTGACCCGAACGAGGCTGCCCTCGTCGGCCGCCGCGGACACCGCGGTGATGGTCAGGCTGGGCGGGTTGAGGTTCGACACGGCCGAGGGGTCCCTATCATACTCAGCCGCCGGCCAGGGGCGACAGCAGGTAGATCTGGTCGCCATCGGCGAGGGTCCGGCCAGCCGACTCGTCCACGGGGCAGCGGTCGCCGTTCCACATCAGCGTGTGCGCGAGGTGCGGGCTCTTCTCGATCGCCTCGGCGAGCGGGATGCCGCGCTTGCCGACGAGCGCGATGAACTCGGCGAGCGTCGTACCGGGAGGAACTTTGATCTCCTCGTCGACGTCGAGCCAGCCCTCGCCCACGCGTCCTCTCACCATGAGGTGGACGCGGATCATGTCTTTCCCGAGCAACCTGCGCCACACGAGCGCCACGTTACCCCGGCGTTCCCTTGCTAGTGCATGCGGGCCGATACATTCTGGCCGCTCCATGGGGAAGCTCGCGAAGCCGGATCGGAGCCGGCAGACACGCGCGGTGCTCGTCGAGACCGCGCTCAAGGTCTTCAACGACGTCGGGTACTGGGGGACGGATTCCAACGCGCTCGCGCGCGAAGCGGGATACTCGCCCGGCACCTTCTATCGGCACTTCGTCGACAAGCGCGCGATCTTCATCGCCGCGTATCAAGCGTGGTCCGCCGCCGAAGAGGAGCTGCTCCGCGCGCGCATGCTGCGTGCGAAGGAGAAGGAGCTCGATCGCGCCGGCACGTTCGTCGACTTCTTGATCGAGCATCACGGGCGCTGGCGGACGTTCCGTTCGAGCACGCGCGCGCTCGCCGCCGGCGACGGCGAGCTGCAGCGCGCGGTGCGCGAGCATCGCCGCCGCCACCTCGCGGTGCTCGGCGACCTGCTCGGCCGCCGCGAGATCGCGCGCGGGCTGGTCGTGCTCTACACGCTCGACGGCCTCAGCGACGCGCTCGCGAACGGCGAGCCCAAGCACCTCGGCGTCAGCGCGCGCGAGGTCACCGACCGCGTGCGCGGCATGGTCGGCAACGGCGCGGCGTCAGCCCTGCGCCGCGGGTAAGCGGATCTCGATCGCGAAGCTCGCGTCGGAGCGCTCGACCGCGAGCCGGCCCTGGTGATCGGCGAGCAGCGCGCGCACGTGCTCCCAGCTCGCGTGCTCGCCGTCGAGGCGATGGGCGCCGTCGGCGACTGCGGCGCGCACCGCGATCGCGATCTCGTGATCGCCGCGATCGATCGAAGCGGTCAGCGTGCCGCGGCAGCCGTCGAGCGCGCGCCGCGCCTCGCCGATCGCGATCGCGCTGATCGTCGCGAGCCGGCCGCGCGGCACCGAGGTCGGCGCGGGGCCGCGCACGTCCTCGACCAGCTCGGTCTGCGCGAGGGCGGGGCGCGCCAGCCGCAGCACCGCCGCGAAGGTCTCGGCGGCGTCGCCGTGGCCGTCGCCGGACAGGTGCTCGACGTCGCGCACGATCTCGCGGATGCGCTCGACCGCGGACATCACGTCGCCGATCACGCCGTCGATCTGCGTGCGCGGGCGGGCCGCCGCTTCGGCGAGCTCGTCGATCAGGTCGTCGAGGTACTCGACGTTCAAGAGGACGATCGCGAGCGTGTTGTTGATGCGATCGGCGAGCCCGGCGACGACGAGGTCTAGGCTGGGAACGGTACGGCCTGGGCCCACGCATCGAACATAAGTGATATCGGTATCACCCGTCCAGGTACCCGTCGAGCAGACTCGCGATGCCGAGGTGCTCGGCGTGGCCGCGCGCCAGCTTGCCGGTGTCGGCGTTCCAGTGCATCGCGCCGTAGTAGTCGTCGCGCAGCACCTTGAGCGGCACGCGCACGCCCTTCAGCGGACCCGCCTGGAGGTTGCCGTCGCCCTCGCCGAGCATGCGCGGGTGCGCTTGGAAGTCGTTGGGGCGATGACCTTCGCGCCAGTTGAACGCCGCGCGAAGATTCTGGATGCGCTCGCCGGCGACCAGCAGATCCTTCTGCGTCAGATCCCAACCCGTGAGCGCGTTGACGAAGTCGACCCACGGCAAGGGTCCGGTCAGCGCGGTGAACATGCACAGGCCGAGGCCGTTCATCGCCTGGTGCGCGTTCGAGTAGTGCGCCTGCGCGACGCCCTTGCCCTCGGTCCCCTTCCACTTGATCGAGATCTCCTTCTTCGGCACGCCGGCGCCGGGCAGCTCGAAGCCCATGCCGAAGGTCTCCTGCCACGACGCGCCGCCGGCGGTGTGGCGACCCGGCGACGGATCGGTCGTGTACGTCACGCCCATGAGCGACGTGAAGCGCGGGTCGTGATACGCGGGCTCTTGTCCGTGGACGTGCACCGCGAACGCCTCCGATCCGCGGCCGATGTGCTTCGACGCCTGCGCGACGCCCTTCGACAGCCACGCGCCGCAGCCCTCGCCGGTGCCCATCTTGATCGTCAGCGCGAGGGCCGCTTCGCCGTTGCCCCACGCGAGCTCGATCCCGTCGAGATCTTCCTTCTTCAGGATCCCCTTCTCCATCGCCTCGCACGCCCAGCCGAGCACCGCCGACGACGACAAGGCGTCCATGCCGTAGCGATTGCACGCGTCGTGGCACGCGGTGACGATCTCGAGATCATCGTTCAAGAGGTTCGCGCCGAAGCCGCACAAGGTCTCGTAGTCCGGTCTCCGGACATCCGAGAGGCCGCGTGACTTCACCGCGACGATGCCCTTGCACGGCATCGGGCAATCGCCGCACGACAAGCGCTTCGTCACGTAGCGATCGACCTCCTTGCCGTCGATCTTCCAGCCCTTGCTCTTGATCGGGAAGTCCTTCGAGCCGACGCCCGCCCAGTTCTTGACCGGGCCGTCGCCGTTCTCGACCGACAGCGCGAGCGCCGCGGTGGTGCCGCGGTCCTTCCACAGCTGCCGCATCGCGGCGGTCGGCGCCTGCACCTTCATGCGGCGGCGCGACATCATCCGGTACATCCAGCCGAGCCACGTGCGCGTGCGCGACAGCCACACGACGATGCGCATGAGGAAGCCGAGGTCCTTCTTGTATTCGTTGTTGACGCTCTTCACGAGCGCCTTGAACTCGTCGGGGCGCGCGACCGGGACCTCGCCGGTGCCGCCGACCACGATCGCTTTGAGATTCTTCGAGCCGTAGATCGCGCCGAAGCCCTGGCGCGCGAACGCGTGATAGCGATCGTTCATGACGCACGCGAGCGGAGCCTGGCGCTCGCCGGCGGGGCCGATCGCGCTGACGCCGACGTCGCGCTTGCCGCCGAACTTCTCCTTGAGCGCGTCGAAGACCGGCGGGATTTCTTGTCCCCAAAGATCGCCGGCGGGCTCGAAGCGCACTTCGTCGTCGCGGATCACGATCACGGTCGGCGTCTCCGCCTTGCCCTTCACGAGCAGCGCGTCGTAGCCGCAGCGACGAAGGTGCGACGCGACCGAGCCGCCGGAGTTCGAATCGGCCCACGTCTGCGTGAGCGGCGACTTCCCGACGATCTGGATCCGCCCGCTGAACGGCGTCCGTGCACCGGTCAAGAGACCCGAACAGATCGCGAAGCACGCTTCAGGCGCGAGCGCGTCCGCCTTGGCTGGAAAATGCTTCCAGAGCAGCCACGCGCCGAGGCCGTAGCCACCGAGGAACTGCTTGTACACGCCCTCGTCGATCTCCTCGACCTCGTGTGACCGGGTCGACAGATCCACGACGAGCACACGCCCGTGCGTCCCGAAGCGATTCGCCATGGCGGGGATGATGCCCGAAAGTGACGAAAGGGGCTTGACCCGATCGAGTACTCCCGACACTCATTAGGTGCGTGAACCTGCGCTGGAGGCTTCGAGGGGGAAGCGGCGCGCTCGTGGTCGAGTTGTTCGGCGACTTCGACGAGACCGCGGACTTGCGCGAGCTCGCGTCCGCGCTGCGCGGACCGGTCGCGATCGATCTCGGTGGGATCCGCAGGATCAACAGCGCCGGCGTGCGCGAGTGGATCGAGTTCGTGCGGAATCTCCCGGAGGTCACCGAGCTGCGCTTGATCGGCTGCTCGAAGGTCTCGGTCGCGCAGCTCAACCTGATCGAGAACTTCCGCGGGCCGGCGCGCGTCGAGTCGTTCTGGGCGCCGTACGCCTGCAGCTGCGGGAACGAGCGAGAGATCCTGCTCGAGGCGACGGAGCGTGGGGTCGCGGCGGGTGTGAGGGCGCGCGTGCCGTCGGCGCCGCCGGTCGTGTGCGAGTGCGGGTGCGTCATGGAGCTCGACGAGCTGCCCGATCGCTACTTCCTGTTCCTTGCCGATCGCCCCGTTCACCTGGGCGCTGCGCGCGTCTGAATTGCATTATGATCGGCGCATGCGCGCCGTCGTTGTTCTCGGGGTGGCGCTGGCGGCGGGTTGTAGCTTCGATCGATCCGGCCTCGGATCGCAGCAGAACGGGTCCGCCGATGCGTCGGTGATCGACGCGCCGGCGAACGTGCCCGACACGCCGCCGGGGACGCCCGACGCGCCGCCGAGCGTGCCCGACGCGAAGTGCACGGACACGTGCGCGGGCATGACGCTCCAGACATGCGGCGGGCCCGATCAGCAATGCGACCTCGGCTGCTCGATGACGGGCGGCGCGCACTGCGAGGTGATCGTGCCGTCGAACGGCGCGACCGACGCGGACGATCTCACCGGCGTCACCGGCGCGCTGACCGCGACCAACGGCTTGATCGTCGCGATCGACACCGACACCGGATCGATCTTGTCGACGACGGATCTGCAGAACTGGACGACCGTGCGCGATCCGGGCACCGGCGTGATCGCGGGCATCTCGTATCGGCAGGAGAACGGGCTCGCGGTCTTCGGCGTCGACTCGATCGACTGGATGGGCGGCAGCTACATCCGTCCGTACAACAACCACGGCGTCATCTTCCTCGCGCGCAACGACATCGAGATCGACGGCTACGTCGATCTCAGCGGCGGCTGCAACGACTCGCAGAACCAGTTCGTGCGCTCGTGCGCGGGACCGGGCGGCGGCACCGGCGGCGCGATCGGCGCGGCGGGCATGGGCTGCGCGGGCGGCGGCGCGAGCGTGCACCAGACCGGGCAGCCCGACTCGGGCGGCGGCGGCGGCGGCTTCGGCAAGGACGGCGGCAACGGCGGCGACGGCGACGGAACCCACAAGGGCGGCGCCGGCGGCAAGGCGTCGGGGTGCACGGGCGCGACCTTGGTGCCGCTGGTCGGCGGTGGCGGCGGCGGCGGTGGTGGCACCGGTGCGGTCGGCGGCGGCGGCGGCGGCGCGGTGCAGTTCACGTCGCTGCTCGGATCGATCACGATGAACACGACCGCGAACACGCCGGCCACCGTCGACGCGGGCGGGCGCGGCGGCGGCGCGAGCGCGGGCGCGGGCGGCGGCGGTGGCGGCGCGGGCGGCGGCATCCTGCTCGAGGCGCGCGCGATCACGATGCTCGGCGCCAACGTGACGTCGAACGGCGGCGGCGGCGGCGCGGGCCGGGTGGGCACGACCAACGGCATCGGCGGCAAGGGCAGCGCGACCTCCGCGACGCCCGCGGCCGGCGGCGTCGACGACATCAACGGCAAGGGCGGCGGCGGCGACGGCGGCGCGGGCACGACCGGCGCCACCGCGGGTCAGGGTCCGACCGATGGCGGCGGCGGCGGCGGCGGCGCGATCGGGCGCGTGCGTTTCAACGTCCCGATGGCGTCGCTGTCGATCACCGGCGGCGTCGTGAGCCCCGCGCAATCGCGCGGTGATCTGACGTTGCAGTGACCTCGGCCACGTACGCCCGCATACGCCCGATACGGTGAGCGGCGTAGAGTTCATGTCGGCGCGTCGAGCGGGTTACGATGCGCTCCATGCGTAGCTTCGTGGTGGTGGTGCTGGGCCTCGCCGCATGCCAGTTCGACAAGAGCGGCGTGGGCGCGGGCGGCATCGACGCGCCGATCGGGAGCGCCGACGCGAACGTCGACGCGATGGTCGACGCTTCTCAAGTCGGCTGTAAGTGCAGCGGCAACACGCTCAGCGGCTGCCAGGGTCAACCGGACATGGTCTGCGACCTCGGCTGCTCGACGACGGGCGGCGCGCACTGCAAACAGATCGTGCCGTCGAACGGCGTGCCGCTGACCGATCTCAACGGCGTGACCGCGGCGCTCGAGACGACGTCGGCGGGGCAGATCAACAGCCGGCACGAGTACACGATCGACACCGACACCGGCGAGATCCTCGACTACGGCGTCGACGGCTTCCCGACCAACCCGACGCCGACGACGATCCGCGCGGCGGGCACCGGCGTCCTGAGCGGGATGGAGTTCGACACGGCGGGCGCGGTCAACGTGCTCGGCGTCGACAGCCTGCACATCGCGTCGGACTCGACGCTGTACGGCTTCGGCACGCACCCGCTCGCGATCCTTTCGCGCGGCGACGTCTTGATCGAAGGCGACATCGACTTCTCGGCCGGCTGCTACGACCAGCAGGGCGACTTCAACTATTCGTGCGCGGGGCCGGGCGGTGGCGTCGGCGGCACGCAGGCGGGCGGCGCGACCGGATGCGGTCCCGGTGCCAACGGCGTCGCAGGGCACGCGACCGGCGGCGGCGGCGGCGGCATGTCGACCAAGGGCGGCAACGGCGGCGACTACTCGAACGGCAACAAGGGCGGCGCCGGCGGATCGATGGCGAGCTGCCCGGGCCCGACGCTCGAGCCGCTCGCGGGCGGCGGCGGCGGCGGCGTGGCGGCGGCAGGGGCGGGCGGCGACGGCGGCGGCGGCGGCGGCGGCTTGCAGATCACGTCGCTGACGTCGATCACGGTGACGCATCCGGTGAACGCGTCGAACACCAGCGAGATCTACGTCGGCGGGCAAGGCGGACGCGGCACGCCGACGACCAACGGCGGCGGCGGCGGCGGCGGCGCGGGCGGCGCGATCCTGCTCGAGGCGATCACGGTGACGGTGTCGAGCGGCGGCGTGCTCGCCGCGAACGGCGGCGGCGGCGGCGGCGGGCGCATCACCGGCACGACCGCCGACGGCGGCGGCGGCACGTCGACGACGTCGCAGGCGCTCGGCGGCGCGGGCGACGGCGTCGGCGGCAACACCGGGCGCGGCGGCCTCGGCGGCTCGGCGCTCGGCATGGCGTCGCCGGGCAGCGGACCGCAGAACCAAGACGGCACCGGCGGCGGCGGCGGCGCGGCGGGGCGCGTGCGGCTGAACGCGAAGCCCGCGGGCGTCGACACGACGACCGGCATCGTGTCGCCGGTGGCTTCGGTCGGCCAGATCCCGGTGCAGTGACCTACGGCGCCGTGATCAGGTAGCCGGCCCAGGCCGCCGCGAGCGCGAGCAAGACGCCGGCCGCGACCTGCATCCAGTAGCGGCGCGGGCCCGAGCTGATCGCGAACACCAGCTTGGTGCCGCTGTTCGTGCTGATCGCCGCGAGCAGCGCGAGCGTCGCGCCGCCGGTGTCGATCGAGTGGCTCTCGTGCATCGCGCCGAGCGCCGACGCCGACGCGTGGACGTCGGCGAGCGCGCCGGCGACCGAGCCGACCAGCGCGCCCGAGCTGCCGACGTGATCGCGGAGCAGGACCGAGATCAGCGTGACGACCGCGACGATCGCGACGAACGCGAGGATCGGCTTCAAGCGGAACGGCCGATCGGTCTTGCTCTGCTCGGGCGCCGGCGCGTTGCGCGCCTTCACCGCCATGATCGCCGCGAACACGATCGATGCGCCGCCGCCGCCGGCGAGCGCGGGCCAGCTCGCGCGCAGGAAGTCGGGGCTCGCGGTGGCGATCAGGATCGCGAGCTCGACGAAGGTCGCGACCGTCGACGCGGCGGCGCCGGCGACCGCCGCGGGCAAGAGCGCGTCGTCGTGCTTCGCGCGCGCGCCCATCGAGCCGATCGTCGCCGAGCTCGACACGAAGCCCGACGCGAGCCCGACCAGCGCGAGCCCGTAGCGCGGACCGATCCAGCGCAGCGCGAGGTAGCCGGCGCTGGTGATCGCCATGATGATCACGACCAGCCGCCACAGGACGAACGGGTTGATCGCGTCCCACGGATCGATCGGCTCGTCGGGGAGCATGGGCAGGACCACGATCGCGGCGACCGCGAACATGATCGCGTCGGTCATCTCGGTCTCGCTGATCACCTCGCGCACGACCTTGTGCAGCGGCGCGCGCAGGACCAGCAGGAACGCGGTGACGACGCCCGCCGACGCCGCGAGCCGCGGCTGGGTCTGCGCGAGCGCGCCGAGCCCGAACGTGAGCAGCAGCGCGACCTCGCTGGTCATGCCCGGATCGGTGTGCTCGCCGATCGCGAACGCGATCACGAGCAGCGCGGCGACCACGACGAGGCCACCGACGACGACGCCCGGCTGCGCGAGCTGCACGAGCACGCCGCCGAGCAGCGCGGTCAGCGCGAACGTGCGCACGCCCGCGGCCTTGTGCGTCTTCTCCTCGGCGATGCGGCGCTCGCGCTCGGCGCCGATCATGAGCCCGATCGCGAGCGCGATCGCGAGCCGCCACTCGGGCCGATCGAGCGCGTTCATGACGCCTAGCTCGTGGTGCCGGCGATCTCGGCGAGGGCGCGCAGCGCGTCACGGGCGCGCTCGATCTCCTCGGCGGCCTGCGACAGCGCGTTGGAGACGACCTGCACCTGTTCGGTCTGATCCATGACCGCGGTCTCGTCGCCGGCGGCGCGCATCGACGCGCGCAGGGACGACATCGTGTCCTGCAGCGTCTGCACGTGCTCGGCGAGGTGCGGCGGCGCGGCGCCCGCGCCGTTGGTCGGCGCGGCGGGCGCTTGGGTCTCTGCCTTGTCGAGCGCCTTCTCGAGCGCGCCGACCTTGTCCTGCAGCTCCATCAGCTGCTCTTCGGCGTCGCGGCGGCGGCGGCGCTCGTCGTCGGCCTGCGCCGCGGCGTCGCGCAGCTCCTTCACCTCGGCGGCGAGCTTGTCGACGTCGCCGAGCTTGTCGCGCAGCGTGTCGCGCTCGGCGGTGATGGCGCCGAGCTGCTCGCGGATCATGTCGGCCTCGGTCGCGGCGCGCGCGTGGGCGGCGGCCTCGCGCTCGAGCGCGGTCACGCGATCGCGCAGCTCCTCGGCCTCGTCGGCGGCGGCGCGCAGCGTCTTCAGATCGGCGGCGCCCGCTTCGGCGTGCTCGATGCGGCGCTTGGCGTCGGCGAGATCGGCGTCGCGCGCGACGACGCGATCCTCGGCGGCGTTGGCGCGCTCGCGCTCGGCGGCGAGCGCTTGCTCGAGGCCGGCGATCCGCTGCTGCGCGGCGGCGGCCTCGTCGCCGGCCGACCTCGCGTGCTCGGCGGCGAGCGCCTGCGCGCGATCCTCGGCGGCCTTCGCGCGCTCTGCGGCGGCCTTCGCCTGCGCCTGCGCCGCGCCGATCTGCGCCTGCGCGTCGGCGAGCCCGGCCGCGAGCTGTTGCTGCGCGGCGTCGCGCGCGGCGTCGATCTTCTCGGCCGCGTCGCGCTGCGCGGCGGCCAGCTGCTCCTTCGCGGCGGCGAGCTGCTCCTTCGCGGCGGCGAGCTGATCGCTCGCGCCCTGCGACGCCGACGCGAGCTTCTCCTCGGCCGCGCGCGCGACCGTGTTCAGCTTGTCCTCGACCGCGCGCGCCTTCGCGACCGCGGCCTCGAGGTCCGCCTTGACGAGATCGCGCTCCTTCGCCGCGGCGTCGCGCGCCTGCGCGACCTCGGCGAGCTGCGCCTTCACCGCCGCGACCTCGTCGCGCGCCGCGCCGATCGCCTGATCGCGGCCCTGCGCGTTGGCCTTGGCGTCGTCGGCGACGCGCTGCTCGAGCGCCGCGAGCTTCTGCTCCGCGGCCTGCGCGCGCTGCTCCGCGGCCGCGCGCTTCTGCTCGGTCGCCGCGATGTTCTGATCGGCCGCCGCGAGCGAACGATCCGCCTCGCCCAGCATCTGGGCGGCCTCGCCCAGCTTCGCCTCGGCGTCCTTCGCGCGCGCCTCGAGCTTCGCGAGCTCCGCCTTCGCGCCCGCGAGCGCTTGCTCGTTCGCGGCCGCCGCACCGGCGCCGGCGGCGAGCGCGTCGTGGCGCGCGCTGGCGTCGCCGAGCTCGCGCTTCAGCTGATCGATCTGCGCGTTCGACTCGCGCGCCGCGGTCTCCGCCGCCGCGGCGCGACGCTCGGCCTCCGCGATCCGCTTCTCCGCCGCGGCCGCCTTGGCGTCGGCCTCCGCGATCCGCTTCGCGGCCGCCTCGTCGCTCTTGCCGATCGCCTTGCCCTCGCGCGCCTTCGCCTCGGCGAGATCGCGCTCGAGCCAGCCGATCTTCTCGATCGCCGACTCGTACTGCTTCTGCACCGCCGACGCCTTGCCGATCGCGAGATCGGCGGCGTCGACCTTGGGCTGCAGCTCGGCGAGCTTCGCCTCGTGGCCGTTGGCGCGGGTCTCGTGATCCTTCGCGCGCGCCTCGGCGGCGTCGCGCGCCTTGGTGAGCTCGGCGAGCTGCGCCGCGGCTTCGCCGGCCTTCTTCGCCGCGTGCTCGAGCCTGGTCGCCGCGTCTTCCTTGGCGGCGTCGCCGTCCTCGGCGCGGGCCTCCGCGTCGGCGAGCCGGGCCTCCGCGTCGGCGAGCCGCTGCTCGAGCGACGCCGCGCGATCGACCGCCGCGCGCGCCTCGCCCTGCGACTTCACGGCCGCCTCGCGCGCGGTCGCGAGCTCCTTCTCCAGCGCCGCGGCGCGCTCGGTCGCCGCCGCGAGCTTCGCCGCGACGTCGGGATCGCCGGCGAGCTTGTTCGCCAGCTCTTGTTCGAGCTTCGCGACCTTCTTGTCCGCCGACGCCAGCTTCTCCGCGGCGAACACGCCCGCGGTCGTCTCCGCGACCAGGAGCTGCGACTCGACGTCGCTCAGCTGATCGCGCAGCTTCTGCAGCTCCGCCTCGTACTCGGCGCGCAGCGTATCGACGTGCAGCGACGTCTGCGACGTCATCTGCTCCTCGAGCTTCCGCTTCTCGGCCTCGAGCGTGACCATGCGCGTCGCGACCTCGGCCGACACGCCGCTCGCCGCCTTGTAGCGCTCGATCTCGGCGACCAGCTTGGCGCGCTCGGCCTCGACGTCGCGCTGCCAGCGCTCGTTCTCCGCGATCTCTCCCTCGAGCGCGGTCACGCGCTCCTTGGCCGCCGCCAGATCCGCCATCGCCTGGCCGCCGGCGACCGCCGCGGCGTTGATCGCGGCCAGCTCGTCCTGCACCTGCCCGAGCGCGTGCTCGAGCCCGGCGGCGCGCGCGACCGCCTCGTCGCGGGTGCGCAGCACCTCGACCAGATCCGACGGCCCCGCCGGGCCCGCCGACTGCAGCTCGCCGACGCGCTTCGCGAACGCGTTGACCTGATCCTCGACGGCGGCGCGCGCCTTGCGCTCCATCGCGAGCCACTGCGACAGCTGCGCGGTCACGCTCGGCGGCGGCGGCACGACGCCGTTGGGCCCGAGCACCTGCACGAGCAGCGAGCCGATCACGACGACCTCGCCCGGCGGGATCGGCGCGCGCGTGATGCGCTCGAACCCGACGAACACGCCGTTGGCGCTGTTCAGGTCCTCGACCCAGCACTGCTCGCCGTCGGCGAAGATGCGCGCGTGCTGGCGCGACATGCGCGGATCTTCGCTGCGGATCGCGCACTCGATCGCGCGCCCGATCACGACTGGCTGCGGGCCGATCTGGTACGTCCGATCCACCCCATCGACATCGACGTACAGGAGCGTGGGCATCCCGGCCCAGAAGCTATCACGCCTCCCGGGCTAGAACTTCGCCAGGGCGTTCACCGCGGCGGTCACCTGGGTCTTCGACGGATCATTGCCACCGAAGACCATCTGGTCGGAGTTGTCGACGCGGACTTCGGCGCGCACGTGGGCGTCGTCGGAGAGGTGGACCTGGACGGTGGCGGTGCCCTCCTCGAGGGTCTGCGCGGTCCCGGTGCGGGCGCCGTCCTTGTCGTCGAAGACCTCGCCGCGGAGCGCCAGGGTGACCTTCGCCGCCGGCGAGTAGGTCGCGTAGAGCGCCCCGCCGTACCACTGCGACGACATCGCGCCGCCCTGCCCGAAATCGCCGTTGGCGCCGATCGTGGCGTTGTCGCCGAGCTTGATCGTCGCGACCGCGTCGACGATGTGGCGCCAGCCGTCCGACTCCTTGCCGCCCATGTACGTCGCCGCGATCGTCGCGGGCCCGTGGACGTAGAGGACGTTGAGCCCCGCCGTCTTGCCGATGTTGGTGGTCGTCGCGTTGTCCCAGCCGTTGACGACGTACGCGGTGTACGTGAGGTCGCCGCTCGTGTACGCGACGCGCGCGCCGGTGTGCGTGAACGGGATCGCGTAGCCGAACAGGTACGAGTGCGAGTAGTGATCGTTCCAGCCGTCCCAGCCCTCGATCAGCTCGTAGCCGATCGGCGTGACGAACTTGCCGAGATCGATCGTGACGGCGTCGGCGGGCTTGTACGACGCGTACGCCTGCTGCAGATCGAAGTAGCCGGCCTGGCCGGTCGCGGGATCGCGGAACAGGCCGCTCGCCGCCTCGACGCGCGGGATCGTCGAGCCGGCGACGGCGTCGACGCGGAAGCCGAGGTCGTCGGCCTTCGACACGCCGCGCATGACCGCGAGCTCGACGACGTCGATCGACGCGGTGTCGCTGTTGGTGTCGAACGTACGCAGCGGGTTCGAGTGATCGGGCGTCTTGTTGAAGTTGTGGCTGAACGCGATCGACGTGAAGCCGTGGACCTCGACCGCGGGCGCAGGCGTTGGCGTCTCGGTCGTCGCGGTGGCGCTGGCGTCTTCCGTCGGCGTCGTCGCCGCGGGCGGAGTTTCTTGCGCGACCTTCGGCGGCTCCGGCGTGGGCGCGGGCGTTTCGGGCGCGGGCGTTTCGGGCGCGGGCGCCTCGGGCGCGGGCGCCTCGGGCGCAGCTTGCGCCGACGCAACGGCGGGGATCGCGAGCAGACACGTGATCAGCAATCGGCGCATGGCATCCTCCTCGAAGTGGGATGACGCTACGCAGCGCGAGTCTCGCGCTGATGATCGTCGTGTTTCGCGCGGGTAAGGAACGCGCGTCAGCCCGCGCTCAACGCTGAAAGCAATTCTTCGGCGGTGACCAGCGCGCGATCGGTGTCGTCGTCGAGGAGGAGCACGTGGCCCATCTTGCGGCCGGGCGCGGGCGCGTCCTTGCCGTAGAGGTGAAGGCGCGCCTCGGGCCGCGCGAGCACGTGGTGCCACGCGGGCTGGCCCTTCGCCCACAGATCGCCGAGCAGGTTGAGCATCACCGCGCCGGAGAGCATGCGCGTGTCGCCGAGCGGCAGGCCGCACACCGCGCGCACGTGCTGCTCGAACTGCGACGTCGCGCTCGCGCCGTACGTGTAGTGCCCGCTGTTGTGCGTGCGCGGCGCGATCTCGTTGACCAAGAGGCGTCCGTCGGCGAGCTCGAACATCTCGACCGCCATCACGCCGACGTGATCGAGCGCGTTGATGATCGTCACCGCGAGGTCCTGCGCCTTGCGGCGGCCGTCGTCGGTCATCGGCGCCGGCGCGCGCGTCGTGTGCAGGATGTGGTTGCGGTGCACGTTCTCCGCGATCGGATAGAGGCGCACGCCGCCGGCGGCCGAGCGCGCGAGCACCACGCTGATCTCGCGCGTGAACGGCACGACCTCTTCGACGACGGCGTCGACGTGGCGGATCTTCGCGAGCGCGGCGCTCGCGTCGTCGGGCGAGCGCAAGCGAGCCTGTCCTTTGCCGTCGTAGCCGGCGCGGCGCGCCTTCAAGATCGCCTCGCCGCCGAATTCGATCGTGGCCGCGCGCAGCGCCTCGACGTGCTCGACCGGCTTCCAGCGCGCCTGCGGCATCGAGATCGAATCGAGGAACGTCTTCTGCGTCTGGCGATCCTGGATCGTGCGGAGGACCTTCGAGCTCGGGCGCACCGGCGTGACCGCCTCGAGCCGCTCGAGCAGCGCGTACGGCACGTGCTCGGTGTCGAGCGTGATCACGTCGACCTGGTGCGCGACCTCGAGCGCGGCCTCGTCGTCGTCGAGCGCGCCGGCGACGACCTCGTCGGCGAACTGGCCGGCGGGGCAGCGCGTGCTCGGATCGAGCACGACGATGCGATAGCCCATGCGGCGCGCCTCGCTCGCCATCATGCGGCCGAGCTGACCGCCGCCGAGGATGCCGATCGAGGTCGTGCCCGGCAACAGGGGCTCGTGCGCGCCGTGCGCGTGCTTCATTCCGGATCTCCGGCGGCCAAGACCGCGCTGGTCTGCGCGTCGCGATACGCGATCAACGCAGCTCTCACCTTCGCGTCGTGCAGCGCGACGATCGAGGCCGCCAAGAGGGCCGCGTTGACCGCGCCCGCTTCACCGATCGCGAGCGTGCCGACCGGGATGCCCTTCGGCATCTGCACGATCGACAACAGCGAATCCATCCCGCTGAGCGCCTTCGATTGCACGGGGACGCCGAGCACGGGCAGGTGCGTCTTCGACGCGGTCATGCCCGGCAGGTGCGCGGCGCCGCCGGCGCCCGCGATGATCACCTGCAGGCCGCGATCGGCGGCCGCCGCCGCGTACTCGAACAAGCGATCCGGCGTGCGGTGCGCGCTGACGATCTTCGCCTCGTGCGCGACGCCGAGCGCCTCGAGCGTCTCCGCGGCGAGCTTCATCGTGGCCCAGTCGCTCTGCGAGCCCATGATGATCCCGACGACCGGCTTCGCGCTCGCGCTCATGTCCCATCCTCGCGCGGTCCGGCGGCGCGGCGCAAACGATCGGCGATCGCCTCGGCGACGCCGCTCGTGTCCGCGGGCAAGGCCGCGATGATCGTGTCGACGCCGCGCGCGTCGAGCTCGCGCAGCGCCGCGTACAGCGCGCGCGCCTCGGCGTCGGGCGCATCGGGCAGCGCGATCCTCGCGAGATCGGGCGGCAGCTTCGCGCCCGCGATCACGCTGTGTGGCGCCAAGATCGCCACGCGTGCACCTGCCGCGCGCGCCGCGCTCGCGAGCTGATCGGGCGCGACCGCGATCACGCGCGCGCGGGGCGCGTAGTGCGACGGCAACGTGCCGGGCGCGGGCGTGCTGGTCCGCGCGCCCAGCGGCTGCGCGAGCACGCGCTCGAGCTCGGCTCGACTGACGCCGCCCGGCCGGAGCAGCGCGGGCGCGCTCGCGTCGCTGAGATCGACGATCGTCGACTCGACGCCGACGCTGCACGCGCCGCCGTCGAGCAGATACTCGATGTCGTCGCCGAGATCGGCGGCGACGTGATCCGCGGTCGTCGGCGACACGCGCCCGAACCGGTTCGCGCTCGGCGCCGCGATCGGCACGCCGACCTTCACGAGCAGCTCGATCGCCATCGGATGCGACGGCACGCGCAGGCCGACCGTCTCCGATCCGCCGGTCGCCTCGGCCGCGATGCGCTTGCCGCGCTTCAAGATGATCGTGAGCGGCCCCGGCCAGAACGCGCTCGCCAGCGCGCGCGCGCTCGCCGGGACATCCCTCGCGTACTCGTCCAACGCCGCGCCCGGCGCGACGTGCACGATCAAGGGATGCGCCGCCGGTCGTCCCTTGACCGCGAACACCTTCGCGATCGCCTCGGGCCGCGTCGCGTCCGCGCCCAAGCCGTACACGGTCTCCGTCGGGAACGCGACCAGCCCGCCGCGCGCCAGCACGCTGGCGGCAAGCGTCGTGTCGGTACCGCGCTGCATGAGGTCGCGCAGTCTAGCAGAGGCGACTATCGCGGCGGAATCCGGCGCAGCGTGCCTGAGTCGGCCTCCGCAGGCGCCAGCGGATCGCCGGCGCAGTGAGTCGGCGTCGGGCCGGCGGGGCGAAGCGCGGTCGGTTTCGCGAGCGTGCGCAGGGCGTCGAGGGCCCAGATGCCGGCGCGGCCGTCGGCGAAGCCGAGCGCGACGCGATCGCCGCGCAGATCGATCGCGGTGATCGTGGCGGGCGTCGGGATCGCGAGGGTGTCGTGCGAGTCGGCTTCCCAGATCAGCAGGCGATCGCCGGTCGCGGCGAGCAGGCGGTGCGCGTCGAGCGCGATCGGGCCGAGCGGCGCCGGGAAGCGCCCGGTCGCGAAGCGCGCGCCGTGATCGACGTCGTAGAGCGCGACGCGATCGCCCGACACGATCGCGAGCCGCGTGCCGTCGCGCGAGAGCTTCACGCGCGCGCTCGCGTCGCAGTCGAACGCGGTCGCGCTGACGAACGTCTGCGTCGCGCCGAGATCGGCGACCGCGATCGAGCCGGCGCGCGCGTAGACGACGCGATCGCCGGCGACCTCGACCGGCTCGGCCCAGCGCTCGGTGGTGAGCGCGTGCTCGCCGTCGGCGGCGACCAGCCACGAGCC
Source organism: Kofleriaceae bacterium (assembly GCA_035493675.1). Classification (GTDB taxonomy): domain Bacteria; phylum Myxococcota_A; class Polyangia; order Haliangiales; family Haliangiaceae; genus JAIOQA01. The sequence continues at coordinate 16,181 of DATJIA010000218.1, read as the reverse complement.
GCTCGGCGTGGCGACGACGAAGGTCCCGTCGTCGCGCGCGTCGACCGCGCGCACGCCCCAGTCGGAGATCTCGCTCGCGATCGATCGCGCGGTCGCCGTCTCCCAGGCCTCCGCGAACGCGTCGCCGTTCGACGTCGAGCTCGCGATCACGTACGCGCCGCTCGGCGACACCGCGAACGCCGGCCCGCCGACGCCGCGCCAGCCGCCCTCGGTGCCGCGCGAGTCGCGCCAGCGATCGGCGATCGTGATCAACCGATCGCCCGCGATCGCGACGTGCGCGATCGCGCCGAGCGCGGGGCCTTTCGGCGGGAACGCCTTGCCCGTGATCGGATCGACGCGCCACAGCGCGCCGTCGGCGGTGATCACGAGGTGCATGCCGTCGCGCGAGAAGATCGCGCGCGAGCGCGTGCCCGGCACCGCGATCGGGTGGCCGATGCCGTCGGGCACGTCGTAGACCACGACCCGATCGGAGTCGACGACGACGACGTGACCGCCGTCGGGCGACCACGCGACGTCGATCGGATCCGCCGACGACAAGCTGACCTTGAAGTCGGGGTTGTGCAGATCGGTCAGCTCGAGCGGCACCAGATCCATCGGGTGCAGGAGCGCGAGCCCGTCGGGGCTGGTGAAGCCGATCGTCGAGGTCCACGGCTTGTCGACCGCGACCTTCCCGGACTGCAGCTCGTACGGCACGACCTGGCCGTGATGGAACGCGACCAGGTACGTGCCCGCGACGAAGACCGGGTTCGACCAGTTCCGCTCGGGCGACAAGACGCGCACGATCGACAAGTCTTTCGGATCGCGCAGCGCGAGCGGCAGGCGCACGCCGGTGATCACGACGTAGGCGCCGTCGTCGGAGGCGGCGACGCCGGTCGCGCCGCGCACGCGATCGTCGCCGGCGGCGCCGTCGAGCGGCACGCTGCGCGCGGTGAGCCGCGACGGATCGATCCACCACGCGCGCTCGTGATCGTCGGCGCTGCCGACCGCGAGCACGCGGCCGTCGCGCAGGCGCGCCATCGCCGCGACCTCGCCGTCGATCACGTCGCGCGCGCTGCGCGTGGTCTCGCCGCGCGCGAGATCGATCTCGGCGAGCCCGCCGCCGTCGAGCGCGGCGAGCGCGCGCCGGCCGTCGAGCGCGACCAGCGCGCGCGCGGGGCGGGGCAGGTGGCCGGCGCCGTCGCCGACCAGGAGCTGCGCGCTCGTCCACAGCGGATCCGGCGGCACGGGATGCGTCGCGTGCGCGCACGCCGCGATCGCGACCAGCGCCACCGAAGCCTTCATGCGTGCGGCCGCGTCTGCGCGAGCGTCGGCCGTTCGCGCCACGCCGCGCGCAACGGCGCGAGCTGCGGATGATTGGCGGTCGGATACGCGCTGCGGAAGTCCATCCAGTCGAGCGAGCACACCAGCGACAGCTCGGCGAGCCCGAGCCCGTACCCGAACGTCGTGCCGCCGGCGACCAGCTGACCCGCGAGCCACTCGAAGATCGCGCCGATGCGCCCGAGCTGCTTCTGCGTGAACGGGAGCCCATCGATCGGCGCGTTCTCGCGCCGCAGGTAGAACAGGTCGATCGCGCTCTCGAGCGCGCCGTCGATCGCATTGACGAGGTTCGCCTCGCGCCAGCGATCGTGCGGCGGCGACAGCGCGCCCCAGCCGCGCGTGGTCGTGAGCCAGTCGATGATCGTGCGCGAGTCGTAGATCATGCGGCCGCCGCCGACGTCGGCGACCGGCACCTTCCAGATCGGCGAGACCGCGCGCAGCTGCGCTTGGCCGGCGTCGGGCGCGGTGTCGATCAACTCGATCGGCTCGCCGACCTCGGCGGCGACGACGCGCACGCGGCGCACGAACGGGGACGTGGTCGTGCCGTAGAGCTTCACCCGATCATTCTAGCGTCGGCCGGCACCGGGGCGAACATTGCGACGACGCGCTCGGGCCGCGCGACGCCCTCGCCGGCGAGCCGCGCCTCGACCTCGGTCCGGAGCGTGCGACCTTCGTCACCCCCGAGCAGCTCGCCCAGCCGCCAGCGCGCCGCCGACGAGATCAAGGTCATGTCGACCGCCTCGAAGCCGGCCGCCGCGCTGCGGTAGCGGATCGCGGCGACCTCGAGATCGCCGCGCAGGACCGCGAGCTCGGCGTCGACGAGCATCGGGACCGATCGCTCGAGATCGCCTTGATCGAGGTTCGCGCGCTGCTTCGCGATCGCGCCCTCGAGCTTGCGATCGCCGCCCTGCGCGAGCGCGCCGAGCCGCGCCGCGAGCTGCACGAACGCGGTGAACGCGCGCACCGCCTGCACGCGGAACAAGTACGCGCGCCGGAACACGGGCACTTCCTCGTCGAAGATCGCGAGCGCCGCGCGCGGATCGCCGGCGTAGAGCTCGCACAGCCCGCGCGCCTGCATGTACTGCCAGTGCTGCAGCGTGATCTCGCGCTGCGGCAGGCCGAGCTTCGCGCGCGCGAGCTCGGCGCGCGCATCGGCCTCGCGATCGTCCATCAAGCAGACGTTCGGCTGCAGCACGGTGCGCAGTTGGGTGGCCGCGTAGAGATCGCCGCGGCGATCGGCCTCGTCGAGCGCGCGCGAGATCCGCTTCTTCAGCTCGGCGATCCGCCCCATGTGCCATAGGCACGTGAGCGACATCCGCTGCGTCGAGCCGAGCTCCCACGCGACGCCGACGCACTCGTTGCGGTAGAGCCGCTCGGCGGCGTCGCAGTGGGCGAGCGATTCGCGCCAGCGCCCGCACAAGAACGCGATCGCGCCCGCCGCCATCTCGACGTACGCCTCGGCGAACGGCTCGCCGACCTTCTCGGCCCAGCGGCGGGTCTCGTCGAGCAGATCCTGCGCGCGGCGCGCGGGCGGGCCGGGCAGCGCCGCGGCGGTCGCCTCGAACGCCATGCCGAGCGCGATGCGCCGCGGATCGTTGGCGGCGAGGGCGAGCCGCAGGTGGCGCGCCTGGTACTCGGTCATGCGCAGCGGCGACGCCATCGCGAGGCCGACGACCGCGGACCAGCAGCAGGCGAGGCGGCGGCGATCGTCGTCGGTGGGCGTGCGCGCCGCCGGCCCGCGCGCGCGGCGCACGCGCAGGAGCGCGCGCTGGCCGAGCAGCGCGGCGATCGGCCAGCGGCGATGGACCGAGGGCAGGCCGACCTCGCGCAGGACCTCCTCGATGATCGCGATGCCGTCGTCGATGCGGCCCGAGCGCAGCAGCTGCTCGGCGGCGCGCCGGCGCAGCTCGAGCGCGTCGTCGCCATTGCTGGAAGCAGCGGCCGTGAGATACGCCTCGGCGGCGGGCGCGCCGCGGCCCGCGTTGGCGAGCGCGTCGCCGAGCTTCGCGTGCGCCGCGACGCCGAGGTCGATCGCGTGCGTGAAGTGCGACGCCGCGCGATCGAACGCGAGCGCGCGCGCCGCGTGATCGCCGGCGCGCTCGTACCAGATCGCGGCGTCGCTCGTGCGATCGGCGGCGGCGAGGTGGTACGCGAGCAGATCGGGCCGCTCGTCGCCGAGATGCTTCGCTTCGATCGCGACCGCGAGATCGTCATGCGCGCGCCGGCGCGCGGACGCGTCGAGCGCGGCCGCGACCGTCTCGCGCACGCGATCGTGGTAGGGCTCGACGGCGTCGCCGCCGCGCGGGCCGTGCGTGCGCACGAGGCTCGCCGCGCGCAGCGCCGCCAAGGCACTCCACCACGCGCCGCCGTCGAGCGCCGCGGCGGCGCCGATCATCGCCTGCGGCACCGGCGCGCCGGCGAGCGCGACCAACACGAGCGTGCGCGCGTGATCGGGCGGCAGCGCGGCGACGCGCGAGGCAAGCGCTTCTTCGAGCCGCGGCGCGGGGCCGGCCTGCCCGCGATCCCAGTGCCGCGTCAGCTCCGCGATGTGCAGCGGATGGCCCGCGGCCTCGCGCGCGATCGCGCCGGCCGCGGCATCGCCGCCGAGCTGGCGCGCGAGCTCCTCGGCGTCACGCGGCTCGAGCGCGCCGACGGTGATCGTGCGCCCGGCCAGCCACGCGGCGGCGTCGTCGAGCGCGACGTCGCGCGCGGCGGCGAGCACCAGCGTGCGCGGCGCCGCGAGCATCGCGTGCTGCAGGAGCTCGAGGCCGTCGCGATCGGCCCACTGCGCGTCGTCGATCACGATCGCGAGCGGGCGCTGCGCGGCGATGCGCGCGATCAGATCCGCGAACGCGTCGAACACGCGCGTGCGCTGCTGCACCGGATCGCGGATCACCGGCGTGGCCGCGGCCGGCTGCGCGAGCTCGGCGAGCGCGGGGAAGACCGCGGGCAGGAGCGCCACATCGCGCGCCCCCGATGCAAGATGACGCGCGGCCGCGTCGTCGCGCAGGTGCGCGGCGAGCGCCGCCGCGATCCCGTGCACCGCCTTGTACGGCATCGCGACGCGCTCGTGACATCGCCCGACCAAGACGAGCGCGCCGTCGTCGCGCAGCTCGCGCGCGAACTGCGCGATCAGCGCCGACTTGCCCGCGCCCGATCCGCCGCGCACGAGCACCGCGCTGGTCGCCTGGCGCGCCGAGCTCCACGCGAGCCCGAGCTCGGCGAGCTCGCGCGTGCGCCCGACGAACGGCGTGATCGGCGCCGCCGGCGTGATCGTCGCGCCGAGCGCGCGCGCGATCGCGGCGTCGCCGGGGCGCGCCGCCGGATCCGGATCGAGCAGCGCGCGCGCGAGCTCGACCAGCTCGCGCGGCCCGTCGACGGCGGGCGCGCCCGCGCGCTTCGCCGCCTCGTCGCGAAACGGCAGGCGCCCCGCGAGCGCGCTCCACAACATCACGCCGGTCGCGTACCAATCGGCGGCGGGCCCGACCGCGCCGCCGTCGTGCTGCTCCGGCGCCATGTACGGCAAGGTCCCCGCGATCGTCGCGCCGCCCGCCGCGCCGGCGAGCCCGAAGTCGAGCAGGACGACCCGCTCGCCCGCGACCAAGACGTTCGACGGCTTGACGTCGCGGTGCACGATCCCGGCGGCGTGCAAGAAGCCGAGCCCGGAGGCGAGCTGCGCCATCGCGCCGCGCAGGCGATCGAGATCGAGCACGCCGTCGGGCCGCACGTGCGCGAGGAAGTCGCGCCCGTCGACCAGCTCCATCGTGAAGAACCAGCGGCCGGCGTCGTCGAACAGCTCGCCGAGCGAGACCAGGTTCGGGTGCGCGAGATCGTGCACGACGAGGAACTCGTCGCGCAGGCGATGCAGCGCGTCGAGGGTCGCCGCACGCAAGGTCTTCACCGCGACGTCGCAGCCGCGGTGACGATCGTGCGCCGCGTACACGACGCCCATGCCGCCCTTGCCGAGATCGCGCGCGATCTCGAAGCGATCGCCGCACAAGCGCGCGCCGGCGGCGAGCGGCGCGGTGCCCACCCCCGGCGCGCCGTCGGTGACGCGCGCCGCTTCGCGCAGGAACGAGTCGTACGGCCCGCTCTCCTCGGTCGCGTCCCCCGACATCGGATACTCTTCTTAACATGGCCGACGCCGAGGACGACCTGCGCTCTTCATGGCGCGCCGGCGACTTCGACGGCACGACCACGCTCGCCCTCGAGCGCTACGGCCCCGAGATCCTCGGCGTGCTCGCCGCGCGCCTCCGCTCCGACTCCGACGCGGCCGAGGCGTTCTCGCTGTTCGCCGAGGATCTCTGGCGCGGCGTGCCCGGCTTCCAATGGCGCTGTTCGCTGCGCGCGTGGGCGCACCGCATCGCGCGCAACGCCGCGACCCGCTGGGCGACCTCCGGCTCGCGACGCGCCGAGCGCAACGTCCCGCTCTCTCAGGTGCAGGAGCTCGCCGAGCGCATCAAGACCACCACGCTCGTCTACGTGAAGACCGAGGTGAAGTCCGAAGTGCGCCGCCTGCGCGAAGAGCTGCCCGAGATCGATCAGGCGCTCTTGATCTTGCGCGTCGACAAGAACATGGAGTGGCGCGAGATCGCCGCCGCGCTCGCCGACGACGATCTCCCCGACGACGAGCTGACGCGCGAGGCCGCGCGCCTGCGCAAGCGCTTCCAGCTCGCGACCGAGAAGCTGCGCGAGCTCGCGCGCGAGCGCGGCATCCTCGATCGTTAGTGCGCCTCGTGGCCCTCGTGGGCCGCTCCGCCGGTCGGCGGCGTGATGTCGGTGAGGTGCTCGTAGCGGCCTTCGCCCGCCTCGAAGTCCATCCCGGCCTCCTCGACGATCCGCACGTGCCATGCGCGCTCGACGATATCGAGCTCGAACTCGATGCCGACCTCGCCCATGCCGTGGGCCGCGCTCTGCAGGAGGCCCTGCGTGACCAGATCCTGCGCGCCGCTCGACAGCGTGTTGATCTCGCGCATCGCCGCGCGCGTGGATCGCCGCGCCGGCGCCGCCTGCGGCGGGGCGAGCGCGCCCTCGAGCTGTTGCAGGATCTCGGCGACCAAGCCCGCGGCCAACGCCCCTCCGGCGGCGTGGGCCCCCAGCCGGAACCGCGCCTTCAGCTGATCGGGCGGGTGATCGCCGTGGCCGGCCGCGACGTGCACGTCGAAGCCGACCTGCACCGCGATGGGATGCGCCAGGGTGGCCTGGATGTGCATGTCGAAGTCGACGTAGCTCTGCTCGGTCTCGCCGTGTTCCCCGGACGCGCGCCAGTGATCCGAGAGACCCGCGGCGACCTCGATGCCCGACCCGTGGGCGGGGCCGTGGCCTTCGGCGCGGACGTCGGCGCCGACCATGCCGGCGGAGTCCGCGTAGTCACCCTCGTGCATCGCCGCCATCGCGTGGGCCGCGTAGGTGCGGCCGAACATCGCGTCGGCGAGCGGCTGGCAGAGCGTCCCGATCGCGTGATCGAGCGAGAGGCCGAGCATCGACGTGCACGAGTCGGGATCGTGGCCGCGGCCCTCGACGGCGACGCCGGCGAGCAGCGCCGCGCGGGCGCTACCGGGGATGCCGAGCCCGATGCCACCCTGGAACTGACCGCTGACCAGGTAGCCTTCGCCTTCGTGCTCGCCGGCGCGCGCGTGCTCGACGCGCATGTTCATCATGAAGGACGCCATGCCCATGCCGGTCAGCGGGAAGTCGAAGTGCGCCTCGATCTCGAGCTCGTCGCCGGGGCTGCCCGAGATGCCGGCGATCAAGGCGGCGACGCCGGCGAAGATGCGCTCACCGGGCGACGTGATCTGCACGCGCGCGATCCGCACGCCGCCGGGTGTGACGTGCGCGGTCGCGGTGTCGCCCTCGGCGCTGCACTCGGCGACGGCGGTGTCGGCGGTGATGCGCGCCGCGGCGAGCCGGCGGATCTCCTGCGCCTGCGCGAACGGCACGTTGATGCGGTACTCGTCGCGCCCGACGGTGAAGTCGAGCGCGATGCCCGACGCCATCACGGTGAACGTGCGCGCGAGCCCGCGATCGATCTGTTGCACGATCGCCTCGGCCTGCTCGGCGGACACGGCGTCGCGATCGCCGGGCGCGGCGCGGAGGAGCTGATGCAGGCGCTGCATCGCCTGCGCTTGGCTCGAGAACATGACGAGCGCGCGCTGCACCGCCGCGCCGCCCGCGCTTCCGCGGTGCGCCATGGTGTCGAGCAGCGACTGCGCGCTCTCGCCGCGCACGACCAGATCGGCGACCGCGTCGGCGTGCCGCTCGTACGGATCGCCGGCCGCGCCGACGCCGCCCGCGAGCCGCACGCCGCCGCGCTGTTGCACGACGTGCGCCGCCTCGTGCGCCGCCGTGTGCAGATCGGGCGACGACGCGAACGCGACGTCGTCGCCGGTCGCGTACGCGCGCGCGCCGATCGCGCCGGCCGCGGTCGCCGCGTCGCCGCCGACGTGCGCGCGCACGCCGCCGACGTCGTGATGGCCGAACGATCGCTGGATCGCGTCGAAGTGCGGCAGCGCGCCGCCGCCGCCGCGCACGCCGGCCGACGCGATCGCGAGCGGATCCGCGCCGCCGATCGCGCCGACGTCCGCTTGCACGCACAGCTCCTCGGCGTGCGCGTACTGATCGCTCGACGCGGTGCCGGTCATCAGCGCCCACACCGCGTGATCGGCGCGCGGCGACGGCGTCACCTCGGCCTTGCACTGCACGCTCTCGGCGCGCGGCCGCGGCGGCATGCGCGACGTGACGCTGACGCGCCCCGGACAGATCGGATCACGGTCGCGCGCGACGTCGTGATCGGTGCGTGTCCCCTCGAACGAGTAATCCATGCGGCAAAGAGTGGCCTCGCCGCACGATGTGAAGTCACACGCGTAACTGTGCGCCAAGAATCAGATCACAGGAACTGCGCGCTCGGCGTGGTCACGAGCTTGATGAATTCGTCACGGGTCGCGAGCGAGTCGAGGAAGACTCCGCGCACCGCCGACGTAACAAGACGGGCCTCGTGCGCGCCGACGCCGCGCGACGCCATGCACATGTGCAGTCCCTCGATGTGGACCGCGCTGCCCTGCGAGTCGAGCTGCTCGTGGAGGATCATCGCGAGCTCGTGCGTCAGATCCTCTTGCAGGCGCGGACCGCGCGCCATCATGCGGGCGAGGCGCGACAGCTTCGACAGCCCGAGCACCTTCTTGGTCGGGATGTACGCGAGCGAGATCTTGTAGACGACCGGCAGCAGGTGATGCGGACACACGCCGAACGCGGTGTTGTCCTTCGAGATCACCATCTCGGTGTACTTCGCCGGGAACGTCTTCAAGAGCAGCTGCTCGACGGCGGCCTTCACCTGCGCCGAGTCGTGGACGAGCTCGTGGAAGCCTTTCGCCGCGCGCGCGGCGGTGCCGCTGAAGTTCTCGTCTCTCGTGTCGTAGCCGAGCTTCGCGAGGCCTTGGAGGATCTTGGCGTATCCGTCCTTGAAGAGGGCGAGCGCTTCGGGATCGAGCTCCATGACGACTCCACGTGGTTCATTGCCAGCCGCCGACGAACGATCGCGGCGGTCGCGGACGAGATACCCAGCCCCGCCGCTTGCGCGATCGGGTGCCAGGACACGGCGTCGTAGCTCGGATCGCTCCATTTGCCAAGAGACGCGCGAGCCCCCGGCTTCGTTACACGCGCGGTGCGGACGGTGATGCGGAGTCGCCGATGCGAGAGCGTCTGTTCGTGCGTGAGGATCGGATCTCCGACGGAGATCGCGATGCCGGGCAGGGCGGCGGGCAGCTCCCACAGCCCGCCGAACAGGCCGTCGGGGCGGCGGCGCGCGAGCAGGATCCGGCCGCGATCTTCGATCCAGAGCGCCTCGCGATCGAGCCGCGGGAGATCGGCGGCGCGTTTGCGCGCGGGCACGACCGGCAGCTCGTCCTGGCGGCGGTCGCGGTAGGCCACACATAGATGACGGAGCGGGCACGCGAGGCAGCTCGGCGCGCGCGGCGCGCAGACGGTCGCGCCGAGCTCCATCAAGCCTTGATTGAGATCGCCGGGCGCCGCGCCGTCGGGGAGCGCGCGCATCAGCGCGTCGGCTTCTTGCCACACGCGGCGACTGCCGCGCGCGGACTTCACGTCGTCGTCGATGCCGAGCACGCGCGCGAGCACGCGCGCGACGTTGCCGTCGACCAGCGGCGCGCGCTCGCCGAACGCGATCGACGCGATCGCGCCCGCGGTGTACGCGCCGATGCCCTTGACCTCGCGCCACGCCGCCGCGGTCGCGGGGACGCCGCGCGCCGCGACCTCGCGTGCGCCCGCGTGCAGGTTGCGCGCGCGCGAGTAATAGCCGAGCCCCGCCCAGGCCGCGAGCACGTCGTCGAGCGGCGCGTCGGCGAGCGCGCCCACCGTCGGGAAGCGCGCCATCCACCGCTCCCAGTACGGGATCACGGTCGCGACGCGCGTCTGCTGCAGCATGATCTCGCTGACCCAGATCGCATACGGATCGCGCGTGCGGCGCCACGGCAGATCGCGCTTCACCTTCGCGTAGTGCGCGACCACCGCGTTCGCGATCGTGATCACCGGGCCAGCTCGAAGCGCGCGTCGTGCGAGGCCGACGAATCCTTCCAGCCGTACGCGCCGGAGCGCACGCCCTCGCCGCCGAAGCACATCGTCGAGTAGTTCTCGACGTCGAGGTGCTGGTGATGGGTCGCGCACCAAGCGTCGTCGCGCTTCGCGATCTCGGCGAACTCGTCGTTGCCGGTCAGTCGATCGGGATCGACGTGGCCCTCGCTCGGCCTCGCCTCGAGGATCAAGGTCGCGTTGTCGAGCGTCGGCGGCATGCCGGGCGTGACGTGCCAGAGGCCGATCTCGTTCGCCATCCACACGCCGTCGAGGGGGAACTCGCCGGTCTCGTCGCTGATCGACGTGGGCAGGTCGCACCGGATGTGGCTCGTCACGCCGCCGCGGAACGGCACGACCTTGTCCGTTCGGCACTTCACGACGACGCTGGTCGCGGTGTCGTCTTCGACGTCTTGAGCGCCGGCGGCGACGTGATACGTCCAGCTCTGGTACGGGCGGAACAGCATCGCGTACGGCGCGGCCGGCTCGAACTCGCCCTTGGCGGGTGGCTTCGGCGCGCGGCACGCGCACAACGCGAGCGCGATCGGGATCCACTTCATGGCGGCGCTCACCTTATCAGCTCGAACGTGGTCTCGTGCGAGCTGCCGCCGGCCCATCCCGCCGCGCCGCGCACGACGCCGCCGGCGAAGCACAGCGTGTCGTACGACTCGTCGCCGCCCCACGACGTGTACGTGACGCACCAGCCGCTGCCCTCGGCGACGATCTCGGTCGACTCGCCGAAGCCTTCTTCGTCGCCGGTGCCCTTCTGCTCGTGCTTGCCCGCGGTCGGCGCCGACGCGATGACCATGCGCGCATCGGCGAGATCCGGGTCGCCCTTCTCCGGCAATTCATCGACGCGCCACAAGCCGCGCGCGTCGGCGACCCACGCGCCGGTGAGCGGATCGTTGCTGTCGCTGATCGCCTGGTCGCACTCGACGCGGCTCATCACGCCGCCCTTCCAGGCGCGCGCCTCGGCGACGGCGCAGGTCGCGTCGTGCTCGCTGTCCTCGATCACCTGGCCGCTCGCGTCCGCCTTCGGATCGTCGGGCTCGTACATCTGGATCTTCGCCTTGACGTGATACCGCCACGACTTCCCCGCCTCGAACAGCGCCGCGTAGTGCGCCGCCGGCACCGCGCCCTTCGCCGGCGCGGCCACCGGCTTCGCGCTCGCTCCACACGCCGCGATCACCACCAGCGCGCTCGATCTCATGGCGACGTCGTACCGAAAAAGCCGACGGGCGGCCACTCTCGCAGCCGCCCGCCTACTTCTGGGTTCTGGCCGAAGCCCGAAGCCCGAGGCCCGAGGCCCCCTCTGCTTCAGTCTTCGTAGCCGCCGCCGTGGTCGTGACCACCGGCCGACTTCTCTTCCTTCTTCGGCTTCTCCGCGATCAACGTCTCCGTCGTGAGCATCAAGCCCGCGACCGACGACGCGTTCTGGAGCGCGGTGCGCACGACCTTGGTCGGATCGATCACGCCCGACGCGACGAGGTCCTCGTACTCGAGCTTCGCGGCGTTGAAGCCGAACGAGCCCTGGCCTTCCTTGACCTTGGCGACGACGATCGAGCCGTCGAGGCCGGCGTTGCCCGCGATCTGGCGCAGCGGCTCCTCGAGCGCGCGGCGCACGATGTTCACGCCGTAGCGGCGGTCATCGTTGAACGTGAGCTTGTCGAGCAGCGGGATGCAGCGGATGAGCGCCACGCCGCCACCGGGGACGATGCCCTCCTCGACGGCCGCGCGGGTCGCGTGCATCGCGTCCTCGACGCGCGCCTTCTTCTCCTTCATCTCGACCTCGGTCGCCGCGCCGACGCGGATGACCGCGACGCCGCCGACCAGCTTCGCGAGGCGCTCCTGGAGCTTCTCGCGATCGTAGTCCGACGAGGTCTCCTCGATCTCGCGGCGGATCGTCTTCACGCGCGCGTCGATCGCGTCCTTCTTGCCCGCGCCCTCGATGATCGTCGTGTTGTCCTTGTCGACGACGATGCGCTTGGCGCGGCCGAGGTCGGCGAGGGTGACGTTCTCGAGCTTGAGGCCGAGGTCCTCCGTGATCGCGTTGCCGCCGGTCAGGACCGCGATGTCCTGCAGCATCGCCTTGCGGCGATCGCCGAAGCCCGGCGCCTTGACCGCGACGACCTGGAGCGTGCCGCGCAGCTTGTTGACGACCAGCGTCGCGAGCGCCTCGCCGTCGACGTCCTCGGAGATGATGACGAGCGGGCGGCCCTGCTTGGCGACCTGCTCGAGGACCGGGAGGAGGTCCTTCATGTTCGAGATCTTCTTCTCGTGCGTGAGCACGAAGGCGTCGTTCATGACCGCCTCCATGCGCTCGCTGTCCGTCACGAAGTACGGCGACAGGTAGCCGCGATCGAACTGCATGCCCTCGACGACGTCGAGCTCCGACGTGAGCGTCTTGGCCTCTTCGACCGTGATCACGCCTTCCTTGCCGACCTTCTCCATCGCCTCGGCGATCATGTTGCCGATCGACTCGTCGCCGTTCGCCGAGATCGTGCCGACCTGGGCGATGTCCTTCTTGCCCTTGGTCTGCACGCTCATCTCGTGCAGCTTGTCGACGATCGTCGTGACCGACTGCTCGATGCCGCGCTTGAGGTCCATCGGGTTCAGGCCCGCGGCCACGAGCTTCGCGCCCTCGTTGTAGATCGCCTGCGCGAGGACGGTCGCGGTGGTGGTGCCGTCACCGGCGACGTCGGAGGTCTTCGACGCGACCTCCTTCACCATCTGCGCGCCCATGTTCTGGAACTTGTTCTCGACTTCGACTTCCTTCGCGACCGTGACGCCGTCCTTGGTCACCGTCGGGGAGCCCCACGACTTCTCGATGACGACGTTGCGACCGCGGGGGCCGAGGGTGACCTTCACGGCGTTCGCGAGGAGGTTGAGCCCCTTCGCGATTTCCGCACGCGCGGCCGAGGAAAAGACGATCTCTTTGGCTGCCATGTTCGTTCTCTCTTCTGCGCTTGTGGTTGTCGGGGGTCTCAGTCGAGGATCGCGAGGAGGTCGTCCTCGCGCATGATCAGGTGCTCTTCACCGTCGATCTTCACTTCGGTGCCGCTGTACTTGCTGAACAGCACGCGGTCGCCGGCCTTCACTTCCGGCTGGATCAACTTGCCGTCCTTGTCGCGCTTGCCGGCGCCGACGGCGACGACCTTCGCTTGGATGGGCTTCTCCTTCGCGGTGTCCGGGATGAACAGGCCACCAGCGGTCTTGCTCTCTTCGTCGAGGCGCTTGACCAGGATGCGATCGTGCAGCGGGCGAATCTTCATGAAGTCCTCTCCGTTTCCTCTTGGTGACGAGAGCCATAACCACCCCCGCGCGCGTTGGCAAGGGGTGGCGGCAGAGTGCTAAAATCGGGCTAAAACACAATGTATAAATGCATACTTACGACTGTCATGGTCGCACCATTTTTCGCGGTCTCCGCGCACGCCGACGGCGCCTTGCCGAAGGAGCTGACGTCGGCGTGCGGCGATCAGGTGAAGGGCGCGAAGAAAGCGCAGCTGATCGGTCACCACATTTCGGAGGTCGTCTACCAGGTGTGGCTGCCGGGCGGCCGCGCGATCGCGTCGATCGTGGGCGGCGGTCCGGACGATCCCTGCGGCGGCGGCCCCGAGTGCAAGGTCTTCCCGGTCGGCCGCGCGACCTCGCGCCTTTCGGGCAAGCTCGGCGCGAACGGCGCGAGCGCGAAGATCTTCACGCTGCCCGCGCCGACCTGCGACGACGACAGCTGCTCGACCATGCTCGCGATGCGTCCTCCGGACAAGGAGGATCAGATCCTCGATGCGCTGCGCGTGCCCGACAACTGCACGCCGATGCTGTCGTCGGTCGCGCTGATCAAGGGCCAGGACTCGATCGTGCTCACCTGCTCGATGCCGGCGGGTGCCGGCGACAACGAGCTGAAGATGGTGCTCCATGTCGTCGATGGGCATCTCATGCCGCTCTTGACGTTCGAGGCCGGCTCGACGCAGCTCGCGTCGCCCGACGAGAAGGCGTCGGGCGCGTGCACGATCGGCCCGGTCGGCGCGGTGCAGGTCGTGAAGGGCGCGCTGCGCGTGACCCGCGCGCCCGACGGCGGCCAGTCGACCGGCGACGGCAAGGGCCCCGCGTGCAAGCACCAGAAGGCGATCGTCCAGGACTACACGTGGGACGCATCGCAGAAGCAGCTCGTCCCCGCGGGCAACGGCACGCCGACGATCAAGGACACGTGCGACTGCAAACGATGACGAGCTGCGTCGACCGATCCGCGCGCGGCTCGCGCTCGTAGTCGTGGTACGAACCGAGCGTGGCGGCCACCGAATACGAGAAGTACATCCGCACCGACGAGCTCTTGTCGTTGCAGAAGGCGCCGGAGGCGCTGACCTGCCACGACGAGATGCAATTCCAGATCATCCATCAAGCCTCCGAGCTGTGGATGAAGCTGATCGAGCACGAGCTGCGCTTCTTCAGCGCGCTCCTCGCCGAGGACAAGGTCCCGCGCGCGATCCACACGCTCAAGCGGATCACGATGATCCAGCGCGTGCTGGTCACCCAGCTCGATCTCCTCGACACGCTCACGCCGGTCGACTACATGACGATCCGCACCGGGCTCGGGCGCGGCTCGGGTCAGGAGTCGCCCGGCTTCCGCACGATGCTGCGCCTGCCCGGCGAGCTCGTGTGGCCCGCGTTCGCGGCGTTCCTCGATCGCCGCGGCGTCACGCTGCGCACGATCTACGAGCACCCGCACGAGCACGAGGAGCTCCACCTGCTCTGTGAGGGGCTCGTCGACTACGACCAGCTGCTCCAGACGTGGCGGCAGCGCCACCTCATGATGGTCTATCGCATCATCGGCACCGGCACGCCGTCGCTCAAGGGCAAGCCGAGCGATCTGCTCGCGCACGGCATGAAGCAGCGCTTCTTCCCGAAGCTCTGGGACGTGCGCGACGAGGTCTTCGCCGAGTGGACCGCGCAGATGGCCGCCAAGGGAAAGGACCACGGCTACCATGGGTGATCCCGTCGCCGACTCGCTCCTCGAGTACCGCGCCAAGTTCCCGGCGCTCGAGAAGTGCGTGCACTTCATCTCGCACTCGCTCGGCTGCGTGCCGGCGCAGGCGGGGAAGGACCTGGCGGAGTTCGCGGAGCAGTGGGCGACCAAGTCGATCACCGCGTGGGGCGACTGGCTGCCCGAGGTCGATCGCGCGGCGCGCCGGATCGAGAAGATCATCAGCGCCCCCGAGGGCACGGTGATCATGCACACCAACGTGTCGTCGATCATGGCGGTGCTCGCGTCGTGCTTCGACTACGAGCCTTCGCGCAACAAGGTCGTGTACGAGGCGCTGCAGTTCCCGACGGTGTCGTACGTCTGGCAGGCCGAGGAGCGCCGCGGCGCGAAGTGCGTGCTGGTGCCGTCCGCCGACGGCCAGACGATCGACACCGACGCGATGTGCGACGCGATCGACGAGCACACGCTGCTGGTCCCGATGTCGCACGTGATCTTCTCGTCGGCGTACATCCAGGACGCCAAGAAGATCTGCGCGAAGGCGAAGTCGGTCGGCGCGCACGTCGTGCTCGATTGCTATCAATCGATCGGCACGCTTCCTTTGGATGTGGTGGACCTCGGCGTGTCGTTCGCGTGCGGCGGCTCGGTGAAGTACCTGTGCGGCGGCCCCGGCGCGGCGTGGCTCTACGTGCGCAAGGATCTGGTCGGCAAGTTCTCGCCGCGCGTGACGGGCTGGTTCGGCAACGAGTCGCCGTTCGCCTTCACGATGCCCGGCCAGACCTATGCCGAGGGCGTCTGGCGCTACATGGGCGGCACGCCCGCGGTCGCCGCGCTCTACCAGGCGCGCGCGGGCCAATCGATCATCGCCGAGATCGGCGCGACCAAGATCCGCGCGAAGAGCCTCGTCATGACGCAGAAGATCATCGACTGGGTCGACGAGCTCGGCTTCAAGCTGAGCTCGCCGCGCCCGGTCGCCGTGCGCGGCGGCTCGGTCGTCTTCGACTTCATCGGCTCGGCCGACGTCTGCCGCGAGCTCAACCGCCGCAGCTTCTTCTGCGATCACCGCCCCGGCGTCGGCATCCGCATCGCGCCGCACTTCTACACCAAGGCCGAGGAGATCGATCTCTTCTTCGCCGAGGTGAAGAAGATCCGCGGCTGACCGCGCGAGTTGGGCCGCGATGCGGAGCGTAGCGTTCTTGATCGCGATCGCGGCGGCGTGCGGTGGTGCGGCGCAGCGGCGCGCGACCGAGCGAGCGACCGATCGCAAGCCGATCCTGCTGACCTACCTCGGCGTCGCCGGATG
>DATJIA010000217.1:0-37643 GCA_035493675.1 Kofleriaceae bacterium | reverse complement strand
GCCAACTCGCACTTCATTCGTTTTTCCTGGTGGCTACGCCGGAGAGGCCACACCCGTTCCCATCCCGAACACGGAAGTTAAGCTCTCCAGGGCCGATGGTACTGCAGGGGAAACTCTGTGGGAGAGTAGGACGCCGCCGGGGTTTGAAAGGCTCGCGCAATCAAGCGCGGGCCTTTCGCCTTTTTCGGTTCTGGTGGCGCGAGAGGCGTTCGTGAGCGTGTGGGCTGACAAGCAGTTGCTGGCAGACGTGTCGGCGCATCGTAGAGGCGAGCGCGCAGCAACTCGACTTGCTGGCGAGCGCGGAAGCCAGTGGGTGTTGCGCGAGGATCGTCGCGCGGCGCGCACGCGGCGGCTTACGAACTTCGCATGAGGCTTTCACGCGCGCGCACGCTCTGGATCGCTCTCGCTCTCGTCAGTGTCGAGGCCTTCGCTCAGGCACAGGAACGTCCCCGCGACGTCATGCACATGATGACGCCTCGCCACGATCGGCGCGCGCTGTCCGCGCAGGCCGACACGCACATCATCTTCATGAACCCCTGCAAGCCGAACGGCTGCAAGGTCACCCCCGGCGAGACCGACGCGACCAAGGACACCTCCGACATCGCGTCGCAGACCGGCACGCTCGGGGCCTGGAGCTACGGCGACGCGAGCTGGCAGAAGGTCATGACCTGCATGAAGGCCACCTTCTCGCAGTTCAACGTCCAGATCACCGACGTCGACCCGGGCACCACGCCGCACTACGAAGTGATGGTCGCCGGCTCGCCCGAGGAGATCATGGGCAGCCAGGGCTTCGGCATCGGCGGCGTCGCCGACTTCCCCTGCCAAGACATCGGCGTCTGCGATCCGTACCTGCCCAACGCGTTGGTGTTCGACTTCGCCGACGTGTTCGGCAACGACCCCACCGAGATCTGCGCGGTCGCCGCGCAGGAGATCGCGCACACGTGGTCGCTCGATCACGTCGTCGATAAGACCGATCCGCTGACCTACAACTCGTACAGCGGCATGCGCATCTATCACGACGCCGAGAAGTGCGGCAGCGACTGCCAGGGCGGCAAGTCGCCGTTCGGCCTCACGTGCTCCGGCACCGGCGGCCAGGCGACGCACACGTGCAGCGGCAACGGCAAGGCGACCCAGGACGAGGTGAAGACGATCCTCGCGCTGTTCGGCCCGAGCGGGCCGCCGACGCCGCCGACGGTCGCGATCAGCGCGCCGGCGGACGGCGCGACCGTGACGCCGCTGTTCGACGTCGTCGCGACGGCGACCGACAGCGACGGCATCGACAAGGTCGAGCTCCGCATCGACGGCAGCCTGATCGGCTCGGTGACCAAGCCGCCGTTCAAGTGGAGCGCGCCGGGGACGCTCGCGCAGGGCTCGCACACGATCAAGGTCACCGCGTACGACGTCTTCGGCGCGACCGCGGACGCGCAGGTCACGGTCACCGAGGGCCCCGCGTGCACGAAGGACGGCGGCTGCAGCGGCGATGACGTCTGCGTCGACGGCAAGTGCGTCCCGGGTGGCGGCGTCCCCGGCGGCCTCGGCACGCCGTGCACGATGGACACCGAGTGCGCGTCGATGTCGTGCGCGACCGACGGCAGCGGCACCAAGGTCTGCGTCGCGCCGTGCGACGTGAACATGATGGACGGCTGCCCGAGCGGCTTCTCGTGCTTGCCCGCGGGCAACGGCGGCGTGTGCTGGCCGACCGGCGGCGACGGCGGCGAGACCGGCGGCTGCAACGCCGGCAGCGAGGACGGCAGCACGCTCGCGCTGATCGGCCTCGGCTTCGGCGCGATCGTGATCGCGGGCCGCCGGCGTTCGCGCCGCGTGTAGCCGCCGCGCGCTCAGATCACGCGGAGCAAGTGGTAGTTCTTCCTGCCCGAGCGGACGAGCAGGAAGCTGGGCGTCGCGAGGTGCGAGGTCGTCACCGCGAGGTCGGCGGCCTCGACCCGCACGTTGTTGACGTAGACGCCGCCCTGCGAGATCAGGCGACGCGCTTCGCCCTTCGACGCGCAGAGCGAGCGCGACGCGAGCAGCTCGATGATCGGCACGCCGCGCGACAGCTCGTCCTTCGTGATCTCGCTGTGCGGCACGTCGGCGGCGAGCGCCTCGAGATCGGCGTCGCCGAGGCCGTCGAGCGAGCCGCCGAAGAGGACCTGCGAGGCGGCGACCGCGCGCCGCGCCGCCTCTTCGCCGTGCACCCACGCGGTGAACTCGAGCGCGAGCGTCTTCTGCGCGAGCCGTTTCGCGCTGTCGGCGGTGTGCGCCTGCACGAGATCGTCGAGCTCGGCGACCGGGCGCAGCGAGAAGATCAGGAGCAGCTTGCGCACCTGATCGTCGGGGACGTTGAGCCAGTACTGGTAGAACTTGTACGGCGAGGTCCGCGCGGGATCGAGCCAGACGCGCTCGCCCGTCGAGGTCTTGCCCATCTTGTTGCCGGCGGAGTCGAGGAGGAGCGGCGCGACCAGCCCGAACAGCTGCTTGCCGTCGATGCGGCGCGACAGCTCGCAGCCCGCGGTGATGTTGCCCCATTGATCGGAGCCGCCGACCTGCAGGCGGCAGTCGTACTTCCGCGACAGCTGCACGAAGTCCCACGCCTGGAGGAGCATGTAGCTGAACTCGGTGTAGCTGATGCCGCTCTCGCCCTCGAGGCGCGACCTCACCGAGTCCTTCGCGAGCATGTAGTTGATCGTCAGGTGCTTGCCGGCGTCGCGCAGGAACTCGAGGTAGCCGACGCTGCGGAACCAGTCGGCGTTGTCGACCAGCAAGGCGCCACCGTCCGAGAAGTCGAGGAAGCGCGACAGCTGCGCGCGGATCCCGGCGACGTTGGCCGCGAGCGTGTCGTCGTCGAGCAGCGAGCGCTCGGCGCTCTTGCCCGACGGATCGCCGATCATGCCGGTCGCGCCGCCGACGACGACGATCGGCCGGTGCCCGGCGCGCTGCAGGCGCGCCTGCAGGATCATCGGCACCAGGTTGCCGACGTGCAGCGACGACGACGTCGGATCGTAGCCGGCGTAGAGCGTGACCGAGCCGGCGGCCATGAGCTTCGCGAGCTCGTCCTTCTGCGAGACGTCGGCGATCAAGCCGCGTGCGTCGAGGTCATCCAGGATCGTCATGCTTCACCGCGCGTAATCGGAGGCGCGCGTCTCGCGTAGCACGACGACGCGGACCTGCCCCGCGTACGCCGCTTCGTTCTCGATCGCGCGCGCGATCTCCTTCGAGAGCATCATCGCCTGCGCGTCGTCGACCTGATCGTTCTGCACCATGACGCGGACCTCGCGGCCCGCTTGCAGCGCGAACGCCTTGTCGACGCCGCCGAACCGACGGCAGATCGCCTCGAGATCCTCGAGGCGCTTCACGTACGACGCGAGTTGCTCGCGGCGCGCGCCGGGGCGCGCCGACGAGAGCTGATTCGCCGCCGCGACGAGGTGATCGAGGATCGTCGTCGCGGGGGCGTCGCCGTGATGCGCGGCGATCGCGCTGCACACGCGCGGCGACTCGCCGAGCTTGCGCGCGAGCGCGGCGCCGATCTCGCTGTGGTTGCCCTCTTGCTCGTGATCGACCGACTTGCCGATGTCGTGCAAGAGCCCGGCGCGCCGCGCGAGCTTCACGTTGTAGCCGATCTCCGCGGCCATGAGGCCCGCGAGGTACCCGACCTCGACGGAGTGGACGAGCAGGTTCTGCGCGTACGAAGACCGGTACTTCAGCGAGCCGAGCGCGCGGACCAGCTCGGGATGCAGGCGATGCACGCCGAGATCGAAGACCGCCTGCTCGCCGGCCTCCTTGCAGACCTTGTCGACGTCCTTCTCGGCCTTCTTGACGACCTCTTCGATTCGCGTCGGATGGATGCGGCCGTCGGCGACCAGCGCGCTGATCGCGAGGCGCGCGACCTCGCGGCGCACCGGATTGAAGCAGCTGATCGTGATCGACTCGGCGGTGTCGTCGATGATGAGATCGATCCCGGTCGCCGCTTCGAGCGCGCGGATGTTGCGACCTTCGCGGCCGATCAGGCGGCCCTTGAGATCATCGGAGGGCAGGGGCACGACCGCGACGGTGCGCTCGTGCACGAACTCGCTCGCGTAGCGCTGGATCGCGGTCGCGATGATCGTCTTCGCGCGCGCGGCCGCCTCTTGCTCGGCGGCTTCCTCGATCTTCTTGATCTCGCCGGCGACCGACGCCTGCGCCTGCGCGCGGACCTCGTCTTCGAGGCGCTTGCGGGCCTCGGCTTCGGACAGGCCCGCGATCTGCTCGAGCTTCTTCTTCGCGTCGGCCTGCGCGGCCTCGGCCTTCTCGACCAGCGCGTCGACCTGCACGGCCTTGCCCTGGATCTGTCGCTCCTTTTTCTCGAGCTCGGCGGCGCGGCGCTCGGCGTCCTTGCGCGCGCGCTCGAGCTCGCGCTCCTTGCCGACCAGCGCTTCTTCCTTGTGCGCGAGCTCGGACTTGCGCGTCCGCAGCTCGTCCTCGACGCCGGCCTTGAGCTTGAGCGCGGTCTCGCGGCCCTCGACCTCGGCGGCCTTCTTGAGCGCCTCGACCTCGGCGGCGGCGGCGGCGCGGATGCGCTCGGCTTCTTCTTCGGCGGCCTTGCGCGCCGCATCGCCGCCGCGGCTCTTCGAGCGCGCGATGACGATGCCGATGACGGCACCCGCCGCGAGACCGCCGATCACGGCGATCATGAGGGTCACGGGATCCATGGAGCTCCGGGGACGATCGCGCAGCGATGCACCGCGCGTTCGGTGATGACGACGTGGACGTGCGCGTCGGTCGGATCGACCGGCACGTACGCGACGAGCTGCGATTCGAAGGCGACGCCGCAGCGGAGCGCCGCGGGCGCGGCGGCGAGCGTGGCGTCGTAGTAGCCGTGACCCCAACCGATGCGCGCGCCCGTGCGATCGAACGCGATGCCCGGGACGATGAAGGCGTCGGGCGACACGATCGGCGCGTCGGCGCGCGGCTCGGGGATCTTGAACGCGCCGCGCTCGAGCTCGTCGGGCGCGGCGAGCGCGAACGCGAGGCGGTGCGGCGCGAGGACGCGCGGGTAGGCGACGCGGAGATGTCGCGCGAGCGCGCGCAGCCCGATCGGGCGCGTGTCGACCTCGCTCGCGACCGGCGCGTAGAGCGCGACGATCGCCTGCGGCGGGAGGCGCGCGAGGAGCTCGCGGTCGACGGCATCGGCGATCGCGAGCGAGGCGGCCGCGCGCGTCGCGGCCGGGATGGCGTCGCGCGCGTCACGTGCGGTCTGGCGCAGCTCGCGCTTGCCGCGGATGGGGCCGGGGGCGGTCACGAGCGCATGCACGTCATCCAGTCGCATCATACAAGCGACTGTCGGCGGATCAAGGCAGTAAGCCGGCGGATCGCAAGCGCTTTCAGCGCATCTTCAGCGCAGCGTCGAGTAGCTCGACTCGATCATGAAGTTCGCGAGCGGCCGGCGCGCGGTGTCGACGAGCGCGCCGAAGCGGATGCCCATGCCCGAGCGGCCTGGACGATGATCGACGCGGACCACCTCGCCGGGCAGCTCGAGCGGACCTTCGGACCCGGGGAGATCGAGGACGAGCACGGCTTCGGTGCCCGGCGTGTCCAAGAGATCCGCGCGCATGAACAAGCCCGTGCGGCTCAAGCTCTCGACTTCACCATCGATGATGATCCCGGTCGATCGGTACTGAGCTCGGAGCCGGACGGGAATCCGCTGGGCGGCGCGCTTCTCGGGCATGATGTACGTCTCCCGGTGCTTGCGTAGGCTAGCCTACGCGTCTGTCGTCAATGGAGCAACGAGAAAAAAGCGACAACGATCGTGAGGAGATCGGGAGGACTTGAAACGATTAGGGCTGTAGGGCAGAGTAGCCGCCCACTTGGCCAGGGCCCATAGCTCAGCGGTAGAGCACCGGCCTTTTAAGCCGATGGCCGATGGTTCGAATCCATCTGGGCTCACTGACCCCATCGTCTAGAGGCCTAGGACACCGGCCTTTCACGCCGGCGACACGAGTTCAAATCTCGTTGGGGTCGCTTCGCGCCCCCCGCCCCGCCCAAGGGGCGGGGCCGCGACGCCTTCGGCGTCGCGACGAGATTTTCCGGCCCGCCGCACAGCGCGCGCTTCGCGCGCGCAGCGGCGGGCGCAAATCTCTCTGCAGAGCGACGACTGATCACCGTAGAGAAGAGGCGTGAGCTCGGCGATGTGAGCGTGAGGTGCCGGAGGTTGCCCGTGAGGTGAGCGGCTCGGCTGTCACGACTGTCACTAGCTCGGGCGGCGCGACTCACAGGGGTCATGATCGCAAATCCCAACACACGCGTCGTCCGCGGCGCTGATCGATACGGCCGCGAGACGGTGATCGCCGTCGAGTCACCGGTGAAAGGATCCGGGCTCCGGCGCTGGAACCTGGTCGCGCGGCAAGCCACCGACCTGGCCTTGCTCGAGGCGGCGCTGCCGGTGATCAACGGCGCGTCGAACGGCGAGCGGCTGCCCGCGCAGGTGCGCGCGCGCCTGCTCGAGCTCGGCGTCCTCGTGCACCGGAAGCAGGTCTCCGCGCCGTCGCGGCTCGTGTGTCCGCTCGAGGCGCCGCCGGCGCGCGCGCGCGCGATCGGAGAGGAGCTCGACGTCGCGGCGGGCGTCCACTTCGATCGGAGTCGGCCGGTGCCGAGCGCGCTCGCGCGCGAGCTCGTCTTGGACGGGCTCGACCTATCGGGACCCACCGTCTGGGTCGAAGATCCCGTCACCCGCGTCGCCTTCCCGTACCGCGTCCCCGCGCGATGGGCGTCCGCGCTCGAGCGCACGCTCGATGGACGCCCGGTGGCGGCGCTGACCGCCGAGGCGCGCGCGGCGTTCCACGCCGCCGGCATCCTCGTGTCGGAAGCCGATCGGCGCGCGCACGCGAAGCGCGCGGCGTGGCTCGGCGGGCGCGGTCGCGAGCTGCTCGCGACGCAGCTCACGACGACGCCGTTCCCGCTCGGCATCCCGCCGCTCCAACTGCGCGCGCTGCAGCGCCACTATCGCGCGCTCGACGCCGAGGGCTGGTTCGGAAGCGCGAAGCAAGCGCAGGGGCGCAGCATGATCCGCGACGAGGCCGCGAGCGCGTTCCTGCAACGACAGCTGTTCTCGCTGCTCACGGCGCTCACCGGCAAGCAGTGGCGATCCACCGGCGCCTACCTCGGCATCTATCGCCCCGGCTCCGAGCTCGAACCGCACACCGACGGCGGCTCGGGCGGGCTCACGGTGTCGCTGCAGGTCGAGCTCACGCCGAAGGTCCCGCGCGCGCGCGCGTGGCCGCTCGCCCTCGAGCGGCCGGCGAAGCTCGGGCCCCGACGCGTGTTGCAGGCGCGGATGCTCGACGGCGAGTTCGTCGCGTTCCACGGCACGGACATCCGCCATTGGCGCCGACCGCTCCACGAGGGCGCCCGCGGGACGTTCCTGTTCATGAACTTCGAAGACGAGACGATGGTCTAGCCGCGGCCGCGGCCGCGACCGCCGCGGTGCCGCGGCGGCGGTCCGGATCGGCGCGGCGGCGGTCCGGATTTCGGACGAGGCGGCGAGGACGTCGACGATCGCGCCGACGGGAAGAGCGCCTTCACCTCGGTCTCGTTGAGGTTGCGCCAGCGGCCGAGCGGCAGCTCGCCGAGCTTCACGTGCATGATCCGGATCCGCTGCAGCGCGGTGACCTCGTAGCCGAACGCTTCGCACATGCGGCGGATCTGGCGGTTGAGGCCCTGCGTGAGGATGATCGAGAACAGCTTCGGTCCGCGCGCGATGACCTTGCACGGCTTCGTCGTCGCGTCGGACAGGCGCACGCCCGCGCTCATCGACTGCACGAACTCGGGCGTGATCGCGCGATCGACCGCCACCACGTACTCCTTCTCGTGGTTGTGCTCGGCGCGCAGCACCTCGTTGACGACGTCGCCGTCGTTGGTGAGGAGGATGAGGCCCTCCGACTCCTTGTCGAGGCGGCCGATCGGGAAGATGCGCTCGGGGTGATTCACGAAGTCGATGATGTTGCCGGCGACGTGCCGCTCGGTCGTGCACGTGATCCCGGGCGGCTTGTTGAGCGCGATGTAGACCGGGCGCGACTTCTTGCGCGCCGCGCCGACGCGCTCGCCGTCGAGGCGGACGTCGTCGCCGTCTTCGACCTGGGTGCCGAGCGCGGCGCGCTCGCCGTTGATCGTGACGCGGCCCTCGGCGATGTACGTATCGGCCTCGCGCCGCGAGCACGCGCCGCTCTCGCTCAGGTACTTGTTGAGACGCACGAGGCCGACGGTACACTGGTGCGCCGTGCGCCTGCTGCTCGTCACGCCGCCGATGACCCAGCTGAACACGCCGTACCCCGCGACGGCGTATCTGACCGGGTTCTTGCGCCAGCACGAGGCGCGGCTCGGGCTCGCGCTCGCGCAGGCGGATCTCGCGATCGAGCTGTTCCTGCGCGTGTTCTCGCGCGCCGGCCTCGCGCGCATCCTCGCCGAGCTGCGCGCGCGCGCGGCCGCCACCGACGCCGAACCGCCGCCCGCGATCGAGAGCTTCCTCGAGCAGGGCGAGCGCTACGTCGAGACCGTCGACGCGGCGATCCGCTTCCTGCAGGGCAAGGACCCCGGGCTCGCGCTGCGCATCGTCGGGCGCGAGTTCCTGCCCGAGGGGCCGCGCTTCGCCGCGATCGATCAAGGGCCGGGCGCCGACGAAGACGATCCGCTCGCGTGGGCGTTCGGCGGCCTCGGCACCGCCGATCGCGCGAAGCACCTCGCGAGCCTGTTCGTCGACGATCTCGCCGACGTGATCCGGGAAGGCATCGCGCCCGACTTCGAGCTCGCGCGCTACGGCGAGCGGCTCGCGGCGAGCGCGCCGACCTTCGACGCGCTCGCGGAAGCGCTCGAGGGCGAGCCGACGCTGGTCGACGTGATGCTCGACGAGCTGACCGCCGAGATCATCGCGCGCCATCGCCCCGACGTCGTCGGGTTGACCGCGCCGTTCCCCGGCAACGTCTACGGCGGCCTCCGCATCGCGCGCGCGATCAAGGCGATCGCGCCGGCGACGCGCATCGTGCTCGGCGGCGGCTACGTCAACACCGAGCTGCGCGAGCTGACCGAGCCGCGCGTCTTCGACTACGTCGACTTCATCACCGTCGACGACGGCGAGGCGCCGATGCTCGCGCTGCTCGAGCACCTGCGCGATCCGTCGCGGCCGCTCCTGCGCACGTTCGTCCGCCGCGAGCATCGCGTGCACTACCGCAATGACGCGCTCGTGCACGACGTGCCGCTGCGCGACGCCGGCACGCCGACCTACACGGGCCTGCCGCTCGATCGCTACCTGTCCTTGTTCGAGATGCTCAACCCGATGCACCGGCTGTGGTCGGACGGGCGCTGGAACAAGCTGACGATCGCGCACGGCTGCTACTGGAAGCAGTGCACGTTCTGCGACACGTCGCTCGACTACATCGCGCGCTACGATCGCGCACCCGCCGAGCTGCTCGTCGATCGGATCGTCGCGATGATCGACGAGACCGGCCAGAGCGGCTTCCACTTCGTCGACGAGGCCGCGCCGCCGGCGGCGTTGCGCGCGCTCGCCGAGGCGCTGATCGCGCGCGGCGTGACGATCACGTGGTGGGGCAACGTGCGCTTCGAGAACGCGTTCACGCCGGAGCTGTGCCGGCTGCTCGCGCGCTCCGGGTGCGTCGCGATCAGCGGCGGGCTCGAGGTCGCGTCCGATCGGTTGCTCGCGCTCATGAAGAAGGGCGTCACCGTCGAGCAGGTCGCGCGGGTCACGCGCGCGTTCACCGAGGCCGGCGTGATGGTGCACGCGTACCTCATGTACGGCTTCCCGACCGAGACCGCGCAGGAGACCGTCGACGCGCTCGAGCGCGTGCGCCAGCTGTTCGCCGAGGGCTGCATCCAGTCGGCGTTCTGGCACCGCTTCACGGCGACCGCGCACAGCCCGATCGGCCGCGCGCCCGAGCAGTTCGGCATCACGCTGCGCAAGCCGCCCGCGATCACGTTCGCGAAGAACGACGTCGCCTTCGACGATCCGACCGGCTGCGATCACGACTTCTTCGCCGACGGCCTGCGCAAGGCCCTCTACAACTTCATGCACGGGCTCGGCCTCGACGCCGATCCGCGCTCGTGGTTCCAGGCGCGCCGCCGCGGACGGATCGACGTCCCGCGCGTCACGGTGCCGCCGGATCTGGTGCGCCGCGCGCTGTCCGGAGACGCGGGGTGAGGGGTCGAGCCGACAGCTGATGCGGTGCGGCTGTGGAGTTGCGCGCGCCTAGCGCAATACCGCGCGCGGAACGCGCGTTGCACGGAAGAACGTCACGCTGGACCAAGGTGAAGCCATGAAGTCGATGGCGAGCACGTATCTTCCCGCCGCCCTCCGTCCCGACGAGGAGGAGCTGATCGAGGCGATCATCACGTGGGCGACGACCGAGCGCCGCATCCACGGACACCTGCCGGATCTGCCGGTGCGCATCGCGACCGTCGGCGGTGACGTCGTCGTGCGCTGCGAGGTGCGCGCGCCCGAGGAGGAAGACGACGACGCGGTCGTGCGCTTCCGCAACATCGAGCTGACGTAGCGCCTCACATCGCGGGATCGATCGCCTTCACCCACGCGGGGCGCGTCGACGCGCGATCGCCGCTCCACTTCTTGCCCGTCGTGACCTTGCCCTTCTTCACGACCAGCTCGAGGTACGCGTCGGTGCCGTTGTCCCGCGCATCGAGGTTCATCGCGCGGCCGAACTCGAAGGCGGCCTTGCCCTTGCGAACGTGCACGGCCGCGAACGCCGCGGTCGCGTTCGACAGCTGCCAGGTCGCGACGTCGGTCGCCTTGCCGTCCTTGATCGCGCGCAGCACGCCGCCGACCTTGCCGTCGGGCTGCTTGGTCTGGACGATCACGAGCTCGAAGCCGTTCCAGTCGATCGGCGTCTTCAGGTCGCTCAACATGTCGCCGTTCTGCCAGAGCGTCTCGTCCTTGCCGAGCGGGACGCTCTGCGCGGACGCGGTCGATGCCGAGATGACGACTGCGAGGAGCACGATCACGAGCTTCATGCGCGCACCCTAACGCGCGACGCGATAGACGCGCCACACCGGCGACGGCGAAGCGACCGACTCCATGTGCGTGTCGTGCTCGAGCGAAGCGGCGAGCTTCGCTTCGCCGGGCGTGCGCGGATCGCGACGCACGATCAGGAAGCGCGCGCCGTCGAAGATGCGCGGGAGGAGCGCCTCGGGATCCGCGACGTCGCCGTGATAGAGCAGGTAGTACGCGGTGAAGCGCTGGTCGTCGCCCTCGAGGAGGAAGCGCGTGTTCCAGCCCGCGACGTAGCGCTCGTCGGCGCCGAACAGGAAGAGCCCGGGGAAGTCGTCCCACGGCGCGACCACGACCTCGTTCGGCGAGGTCCGTTCGTCGAGCCACGACGCGAGCGCGGCGTAGTCGTCGGGGTGCACCCCGAGCGCGCGATCCTCGTCCATCTCGGCGCGCAGGCGCGCGACGTTGCGGACGCACAGCGCGGCGGCGACCAGCGCGGCGACCATCGGCACCCAGCGCGGCCAGGTCTGCGCGTGGGCGATCACGGGGAGCGCGATCAGCGTGAACAGCGCGAACAGCTGCAGCGGCTTCGACCCGCCGACCAGCGACGCGCCGAACATCGCGAACGCGATCACCGCGGCGGCGATCGCGCCCGGGGCCACGCGCGGCGCCTCGCCGAGCCGCCGCACGATCACCACGCCCCACGCGATCAGCGCGGGCCCGGCCATGCTCGCGATCAACGCGCCGCTCATCGGCGCCCACTCGGCGCCCTTGAAGTCGCCCGCGATCAGGCGCGGATCGTCGGCGTTGATCGACGCGAGCTCGCGCCAGACGTAGCTCCACTGCGCGGGCCAGCCCGGGTGCAGGATCATCCCGGCCGCGAGCCCGGCGAGCGTCGCGACGATCAGATCCACGCGCCACCGATCGCCGGTCGCGCGGTGCGCGAGCGCCAGCGCGATCACGAACGGCACGAGCACCGCCGCGCCGACGTAGCAGTAGACGCTCACCCACGCGAGGACGAACGTGCGCCGCCGCGCGCCCGACCACGCCGCGTCGACGAACCAGATCATCACGACGAAGAAGGTGGTCGCGCCCTTCAGGTAGACCGCGTAGACGAGCGTCGTCGGCATCGCGAGCAGGCCGAGCGCGACCCACGGCGCGGGCCGCGCGACGCCGTGACGGCGCAGGACGATCGCGAGCGAGGCGGCGAGCGCGCTCGAGACGAACAGGATCCCGACGCGCAGCGCGAGCGCGGGGCCGAAGAGGAGCGCGATCGGCGCGAGCACGACGTGCTGGCCGAGGAACATGTTCGGGAACGGATCGGCGATCGACGTGTACGGCAGCCACGGCAGCGTGCGCAGGCAGCCGCCGGCGACGAGCCGCTTCGCGCACGCGACGTGGAAGTACGAGTCCGGATCGGTGCCGTAGCTCGGCGCGAAGACGAGCACCGACCACGCGATCGGCAGCGCCAGGAGGATCAGCGCCTCGTAACGGCGCCAGCGCATCACTTCGGCCAGCGCGGCAGCTCGGCGAGGCGGAGCATCACGACGTCGCCGGTGCGCGTGTCGAGGCGCAGGCAGCGGAAGTCCGCCTTCTGCGCCGTGTTCGTCGAGTCGCACACGGTCTGGTAGGTGCCCGCCGGCGCGTCGGACGCGCGCGACGTGCCGGTCGTCGTCGGCAGCTTCGCGAGATCGAGGACGACCGCGTCGCCGTTGCGGGTGTCGGTGCGCACGCAGAAGAGCGTCGACTGCTGCTGCGTGTCGGCGGAATCGCACGCGAGCTCGAACGCCGGCGCCGCCGACGACGCGCCGCGCGCGCACGCAGCGACGGCCACGAGCAGCAGCGCGCTTCGCATCAGTTGCAGATCCACGTCACGCGGCATTCTACATTGCCGCTGCCCTCGACGTGGCATCCGAACCGATACGCGGCGCCCGACGCGACGTTGAAGACCGCGCTCGACTGCGACTGGTAGCCGAACAGACCGCCCGAGCCGTAGTACGAGCCGACCGCCGCGTTGTAGTACGTCGACGCGTTGGTCGAGACCGTGAGCATCGAGGGCTCGACCCCGATCGTCGCGTTCGAGGTCGAGCGCGACCACGCGGTCACGTAGCACGAGCCCGCCGAGTCGGCGGTGATCGAGGTGGCGCCGTAGTTGACGCTGCCGGCGAAGCCGGTGAACGCGTCCTGGCCGATCGGTCCCGACGTCTTCGCCATCGTCACCGAGCCGTCGGCGATCTTCGCGGTGGTCACCGCGTTGGTCGCGATCTTCGCGGTCGTCACCGAGCCGGTCGCGAGATCCGCGGCGCCGATCGTGCCGTCGAGGATCTCGGCGGTCGTCACCGCGCTCGCGCCGATCTTGCCGGCGACGACCGAGCCGTCGGCGAGCTTCGCGCTCGACACGCCGCCGTCGAGGATCGAGACCGTGACGGCGCCGCTGGTGCCGCCGCCGGTGAGGCCGCCGTTCGCGGTGACGCCGGTGATGTCGCCGGTGCCGACCTGATCGGCGCCGCACGTGACCGCGCCGTTCTGGCCGACCGCGGTGATGAACGTGCCGGTGCCGCAGGTGCCGGTGACGCGCGACTGCACGACCGTGTTGTCGATGCCGAGCGAGATCGCGCCGCTGGTGCCGCCGCCGGTGATGCCACCGCTGACGCCGACGCTCGTGATGTCGCCGGTGCCGACCTGATCGGTGCCGCACGCGACCGAGCCGTTCTGGTTGATCGCGGTGATGAACGTGCCGGTGCCGCAGCCGCCGGTGACGCGCGACTGGATCACGGTGTTGTCGATGCCGAGCGAGACCGAGCCGCTGGTGCCGCCGCCGGTGATGCCGCCGGTGCCGCTGACGCCGGTGATGTCGCCGGTGCCGGTCTGATCGTTCCCGCACACGACGGTGCCGTTCTGGTTGACGGCGGTGATGAACGTGCCGGTCGCGCACGAGCCGGTGACGCGCGATTGGATCGCCGCGGTGTCGACCGACAGCGAGACCGAGCCGCTGGTGCCGCCGCCCGAGAGCCCCGCGCCCGCGCCGACGCCGGTGATGTCGCCGGTGCCGACCTGATCGTTGCCGCACACGACCGCGCCGTTCGAATCGACCGCGGTGACGAACGTGCCGGTCGCGCACGCGCCGGTGATCTTCTTCTGCACGCCGGTCGGATCGAAGTCGTCGAGCGCGCCGGCGCGCAGGGCGTACGGCACCGACGCCAGCGGGATGCGCGGCGACAGCGCGTCACCGTCGACGATCAGCTGGAGGAACATCGGGCGCCCGTCGAAGATCACGTCGTCGAGGCCGTTGCCCGCCGTGTCGACGCCGCCGAGGCTCGCGTAGACGAGGCCCTTCTCGGCGGGCACGCCGGTGTGGGTCTCTTCCCAGAGCATCGTGCCGTCCTGCGCGGCGTCGTAGACCTGGACCTTGAGATCGATCGCGCCTTCGACCGGCGTGCCGCTGGTATCGGTGATGCGCGCGGTGAAGCTCACCGTGTGCGGGACCGCGAGCGCGGTGCCGCCGAGCGCGACGACGAGCAGGGGAGCGAGCCAGAAGGATCTCGACATCACATACCTCACGGTTTGACGGCGGCGTTGCCCTCGACCACGTGGCTCGCGCCGGTGGCGGGGCGTTGATCGGCGCCGTGGCCGATCTGGACGTCGGCCTTGTACTTCGCGCCGCTCACCTTCGCGGCGCCGCCGGTGACCTCGTACGCGGGCAACGGCGGCCGCGCGTCGGGCGGAAGCACGAGCGCATCGACGCTGTTCGCGTCGGTGGTGCCCGCGTCGTACAGGTGGTTCGTCTTACCGCACGCGATCAGCGTGAAGCCGACGAGCACGGAGAACAGGCGGGCGCGCACGGCCCGATACTAGGTTGGTCTGGCCGCCCGGGAACCAAGGTCGAACGGCAACACCCGGCAAGCGAGCGGTCAAAGTAGCGGAGACAACAAACGAGCCGACGATTGGCCGAGCCGTACGTGAAACGGAAGCCGCGTCAGATCCGCCGCCGACAGCTCCCGGCAGTCGGTCGCGTCGAGCGTGAACTGATCGGCGAGCGTCGTGTTCGCGGGCGCGCCGAACACCAGCGCGGCGAGCTCGAAGTCGAGGCGGAACGATCGATTGTCGAAGTTGCAGGTGCCGGCGATCGTGACGTCGCGATCGACGACCATCGTCTTCGCGTGGACGAAGCGCGGCGTGTACTCGAACACGCGCACGCGCGCCTCGAGCAGCTCGGGGAAGTAGCTGCGCGCCGCGAGATCGACGAGCTTGCTGTCGCCCTTCGCCGGCACGATCACGCGCACGTCGACGCCGCGCAGGGCGGCGGTGATCAGCGCGGTCAGGAGCGCGTCGTCGGGGACGAAGTACGGCGTCGTCAGCCACACGCGCTCGGTCGCCTGCGAGATCGCGGTGAAGAAGACCTTGTGCAGATCGAAGGTCGACGCGTCGGGCCCCGACGCGACGATCTGCACCAGGTGCTCGCCCTCGAGCTGCGGCGGCGGCACGGTCTTGTCGCTGATCGCGATCAGCTCGCCGGCCGCGTAGTACCAGTCCTCGAAGAAGACGCGCTGGATCGGCCACACCGCGACGCCGGTGAGCTTCACGTGGGTGTCGCGCCAGTACGCCTTCGACAGCGCGGCGCTGTGCAGATCGGTGATGTTCATCCCGCCGGTGAAGCCGACGCGCCCGTCGACGACCACGATCTTGCGGTGGCTGCGGAAGTCGGCGCGTTTGCGGCGCAGCGTGAACAGCCGCACCGGGTTGAACCACGCGACGGTCGCGCCCGCCTCGCGCAAGGGCCGCAGGAACTTGCGCGACAGGTGATGGCTGCCGGTGCCGTCGACGAGCACGCGCACCTTCACGCCGTCCCTCGCGCGCTCGATCAAGAGATCGCGGAGCTTGGTGCCGATCGTGTCGGGCTCCCAGATGTAGTACTCGAGGTGGACGTGATCGCGCGCGGCCGCGACCGCGGCGAGGATCGCCTCGTACG
The DNA here is from genome assembly GCA_035493675.1 of Kofleriaceae bacterium. Classification (GTDB taxonomy): domain Bacteria; phylum Myxococcota_A; class Polyangia; order Haliangiales; family Haliangiaceae; genus JAIOQA01. The sequence continues at coordinate 21,693 of DATJIA010000217.1, read as the reverse complement.
CCGACGCGCCGTCGAAGTAGAAGTCGACGGTCTCCGCGCGGAGCGGCGGCGCGCCGCCGAGCCGGATCGGCACCATCGCGAGCTGGTGGTGCGCGCCGGTCGCGTCGAGCGCGGCGAGCCCGCGCGCGCCCTCGTCGACGATCCGCTTCGCGCTCGTGCGCTTGCGCTTCTTGCGCTCGAGCTTGAGCGGGCCGATGAAGCGATAGAGGAGGAGGCCGAGGACCGGTAGGAAGACGAGCGCGAGCAGCCACGCGATCGTCGACGCCGCCGGGCGCCGCTGCATCACGATGATCACCGCGTTGATCGCGATCCACACCGTCGCCGCAGCGCTGCCCAGCAGCCACCAGCTCATGCGTGCATTCTAAAAGCTCACGATCGCTTCGGTCAGCCCCTCGACCTGCAGATCCTTCGCCTCGCCGGTCTTGTCGACGAACGGACCGGTCACGCCGTCGTCGCGGCCGGTCGAGAGATCGGCGCGCAGCTCGGCGCGCAGGGTCAGGTGATCGGTCACCTTGTACGCGGGCGCCGCGCTGACGTTCACGAGCATCTGCTTCAGGCCGGAGCGATTGCCGTCGAGATCGTCGAGCAGCTCGACGCGCGCGCCGATCGAGGTCTGGTCGTCGAGCTTGAACACCGGCTGCACGCCGACGCCGAACCACGCCGCGGCGCCGCCCATCGCGCCGGAGCCCTGCTCGGTGCCGTACAGGACCTGGAACCAGATGTCGGCCTTCGGCATCTTGTAGTCGCCGGTGCCGTCGACGCTGATGCGCCAGTCGTCGTTGTTGCCGGTCTTCTCGGGGCCCGCGTACGCCGACAGCGTGAAGAGCAGCGACTCGCTCGTGTAGCCCAGCTTGCCGACGATCGTCTTCATCGAGTTGTTGTCGACGATCTGATCCCAGCCGTTGACCGCGCCGAACGCGACGTCGATCTGATCGTTCACCTTCTTCGTGATCAGCGCGCCGACGTGCGTGAACGGCTCGGCGAGCCCGTACAGGAAGCCGCGCGAGATCGTCGGGTTCGAGCCGCTCTCGATCACCTCGATGCCGTGGTAGGTGACGAACTTGCCGAGCTTCACGCCCCAGCCGTTCTTCGCGGCGTAGGTGACGAACGCCTCCTGGATGTCGAAGTAGCTGCCGCCGGAGTCGACGACGGCGTCGGTGCCGCTGTCGACCTGCAGGCTGTAGCCGAGCTGGTCGTCGCTGCCGTTCAGCTCGACGTGCGCGCTGTTCAACAGGAACGTGTTGTGGCGCGCGTCGTAGGAGTGGAACGGCGTGACGCCGCCGGCGGGATGGTTGAAGTTGTAGTTGTAGGTGCCGTCGATGAAGCCGGTGATCACCGGCGCGAGCGACTTCGCGGCCGGGTCTTCAGGCGGCGGCGACGGTTCGTCCGTCGTCGCCGCGACCGGCGGCGGCTCGGTCGGCGGCGGCTCGGTGGTCACCGGCGGCGGCGTGGTCGGCGGCGGTGCGGGCTCGGCCGGTGCGCCGGCGGGCTGCGCGTGCGCGTGCGGCACGAGCGTGATCGAAGCGATCGTCAGTACGAGAGCGCGGAGCTTCATCGGCGTCCATCCCCTTTGGATCGTCGATGCCAGGCTACTATTGCGGCGCGGTTTCGTGACGGTTACGACCGGACTTCTTTGCTTCGTAGAGCCCGAGATCGGCCAGCGCGATCAGGCGCTCCGGTGACGACTCCGGTTCGACCGCGAGCGTCGCCGAGCCGAGGCTGATCGTCACGTGCGGCGCGGCGTCGGAGGCGGCGTGCGGGATCGCGAGCGCGGCGACCCGCCGACGCATCGCCTCGGCGATCAGCGCGGCGCCCGCCGCGTGCGTGCCCGGCAGGAGCACGACGAACTCCTCGCCGCCGAAGCGCGCGACCAGATCGCCGGCGCGCGAGACCTCGCCGGCGAGCGCGGCCGCGACCTGGCGCAGGCACTCGTCGCCGCGCACGTGGCCGTAGTGATCGTTGAAGCGCTTGAAGAAGTCGACGTCGATCAGGATCAGCGAGATCGGACGATCGTCGCGGAACGCGCGGCGCCACTCCTCGCCGAGCGCCTGGTCGAACCGCCGGCGGTTCGCGATGCCGGTGAGCCCGTCGAGCGACGACAGCGCCTCGAGGATCGCGTTCTTCTCGGCGAGCTGGCGGCCGAGCGCCTGCAGCTCGCGATACGCGGCGTCGCGCTGCTTCTCGAGCAGGTAACGCCCCGAGTGCGCGCGCACGCGCGCGACCAGCTCGACCTCGTCGGGGATCTTGACCAGGTAGTCGCTCGCGCCGGCGGTGAACGCGCGGCTCTTGTCGCGCGGGTCCTCCTTCGAGGACAGGACGATGATCGGCACCGCCGCGGTGGCCGCGTGTCCGCGGAACCGCTCCATCATGGTGAAGCCGTCCACACCCGGCATCACGAGGTCCTGCAAGATCGTCGTAGGCGCGAGCTGCTCCGCGACGGCGAGCGCCTGCTCCGGGTCCCCGCAGTAGTGGAACGCGATGTCCTCGTGCTTGGCGAGCATCCGTCGAATGGCCTCGCCGACGATCGCCTGATCATCGACGAGTAGGACGACCGGTCCATCGGGCCGGCGGGGGGGATCCATCTTGTTCCAGGGAAGCAGCGAACCGGCGCGCGGGTCAAGTAGACTGGGGGTCGCGATGGGTGTCCTCACCCTCGCCTAGGGGGGTCCGTGATCAGCTTCAAGCGTCTACGGCTCAGCACGAAGCTATTCCTGCTGATCGCCGTCTGTCTCGTCGGCTTCGGTGCCTACGTGATCGTCTCGTATCGCACGATGAACGAGTACAAGGTCAACGGTCCGGTCTACACGCGGATCAACGACGCCAAGGACATCGTCGCCGACGTGCTGCCGCCGCCCGAGTACATCATCGAGCCGTACTTGGTCGTGCTGCAGGCGGTCGACGAGCCGGACGAGCGCGTGCGCGCGACCCAGATCGAACGCCTCCGCAAGCTCAAGGACGATCCGGTCGACGGCTACGACGCGCGCCATCAGGTGTGGGTCGAGAAGCAGTTCGATCCGACGCTCAAGCAATACCTCGTCGAGGAGTCGTACAAGCCGGCGATGGAGTTCTGGGACGTGATCGACAAGGAGTTCATCCCCGATCTGCAGACCGGCAAGCTCGTCGAGGCGAAGGCGCTCGCGACCGGCAAGCTCAAGGACCTCTACAACACGCACCGCGCCGCGATCGACAAGGTCGTCGTCACCGCGCGCAAGATCGCCGACGAGAGCCAGGCGCAGGCGACGTCCGCGGTCTCCGACGCGACCACCGCGCTGGTCGTGCTCGGCTTGTTCGTCACCGGCCTGATCATCGCGATCGGCTTCATCTTCAACCGCATCGCGACCTCGCTCACGCGGCGCATCGCGATCGCGACCGACGCGGCGGCGAAGGTCGCCGGCGGCGATCTGACGACGCAGATCGCCGCGTCGGAGGACGACGAGACCGGCCGCCTGCTCGGCGCGATCCGGACGATGACGCAGAGCCTGAACTCGCTGGTGACCCGCGTGAAGAAGTCGTCGATCGAGCTGATGTCGACCGCGACCCAGTTCTCGGCGACCAACAAGCAGCAGGAGGCGACCGTCAACGGCTTCGGCGCGTCGACGTCGGAGATCGCGGCGGCGGTGCGCGAGATCTCGGCGACCAGCCAGGAGCTGCTCTCGACGATCGAGAACGTCAACAAGGTCGCCGGCCAGACCGCGGGCAACGCGGAGCAGGGCCGCGACGCGCTGGCGACGATGGGCTCGACGATGCAGGGCCTCGGCAAGTCGACCGCGTCGATCTCGTCCAAGCTGTCGGTGATCCGCGAGAAGGCCGCCGACATCAACGTCGTCGTCACGACGATCACGAAGGTCGCGGATCAGACCAACTTGCTCTCGGTCAACGCGGCGATCGAAGCCGAGAAGGCCGGCGAGTACGGGCTCGGCTTCATCGTGCTCGCGCGAGAGATCCGCCGCCTCGCCGATCAGACCGCGGTCGCGACCCTCGACATCGAGCAGATGGTCAGGCAGATGCAGGCCGCGGTGTCGGCGGGCGTCATGGAGATGGACAAGTTCACCGAGGAGGTGCGCCGCTCGGTCGACTCGGTCGGCACGATCGGCGGTCAGCTGCAGGAGATCATCGATCAGGTGCAGTCGGTGACGGGCTCGTTCGAGTCGGTCGCCGAGGCGATGCGCGCGCAGTCGCAGGGCGCGCGGCAGATCAACGACGCGATGGTGCAGCTCACCGAGGGCGCGCGGCAGACCGCCAGCTCGCTCAAGGAGTTCAACAGCGCCACCGATCACCTGCGCGACGCCGTCGGCGATCTCAAGCAGGAGATCTCGCACTTCACGGTCACCGCGTAGCGCCGCATGCTCGCGCTCGCGTTCCACCTCGGCAGGGACAGGTTCGCGCTCCGCTGCGCGGACGTCGTCGAGGTCGTGCCGCGCGTGCACCTGCGCGACATCCCGAAGGCGCCGCCGTACATCCCGGGCATGTTCACGTACCGCGGCGCGATCGTGCCGGTGATCGATCTGTGCATCCTCTTGTGGAGCACGCCGTGCGCGGATCGGATGTCGTCGCGGATCATCCTGGTGCGGCAGCCGCGCGGCACCAAGGTGATCGGCTTGTACGCGGAGCGCGTGACCGAGGCGATCGAGCTCGACACCGCGCGCGCCGCGCCGCCGGGCATCGAGATCGCCGACGCGCCGTACCTCGGCGAGGTCTTCTTCACCGACGACGACAAGATGATCCAGCTGGTCCGGATCGATCAGCTGTTCTCCGGCGCGTCGAAGGCGATCCTCGCGGGAGAGGCGCAATGAGCCCCGGAGGCGTGGGGCAGCGCCGAGGCAACGGAGTTGCCGAGCCGAGGGTACCGCGCCCCGCGCGGGCCCGAGGACGCGGGGTAGCACCCGCGCCGGAGGGGCCGGCATGAGCGATCCGGGCATCGCGCTGGTCGAGGAGCTCCTGTCGCGCATGATCGGCCTCGACGTCGGATCGATCGGCCCGCGCGCGATCCGCGCCGCGGTGTCGGCGCGCAAGAAGCAGCTGGGCGGACCGTCGACGATGGAGTACGTGTCGCTGGTCACCGCGAAGCCGGAGGAGCTGGCCGCGCTGGTCGAGGAGGTCGTCGTCCCGGAGACGTGGTTCTTCCGCGACCGCGTGCCGTTCGAGCACCTCGCGATCCACGCGCGCGAGAAGTGGCGCGACGGTCCGATCCGCGTGCTCAGCGTGCCGTGCTCGACCGGCGAGGAGCCGTACTCGATCGCGATCACGCTGCTCGACGCCGGCTTCGCGCGCAAGGACTTCGCGATCGACGCGATGGATGTCTCGTCGCGCGCGCTCACCAACGCGCGGCGCGGGATCTACGGCGGGGCGTCGTTCCGCGGCGACGTCGGCGAGTGGCGCGCGCGCTACTTCCGCGCGCGCAAGGAAGACGATCGCTGGGAGCTGCGCGCGGAGCCGCGCGAGGCGGTGTCGTTCGCGCGCGGCAACCTGCTCGATCCCGGCGCGTTCACGAGCGGCAGCCGCTACCACGCGATCTTCTGCCGCAACGTGCTCATCTATCTGACCGCGGATGCGCGCGCCGCGGCGATCGCGCGGCTCGAGTCGATGCTCGCGCCGGGCGGCCTGTTCGTCGTCGGGCACGCGGAGGCGTTGTCGTCGATGGACACCCGGTTCCGCGCGGTCGACAAGAGCGGGGCGTTCACGTACATGCGCGTGGCCGATCATCCGCGGCCGGTGACGCCGGTGAAGGGGATGCCGGCGGAGAAGAAGCCGCCGGATCGATCCGACCGCAAGTCGCAGCCGCGCATGCCGCCGATCCGCGCGACCACGCCGCCGCCCGTCGCGCCCGTCGCGCCGGTCGTGATCGATCGGTTGGCCGAAGCGGCGCAGCTCGCGAACCGCGGCGATCTCACCGGCGCCGCCGAGCTGTGCGCGCAACACCTCCGCGTGATCGGCGACGACGCGCGCGCGTACTCGCTGCTCGGCACGATCCGCCAGGCGAGCGGCGCGCTCGACGAGGCCGAGCAGTGCTTCACGCGCGCGCTCTACTGCGATCCCGCGCACTACGAGTCGCTCGTGCAGCTCGCGCTCCTGCGCGAACGGCGCGGCGATCGTGCGGGCGCGGCGAACTTCCGGCGCCGCGCGGCGGACGCGCATCGCAAGGTGAAGCCGCGTAGCACCGGCAAGAGGTCGCGATGAGCGACGCGCGCGATCCGAACGGCGTGAAGCCCGGCGATCTCGGCTGCTGGCGCATGATCGGCGTCGGCGGCGACGCGAGCTGCCCCGAGCTGCGCACCGTCGTGCACTGCCGCAACTGCCCGGTCTACACCGGCGCGGGGCGCGCGCTGTTCGAGCGGCCGTCGCCGCCCGAGTACGTCGACGAGTGGACGACCTTCCTCGCGCAGGCGAAGGTGCGCGCGGTGCCGCGCACGCTCGCGGTGCTCGTGTTCCGGATCGGCGACGAGTGGCTCGGGCTCGACACCGCGAGCGTCGTCGAGATCGCCGACACGCGGCCGGTGCATCGCATCCCGCATCGCGCGGGGCCGGTGCTCGGCGGGCTCGTCAACATCCGCGGACAGCTGCTCTTGTTCGTGTCGCTGCACGGCCTCCTGAAGATCGATCCGGGCCAGAGCGGCGGCAGCGAGCGGTTCGTCGTCGTGTCGCAAGGCGACGCGTCGTGGGTCTTCCGCGCCGATTCGGTCGAGGGCGTGCAGCGCTTCGCGCCGTCGGACGTCGCGCGCGTGCCGGTGACGGTCGCGCACGGCGCGGCGAGCTTGTCGCAAGGGCTCTTGCCGTTCGGCGAGCGGCGGGTCGGCTACCTCGACAGCGCCGCGCTGTTCGCGACCTTGCGCAAGGCGGTGGGCTGATGGGCAGCTCGCCGTCGCTGTACGAGCTGTTCCGCGCCGAGGTCGCGACCCACGCCGCGGTCCTCGACGACGGGCTCGGCGCGATCGCGAGCGGCAAGGCGCCCGACGCCAAGCGGATCGAGTCGCTCACGCGCGCGGCGCACTCGATCAAGGGCGCCGCGCGGATCGTCGGCGTGATCGCGGCCGCCGATCTCGGGCGCGAGATGGAGGTCTGCTTCGACGCCGCGCGCGCGGGGACGATCCGGCTCGACGCGAACGGCGCGGCGATCTTGATGCGCGGCCTGGAGCTCGTGCGCGAGGCGGCCGCGCTGCCCGAGGACGCGGGCGCGGCGTGGGCGACCGAGCGGCGCGCCGCGCTCGACACGGTGCTGCGCGATCTGTCGCAGCTCGCGGCGGGGCAGGTGAGCGCGGCGCCGGTCGCGCCGCCGCCTTCACCGGCGAAACCGCCGGCGTTCGCCCCGACGCTCGCGCGCGCCGATCAATCGCTGCTCGATCTCTTCCGCATGGAGACCGAGGTGCACGGCGCGGCGCTCTCGCAGGGCCTGCTCGCGCTCGAGCGCGATCCGCAGCACGCCGATCTCTTGCACCAGCTCATGCGCGCGGCGCACTCGATCAAGGGCGCGGCGCGCATCGTCGACGTCGAGCCCGCGGTCGGGCTCGCGCACGCGATGGAGGACAGCTTCATCGCCGCGCTCGACGGCAAGCTCGTCCTCACCAACGACGACATCGACGTCTTGCTGCGATCCGCCGACGGGCTGGTGCGCATCGCCGGCGCCGGCGCGGATCACGAGCCCGACGCGACCGCGGATCTGCGCGCGAAGATCGCGGCGATGGGCGGGCGCGCGCCCGCGGCGGTGCCCGCGGCGATCGCGCGCGAGACCTCGGCGCCGACCGCGGACGCGACGCAGTCGTCGGCCTCGCCGATCACGGATCGGTCGGTGCGGGTCGCGGTCGGCAACATCAACCGCTTGATGAACCTCGCGGGCGAGTCGCTCGTCGAGGTGCGGCGGCTCGAGCCGTTCGCGGGCGCGCTCCACAAGATCAGCGTGCGCCAGCGCGGGCTGGTCGATCTGCTCGACGAGCTGCAGCACCTCTTGCCGCCCAACTACGCCGACGGCCGCGCGCTCGCGCTGATCGCCGACGCCAAGACGCGCGCGCTCGAGGGCCGCAAGGCCTTGCACGATCGCATGGCCGAGTTCGACGCCTACTCGCGGCGCGCCGAGGATCTCACCGGCCGCATGTACCGCGAGGCGATCGCGTGCCGCATGCGGCCGTTCGCCGACGGCATCCAGGGCTTTCCGCGCATGGTCCGCGATCTCGCGCGCAAGCTCGGCAAGAAGATCGAGCTCGCGATCACCGGCGAGGACGTCGGCGTCGATCGCGACATCCTCGAGCGGCTCGAGGCGCCGCTCAACCACATGCTGCGCAACGCGGTCGATCACGGCATCGAGTCGCCGGCGGAGCGGCGCGCGGCGGGCAAGAACGAGCGCGCGACCTTGCGGCTCGAGGCGCGGCACTGGGCCGGCATGCTCAGCGTGACGGTCGCCGACGACGGCCGCGGCATCGATCCGGTGAAGGTCCGCGAGCGGATCGTCAAGCGCGGGCTGCTCGAGGGCGAGGTCGCGAAGGGCTTGTCCGACGTCGAGGCGCTCGACTACGTCTTCGTGCCCGGCTTCTCGACGGCGGCGGAGGTCACGGAGATCTCCGGGCGCGGCGTCGGCCTCGACGTCGTGCGCTCGGTCGTGCAAGAGGTCGGCGGCTCGGTGCGCCTCGCCTCCGAGGTCGGCAAGGGCACCAGCGTGCACCTGCAGCTGCCGATCACGCTGTCGGTGATCCGCGCGGTCGTCGTCGAGATCGCCGGCGAGCCGTACGCGTTCCCGATGATGCGCATCGATCGCATCGTCAGCGTGCCGTTGTCCGAGATCCGGACGCTCGAGAACCTCCAGTACTTCGAGCTCGAGGGCAAGAGCGTCGGGCTGGTGCCCGCGCGCGAGGTGCTCGATCTCGGCGGCGCGGCGGCGCCGGTCACCGATCGCGTGTCGGTCGTCGTCTTGTCCGATCGCACGCGCCTGTGCGGCGTCGCGGTCGACAAGTTCCTCGGCGAGCACGACCTCGTGATCCGCCCGCTCGATCCGCGGCTCGGCAAGGTCGCCGACGTCAGCGCGGCCTCCGTGCTCACCGACGGCACGCCCTTGTTGATCCTCGACGTCGAGGACTTGGTCCGATCGATCGTCACGCTGCTCCAGGGCGGCCGGCTCGGCAAGGTCGGTCGCAGCGAGAGCGCCGCGCGCAAGCACAAGCGCGTCTTGGTCGTCGACGACTCGATCACCGTGCGCGAGGTGCAGCGCCAGATCCTCGCCAACCGCGGCTACTCGGTCGACGTCGCGGTCGACGGCATCGACGGCTGGCAGCTCGTGCGCAACGGCGACTTCGATCTCGTGATCTCGGACGTCGACATGCCGCGCATGAACGGCATCGATCTCGTCAAGTCGATCAAGCAGGACCCGCGCCTCCGCGACGTGCCGGTGATGATCGTCTCGTACAAGGATCGCGACGAGGATCGCAAGCGCGGCCTCGACGCCGGCGCCAACTACTACCTGACCAAGAGCGACTTCGCCGACGAGGCGCTGCTCCACGCGGTGCTCGATCTGATCGGAGAGCCGTCGTGAGGATCGCGATCGTGAACGACTCGGTCCTCGCGGTCGAGGCGCTGCGCCGCGTGCTCGCGCGCGCCGGTCACGCGATCGCGTGGGTCGCGAAGGACGGCGCCGAGGCGGTGCGCGCGTGCGCCGCCGACACGCCGGATCTCCTGCTCATGGATCTGCGCATGCCGGTGATGGACGGCGTCGCGTCGACGCGCACGATCATGGCGGAGTCGCCGTGCGCGATCCTGGTCGTCGCCGCCGGGGTCGACGAGAACTTCGCGCAGGTCTACGAGGCGATGGGCGCGGGCGCGCTCGACGCGGTCAACACGCCGGTGCTCGGGCCGCGCGGCGATCTCGACGGCGATCGCGCGCTGCTCGCGAAGATCGAGACGATCGGCAAGCTGGTCGGGCTGCGCGCGAAGGCGCCGATGGCCAAGCGCGAGCGCCCCGGGCCCACGCGCAACCCCGCGCTGCCGCCGATGATCGCGATCGGCGCGTCGACCGGCGGGCCGCAGGCGCTCTCGGAGGTGCTCGCGCAGCTGCCGCGCGATCTGCATGCGGCGGTCGTGATCGTGCAGCACGTCGACGCCGAGTTCGCGCCCGGCCTCACGTCGTGGCTGCGCGATCGATCGGGTTTCCCGACGGAGATCGCGACCACCGGCCGGCGTCCCGAGGCGGACCTCGCGTTGGTCGCCGCGTCGAACGATCACCTCGTGCTCGGGCCCGATCAGCGGCTCGCGTACACGCCGCTGCCGCGCCGCCATCCGTTCCGCCCGTCGGTCGACGTCTTCTTCCAGAGCGCGGCGGTGCACTGGCCGCGGCCGTCGGTCGGCGTCGTGCTCACCGGCATGGGCAAGGACGGCGCCGCCGGCCTGCTCGCGCTCCGGGACGTGCACTGGCAGACGATCGCGCAGGATCAGGCGTCGAGCGTCGTGTACGGCATGCCGAAGGCCGCCGCCGATCTCGGCGCGGCGAAGCGCATCCTGCCGCTCGACAAGATCGGCGGCGCGATCGTCGAGGCGCTCGATCAGCTGCGGAGCGCGAAGAAGGCGGCGCGATGAACGAGCGCGCGCGCATCCTCTTGATCGATGATCAAGCGATCGTCGGCGCGGCGGTGCGCCAGATGCTGCACGGCGAAGACGATCTCGAGCTCCGCTTCTGCCAGGACCCGGAGCAGGCGATCGCGATGGCGGTCGCGACCCAGCCCGCGGTGATCCTGCAGGACCTCGTCATGCCCGGCGTCGAGGGCATCGCGCTCGTGCGCGCGCTGCGCGCCGAGCCGGCGACGCGCGACGTGCCGCTGATCGTCTTGTCGACCAAGGAAGAGCCGGAGACCAAGGTCGCCGCGTTCGCCGCGGGCGCGAACGATTACCTGGTCAAGCTGCCCGATCGCCTCGAGCTGCTCGCGCGCCTGCGCTACCACGCGGCGAGCCACCGCGCGCACGCGGCGCTCAAGCGGCAGAGCGCGTTCGTGCGCGACACCTTCGGGCGCTACGTCAGCGATCAGGTCGTCGCGAGCCTGCTCGAGACGCCGGGCGGCCTCGCGTTCGGCGGCGATCGCCGGGTCGTCACGATCTTGATGTGCGATCTGCGCGGCTTCACCGGGCTGACCGAGCGGCTGCCGCCCGAGCAGGTCGTCGCGATGCTCAACAACCACTTCGAGGTGATGACCGAGATCATCGCGCGCCACGGCGGCACCGTCGACGAATTGATCGGCGACGCGATCCTCGCGATCTTCGGCGCGCCGATCCAGCGCGACGACGACGCGCGCCGCGCGATGACGTGCGCGCTCGAGATGCAGCTCGCGGTGCCGCGCGTGAACGAGCGCAACGCCGCGGCCGGGCTGCCGCCGATCTCGATGGGCATCGGCCTCGACACCGGCGAGGTGGTCGCCGGCAACCTCGGCTCGCGGCAGCGCGCGAAGTACGGCGTCGTCGGCATGCACGTCGTCACCGCGTCGCGCATCGAGGGTCATACGCTCGGCGGCCAGATCCTCGCGTCGGCGTCGACCCGCGCCGCGGTCGGTCCCGACCTGCGCATCGACGACGAGCTCGAGCTGGCGCAGAAGGGCACGACGGCCAATACGCAGGTCGTCTCGGTGCGCGGGCTCGGCGGGCTCGAGCTCGCGCCGCAGGGCGAGCCCGAGCCGCTCGCGACGCCTTTGCCCGCGCGCTACACGTGCGGCGACGATCCGACCGTGCACGCCGCGCGCGTCGTGCGCATCACGCAGACGGGCGCGCAGCTCGCCGCCGCCGCCGCGCCCGCGGTCGGCACCGCGATCCGCCTCGAGGTGATGGACGACGCCGGCGGCGTGCGCTGGGCCGGCATCCGCGCGCGCGTCGCGTCGCCATCGCCGGAAGGCTTCCGGATCCGCTTCTCCCCGGTCCCGCTCGACGTGATCGCGTTCGTGCGCCGTCTCTAGTCGTCGCGCGTGCGGTGCAGCCGCGCGTCGACGTCGCGGAAGCGCTCGGCGAGCGCCTTCACCAGGATGCCGACCCACGAGCCGTGGCGGAGCTCGTCCTCGATCGACTGGCGCGTCACCACCTGCGTGGTCAGCTCGTCGATCGCGATCACGCTCGCGGTGCGCGTACCGCCGGTCAGGATCGCGGTCTCGCCGAAGACCTCGCCCGGGCCCATGCGACGGAGGACCGTGCGCTTGCCGTCGGCGTCGGCGCGGAACGCCTCGCAGTGGCCGCTCGTCACGATGTACGCGGCGTCGGCCTCGTCGCCCTCGCGCATCACGAGCGCGCCGGCGGGGAACACGCGGCTCTCGAAGAAGAGGCCGCCGTCGAGGAATTGCTCGACCGCGTCGCGCAGCGCGTCGACCGACGCGTAGCGCTTGGTCGGCTCGGGATCGAGCGCCTTCATCACGATGCGGCTGAGCGCGCGCGGGACCTGCGGCGCGATCTCCTCGGGCGGCGTGATCTGCGCGGCCTGCGCGAGCTGCACCGACTCGAGGTGGGAGCGGCCGCGGTAGGGCGGCACGCGCGTGAGGATCTGGTACAGCACGCCGCCGAGCGCGAAGACGTCGGTGCGCGCGTCGATCTCGTTGGTGCGCCCCATCGCCTGCTCGGGCGCCATGTACGCGCCGGTGCCGATCACCGCGCCGGTGCCGTCGATCACGCGGCGGTTGGATCCGCCGAGCTGCACCGGCGGCCCCTCGTCGACGCCGTGCGGGGCGAGCTGCGCGCAGCCCCAGTCCATCACGTAGATCTGGCCGTGGCTGCCGATCATCACGTTGTCGGGCTTGAGGTCGCGGTGGATCACGCCGCGGCTGTGCGCGAACGACACCGCGTCGCAGATGCGCAGGAACGCCTTGAGCAGCCGCTGCAGCGCGCCGGCGGGGCGCGGTTCCTTCGGATCGCCCTCGTTGATCAGCCTGGTCAGCGTGTCGCCCTCGACCAGCTTCATGATGAACATCGGCGCGCCGTCGAGATCGGTGCCGAGGTCGTGGACCGGGACGATGTTCGGGTGATCGAGCTGGCCGGTGATCTGCGCCTCTTCGATCAGGAGGCGCGCCGCCTCCGGCCACGTCGCGATCGACGGATCGATCGTCTTCATCGCGACCGTGCGCCGGATGCGGCGATCGAAGACCTCGCGGATCGAGCTGGTGCCGCCGCTCGCGATCTCGCCGTGATCGTCGAAGCGGCCCGCGTCGGGCTCGAGCGTCATCGGCGCGCCGTCCGACGCGGTGATCCGCTCCACCGACGTCTGGATGTGATCGGTGGTGCCCATGATCGGCTTCACCGTGCCCGTGAACCAGGGCGGATCCGGATCTTCGTCGGGCGGGACCATGACGCAGCCTGCTAGCTTCGGCTCCGAATGCCGACGAACGCGGCGTTGATGAGACCGGTCGTGCGGAGCGTCGCGACCGCGTGGGCTTCTTCGCTGGTCAGCGGGCCTTCGTTGCCGAGCACGCGCGCGACCGCGATGATCATCGCGCCGTCGGGGCGCGCGTCCATGTGCGGGTTGAAGAGCGCGGCGAGCGTCTGGCAGTCGGCGGCCGGCATCGGACGGAACGCGCGCCACAACGACTCGGCGACCGCGAGCTCGCTGTGCGCCGCGCGGAAGAGCGCCGCGATCGACGCCGCGTCGAACGCGAAGACCGCGCGCTGGGTCGGCGTCACGTTGTCGACGGCGGCGGCGACGCGCACCGCGTTCGCGATCGTGCCCCACACCATCGCGATCGGATCGAGCAGCGCGTAGCGGACGTTGTCGTAGTAGCCGCGGATCGCGTCGTGCGCCTTGCGCACCTCGGGGGTCGGCGTGTCTCCGCCGCCGCTCGCGCCCATCGCATCGGCGAGCTGCATGCGGAGCACGCCTTGGAGGGGATCGCGCGCGCCGTCTTGGCGATCGCGCCAGATGTCCAGGATCCGCGCCAGATCGCGGGAAAGGGCCTCGGAAGTCTCGGCTAGGGGCATCCCCCAATGGTAGATCGCGATCGATGGGTGTGGCGAATCCTTGCGTCGCGCCGGCCGCGATGGCGATGGCGTCGCGCGGCGCGGTCGCGGCGGTGACGATGATGGCCGCGTGCTCGGCCGCGCACGCGCCGCCGCGGATGGTCGCGATTCCGAACGGATCGCCGGGAGTCGGCTTCGACGACCTCCGGTTCTCGCCGAGGCTGGGCGTGCTCGCGCCGGCCGCGCGGACCGGCACGATCGCGGTCGTCGATCCGCGCGCGCTGTCGGTGACCACGATCGGCGGCTTCGCGACCGCGCCGGACTTCGACGGCGGCCACGACTTCGGCGTGACGTCGGTGGACGATACCGGCGCGGCGCTGGTCGCGGTCGATCGCACGACCGAGCAGGTGCACGTCGTCGACCCGTCGCGCGGGATCGTGCACAGCGCCGCCCTCGCGCACGGCCCCGACTACGTGCGCTGGGTCGGCCGCGCGCGTGAGGTCTGGGTCACGGAGCCCGACGCGGAGATGATCGAGGTCTTCGACGCCGACCTCGCGCGCCTCGGATCGATCGACGTGAAGGGCGGCCCCGAGTCGCTCGCGATCGACGACGCCGGCGGCCGCGCGTACGCGCACCTGTGGAGCGGCGCGACGGTCGCGATCGATCTCGCGTCGCGATCGATCGCGGCGACCTGGAAGAACGGCTGCCGCGGCTCGCGCGGGATCGCGATCGATCCGGCCGCGCACCTCGTGTTCGTCGGCTGCGCGGAGGGCGGCGCGACCGCGCTCGACACGCGCGACGGAAAGGTCCGAGGGCGCGTCTCGGCGGGCCGCGGCGTCGACGTGATCGCGTACAGCGCGTCGCTGCATCATCTCTACCTGCCGTCGTCCGACGAGGCGACCGTGACGATCGCGGCGGTCGCCGCCGACGGCAGCCTGCGCGCGCTCGGCACCGTGCCCGGCGCGCGCGGTGGCCACTGCGGCACCACCGACGATCACGGCCGCGTGTTCGTGTGCGCGCCGTCGACGGGCTCGCTCGTGATCGACGACGATCCGTTCGCAGCGACTGCGTGGTGATCGCACGCGTTGCGCGCGGCGCACGATCTGCGATCTCGACGGCGCGACGCGCGCGTTGCTACGCTCGATAGACGTTGCGCAAGATCGTGCTCGTCGCCCTCGCGTTCGCCGCGTGCACGTCCTCGCCCGACGGGTCCGCGATCACCTTCGACATCTGCGGGCCGATCACGGTGCGCGCGCCGACCGCGACGCCCGACGAGCTCGCGAGCCTCGACGACGCGTTCGCGATGTGGCGCGCGCTCGGGGTCGCCGAGCTTTCGCGCGACGATTTCGCGACCGACCCCGCGATCACGCTGGAGTTTCGTGAAGCGGCGCCCGCGTTCCACGGCCTCTACGACGCGCCGAGCGCCTCGATCTACGTGAACCTCGATCTGATCGACCGCGAGCCGCGTGCGATCGCGATCGCGCACGAGCTCGGCCACGCGTTCGGGCTCGGCCATGTCAGCGCGACCGAACGCGTTTCCGTGATGAACCCCGGCAACCTCGTCGAGCGGCCCGACGACGGCGATCGGATCGCGCTCGACGCCGTGTGGGGTCGCTGCCGATAGGCACGCACGATGCTTGCGATCGCGGCGGGCTTCCAAGAAGGAGGAACGCCATGAGGTTCATCGGACAGATCGTGATCGCGACTCTCGCAACCGCTGCGTTCGCGGCGACCGCGCACGCGCAACCCGTGATGGAGGACCACGGCATTGCCGTCGCCGTCGGCGGCGGTGCCGCCGGCTACACCGAGAAGGGCATGCGCGACAACACGTCCGTCAGCGGCAGCTGGGACGTGACCGCGCAGTTCAGCACGCGCTCGTGGCTCTCGCTGGAGGGCGAGTACCTCGGCACGGCGTCGTCGATCGATTCGCTGATCGGCGGCAAGAACGCGAACCTCGTCGGTCATGCGATCGGCGGTGACGTCCGCGTCAACCTCCTGCCGGAGTACTTCGTGCAGCCGTACGCGTTCGTCGGCGCGGCGTATCGCCGCTACGACGTCACCGGCGCGAGCTTCTCGACGTCGGACGCCGGCATGAACGACTCCGACAACCAGCTCGAGATCCCGATGGGCCTCGGCGTCGCGTATCGCGATCCGAGCGGCTTGGTCGCGGATCTGCGCGGCACGTTCCGCGCGGCGACCGACGCGCAGCTCGTGCTCACGGGCGCGGGCAACACCGACTACGTCCCGATGCACAACTGGGGCGCGGTCGCGCGCATCGGCTACGAGTTCTGACGCTGCAAGGCCTGCTCCTCGGGCGGACGCTCCGCACGGAACGCCGCGTACAGGAGCAGGTCGTACGCGATCTTCATCGCCGCGCCGATCACGAGCGGGATGGTGTAGCTCGTCCCGCGCACGAGCATCCCGGCGAACGCGGGCGCGACTGCCCAGCCGCCGAGGCGCACGAGGTACGTGACGCCGGAGGCGAAGGTGCGGTCTTCCGGCGCGACCACCGCCATCACGTACGACTGGCGCGTGGGGACGTCCATCTCGACCAGGCCCTCGCGCGCGAGGAGGAGCGCCGCGGCGATCGGGAAGGTCGGCGCGATCGCGACCGTCACGAGCAAGAAGCTCGACGGGATGTGCGTGAACACCATCGTGTTGACCAGGCCGATCCGCTTCGCGAGCCACGCGGCGCCGAGGTGCGAGCCGGCGTTGATCACGCGCGCGCAGAAGAACAGCGCGCCGATCGTCAGCTCGTCGACGTCGAAGCGATCGGCGAGGAAGAGCGTGAGCATCGCGGTCGTGACGAAGCCGCCGGCCAGGCTGTCGATCGCGAACAGCGCGGCGACGCGCGCGAGGACGCGGCGGGTCTTGGCGGTCGGAGCCTTCGGTCGTTCGCGCATTTCGGCGGCCGGCGAGAGCTGCGCGTAGACGAGCGCGGTCGCGGCGCAGATCGCGGCGTACGCGAGCATCGCGATCGTGAGCGAGCGCTGCTCGTCGAGGCTCGTCGCGCGGCGGAGCAGGGCGGGGGCGCCGGCGAGGAGCGCGCCGGCGGCGTGGCCGGCGTCTTGGAGCACGCCGTACCACGCGAACGCCTGCGTGCGCGCGCGATCGTCGGTGGTCGCGGGCAGGACCGCTTGATCGAGGATCAGCGCGGCGCCGCGATCCTTGCCCATGCCGTTGAGCATACCGATCAGCGCGGCGGCGAAGATGATCGCGTGATCGTGCGCGATCGCGATCGCGGCGCCGCCGGCGGCGCCGAGGAGCGCGAGGACGACCAGCGTCGCGCGGCGGCCGAGGCGATCGCCCGCGAGCGTGACCAGCAGCGCGGCGGCGGCGGCGCCCGCGAGCCCGACGCTCACGACCGCGCCGGTCTCGGCGGGATCGAACCCGCGCGCCGCGAGGTGGAGCGCGACGATCACGCCGGCGAGCCCGCACGCGAGCGCGCGCAGGAACGCCGCGGCGTAGAGGAGGCGCCGGTCGCGCATGGGTCGTATCATGACGTATGCGCGTCCTCGTCTACGACCGCACGTGCGTCACGCGGGGGCGCGGGCTGTCGCTGCCGTGGGCGGCGGGCGCGCGCATGTACCGCGCGATGGGCCGGATCGATCGCGCGCGCGGGGTCGCGAGCTGGGCCGAGGCGTTCGCGTGGCTCGGCGCGCAGCTCGATCGGATCGAGGAGCTCCAGTACTGGGGCCACGGGCACTGGGGCCAGGCGCTGATCGGAGGCGAGTCGTTCGACGCGTCGGCGCTCGCGCGCGGCCACGCGCTGCACGATCCGCTGAAGAAGATCCGCTTCGCGAAGGACGCGCTGGTCTGGTTCCGCACGTGCGAGACCGTCGGCGCGACCCGCGGCATCGCGTTCGCCGAGTCGCTCGCCGACGCGCTCGGCACCCGCGTCGCCGGGCACACGTTCGTGATCGGCTGGCACCAGAGCGGCCTGCACGGCGTCGCGCCGGGCGCGCGCGCCGACTGGTCGCCCGACGAGGGCTTGGCCGAAGGCACCGCCTCGGACCCGCGGCGCGCGCACTGGTCGGCCAAGCACGAGCCGCGCACGATCACGTGCCTCGACGGATCGATCCCGAGCGACTGGATCGCGCAGTAGATCCGTCCTTCGACTCCGTCCTCGCTTTCGCTCGGACTCCGCTCAGGACGAGCGGGGGAGCCCGCTCAGGACGAAACAGGTCCGTCTGACGCCGCTTCGGGGTGTATGATCACGGCACCGTTTTGCACGCCGGGGACGTGATCGACGGTCGCTTCGTCGTCGAGCGCTTCGTGGCGCGCGGCGGGATGGGAGAGGTCTATCGCGCGGTCGATCGCGTGAGTGACAAGCCGGTCGCGATCAAGGTGATGGCGATCGACGACGAGCGGCTCGCCGAGCGGTTCGAGCTCGAGGCGCGCGCGCTGTGCGAGCTCGATCATCCCGCGATCGTCCGCTACGTCGCGCACGGCGAGGCGCTCGACATGGGCCTCTACCTCGCGATGGAGTGGCTCGACGGCATCACGCTCGGCGGCTGGCTGAAGCAGCACTCGCTGTCGCTCGATCAGACGCTGCGCCTCGCGTTGCGCGTCGCGGAGGGGCTCGGCGCCGCGCACAAGCACGGCATGGTGCACCGCGACATCAAGCCTGGAAACCTGTTCCTCGTCGGGCGGCGCGTCGAGGGCGCGAAGGTCTTGGACTTCGGCTTGGTCCGCAACCCGTGGCAGCAGATCACGGCGACCGGCGCCGGCATGGGCACGCCCGAGTACATGTCGCCCGAGCAGGCGCGCTGCGAGCGCAACGTCGGGCCGCCGGCCGACGTCTTCGCGCTCGGCGCGGTCTTGTACCGATGTCTGACCGGGCAGCGCGCGTTCGACGGCGAGCACGTGAAGGCGATGCTCGCGAAGATCGCGATGTTCGATCGGCCGCCGCACGTGCGCGAGGCGAAGCCCGACGTGCCGCCGATCATCGACGAGCTGATCGCGAAGATGATGGAGCAGGATCCGGCGCGGCGCCCGCAGGACGGCGCCGAGGCGGCCGAGCTGATCCGCGCCGCGCGCGAGGGGCTGGGCGCCGCGGATAGATCCATCACGCCCGACGATTCACAGTCGCTGACGACCAGCGAGCAGCAGCCGGCCGCGGTCTTGTTCGTCGATCTCGTGCGGCCGCCGCGGCGCAAGAAGCCGCCGACGCCAGCGTCGTCGGCGACCAGCGGCACGGTCTACTTCGCGGCCGAGCCGTCGCGGCGCCCCGAGGACGAGCCCGACGTCGTGCGCATCCGCGAGACGGTCGCGCCGCTCGGCGGGAAGATCGTGCCGCTCGCGAACGGCTCGGTGGTCGTGACGATGTCGGGCGGCGCGGCGGCGCCCGAGCTCGCGGCGCGCGCGGCGCGGTGCGCGCTCGCGATCCGCGCGGCGGTGCCGTCGTCGCAGATCAGCGTGGCGACCCGCCAGGTCGTCGTCGACGATCGCCACGGCGCGGCGCCGCTGATCGACGGCGCCGCGTCGATGCCGCGCGCGCGGGGCATCCGCGTCGATCTGCGCACGCGCGAGCTGCTCGGCGACGCCTTCGAGCTGGTCGAGGAGGACGGCGCGTGGGTGCTCGCGGGCGAGCGCGCCGCGACGGAGGAGGGCGTGCCGCGCCGCTTGCTCGGGCGCGACATGCCGTGCGTCGGGCGCGCGTCGGTGCTGCGGCAGCTGGGCGCGGTGATCGACGGCGTGATCGAGGATCGCATCGCGCGCGCGGTGGTCGTCGTCGGTGACGCCGGCGTCGGCAAGTCGCGCGTGCGCACCGAGCTGTTCACGGCGCTGCGCGGGCGAGACCTGGACGTCATCCGCGCGCAGGGCGATCCGATCCGCGCCGGCGTCCCCGGCGGCGTGATCGCGCGCGCGGTGCGCGCGTGGCTCGGCGGTGGTGACCTGCGCGCGAAGACGAGCGAGCGCGTCGCCGACTTCCTCGGCGAGCTGATCGGTTCGCCTCCTCCCGGAGAGCCCAGCGCGGCGTTGCGCGCCGCGCGGCAAGACCCGCGCTTCATGCAGGATCAGCAGCGCCGCGCCGTCGAGGACTGGATCGTCGCGATGTGCGAAGCGCGGCCGGTCGCGATCGTGATCGACGATCTGCAATGGAGCGATGCGCTCTCGGTCGAGCTGATCGAAGCGGCGCTGCGGCGCGCGCGCGACCTGCCGCTGTTCGTGCTCGCGTTCGCGCGGCCCGAGGTGCAGCAGCGCTTCCCGAAGCTCGACGTCGCGTGGGCGCGCGACGAGATCCGCCTCGAGCCGCTGCGCGCCGCCGCGTGCGAGCAGCTCGTGCGCGAGGCGCTCGGCACCGACGCGACGCCGTCCTTGATCGCTCGGCTCGTCGAGCACTCGGGCGGCAATCCGTTCTACCTCGAGGAGCTGATCCGTTCGTCGGCGTCGGCGGAGCCCGCGAGCTTGCCGGGCTCGGTGCTCGCGTCGTTGCAATTGCGCATCGGCGCGAAGCCGGCGCGCGCGAGGCTCGTCTTGCGCGCCGCTTCGGTCTACGGCCGCGTCTTCTGGGGCGGCGCGGTGCACGCGCTCGTCAGCGGCGAGATGGATCGCGCCGAGCTCGACGAGTGGCTCGGCGTCCTCGAGCGCGACGAGCTCCTCGAAAGGCGCGGCGGCGCGCGCGCGTTCGCGGGCGAGGTCGAGTACGCGTTCCGCCACGATCTGCTGCGCGATGCGAGCTACCAGATGCTCACGCCCGAGGATCGCCGCGCCGGTCATCGCCTCGCCGGCGCGTGGCTGGTCGCGCACGGCGAGGCCGACGCGGTCGTGCTCGCCGAGCACTTCGCCGGCGGCGGCGCGACCGCGCAGGCCGTGTCGTGGTTCGAGCGCGCGGCGGAAGCTGCGCTCTCGGCGGGCGCCGACGATCTGGCCGCGCTCCGCAAGGCCGCGGCGTTCTATCGCCGCGCCGGCGAGACCTGCGCCGCCGCGTACGCCAACGAGTCCGCGATCGCGCACCTCGAACGCGCCGCCGCGATCTTCGGCCCGATCGATCCGCTCGAAGCCGCGCGCACGCGCCTCGCGCTCGCCAAGGTGCGCGAGGTCTCCGGCGAGCAAGACGCCGCCCTCGAAGATCTCCGCGCCGCCGAGGACGAAGCCGGCGATCACGCGGAGCTCAAGGTCGAGATCCTGATCGCGCGATCGTACGTCGAGGGCCGCTCCGGCCGCGACGGCGCGCTCGAGCAAGGCATCGAGACCGCCGAGGCCGCGCTCGCGCTCGCCAAGAAGTCCGGCCTGCGCGATCTGGAGATCCTCGCGACCACCACGCTCGCCGGCGCGCTCGTGCGCAGCGAAGAGCCGCACGCGGTCGCGCGCGCGGTCGAGCTCGCGCAGCGCGCGGTCGCGACGTCCGAAGATCGCCGCCGCCTCGCGCACGCGCTCTGGCGGCTCGGCAACGTGCTGCTCGCCGGCAACCAGCTCGACCCATCGGGGCGCGTCTACCTCGACGCGCTCGCGCTCGCCGAATCCGATCGCGACGAGTACCTGATCGCGATGTGCCACGCGAACATGGCGATGCTGTCGTTCCGTCGCTGGCAGCTCGACGACGCGATCGATCACGCACACCAAGCGCTCGAACGCCACGAGCGCATCGGCTACCAGACGCGCATCCTCGAGACGACGCTCAACCTCGGGATGTTCCTGCACCTGCGCGGCGAATCGGATCGCGGCCGCGAGCTGCTCGGCAACGTGCTCGCGCAATCGCGGGGCGACTGGGTGCTCTCGACGCTCGCGCAGGAGACGCTCGGCGACATCGAGCGGCTCGGCGGGCGCGAGGCGCGCGCGCAGGCGCGGTTCCGATCC
>DATJIA010000216.1:0-8111 GCA_035493675.1 Kofleriaceae bacterium | reverse complement strand
AGCGTGATCGCGAACGGCTTCGCCGGCTTGCCGTCGCGCACGATGCCGAGGACGACCTTGGTGCCGGGCGCGCGATCGCGGAAGTACTGCCGCCACTCGCTCACCGACTTGGACGTGATCGCGTCGTTGTCGATCGTCGTGATCACGTCGCCTTCGCGCACGCCGGCGTGCTCGGCGGGGCCGGTCGGCGTCACCGCGCCGACCTTCAGCGCGCGGCCGCCGTCGGCGCGCAGGACGAACAGCCCCGCGTGATCGTAGACGTCGGGCTTCGCCGCGTCGGGGCCCGGCTCCAGGTACATCGTCTGGTGACCGTAGTCGAAGGTCACCGCGAACCGCTTGAGGATGCCGCCGCCGAGGTTCGCCGCCGAGTCGGGATCCGCCATCGCGCTCTTGGTGCCGGTGAAGAGATCGCCGACGACCTCCTTCACGGTCGCGTCGCCGATCGTGATCGTGTGGAAGCGGACCGGCTTGCCCTTCGCCGGACCGCCGACGCCCCAACCGGTCACCGCCTCGAACGCGGGCTTGTACTTGCCCTCGAGATCGTGCGCCTTGGTGAAGACGCTCATCGTCGTCAAGGACGCGCGCGAGCCGGTGTCGATCCAGAAGCGGCCGGGGATGCCGTCGATCGATCCCTTCACGATCGGGATCGTGTCGCTCATCTCGAACGGCACCGCGATCGCGCCCTCCGGCGGCGTGAACGCCTTCGGCGACCACAACGTGATGCGGCGTTTCGGATAGTCGACGCGCACGACCAGGCGATGGAAGAGCTCGTAGCCGACCAGCCCGTCGAGATCGACGCCCTCGACGTCGGGCAGGGAGCGCAGATCGATCACCGCGAACACCGGATCGCGCAGCGTGACGCCGGCGAGCGCGACCGACTTGCCCTTCGCGTAGCCGACGTCGATGCGCTCGTCGCCGGCGCCGCCGGCCGCGTTCGCGCCCTCCGACTTCAGGCCGAGCCGCGCGGCGGATTTCGGCACCAGCAGGTTCTGGCCGCCGGTGTCGAACAGCATCTTCACCGGCTTGCCGTCGACGGTCGCGTCGACGTAGATGTGGTTCTCGATCAGCGCGAACGGCAGCTCGACGTGATCCGCGCCGTCGGGGAACGCGATGCGATCGTCGGTCGGCGGCATCGCGTAGGTCGCGTCGGGCTGCGCCTCGCGCGCGTGCATCTCGGTCACCGCGATCGTGACGCGGTTGCGTTCGTCGCCGTCGTCGCTCGAGATGCGGAACGGCACCTTCACGCCGGAGACGTCGCGATAATCGCTGTACTCGTCGGTGACGGTGAAGACGCGGACCTTCGCGCGCGTGCGCGCGAGCAGGCCGTCGTCGTCGAACCACAGCTCGATCGGCGTGCCGCCGGCGGGCGTCGCCTCGAGGCCGCGCAGGTGGCGGCCGCCTTCGTTGATGTCGCCGAGCTCGCGATAGGTCGCGCCGCCCGTGCGCAGGTAGCCGCGCGCGGTCACCCACGCGGCGGTCTTGGCGCGCGCGACCGCGTCGGGGCCGTCGAAGCGCTGCGCCTCGCCGCCGGGCGACAGATCCCACGACGCGCCGCCGTCGAAGCCCGACGCTTGATCGAGCACGCCCAGGTGGGTCTCGTTGCGCGAGCGCCCGGTCGTGACGTCGTCGGTCGAGTGCATCGTGCCGTGCATCCCGCCGGTCTCGATCGTGCCGGTGTAGTCGAGCACGGCGATCCGATCCCAGGCGTCGCCGCCGGACGCGGCACGCGCCTGCGCGAGGAGGCCCCTCGACTCCGCCCCTTCGGGGCTTCGCTCGGGATGAACCGCAGGGTGGCCGCACGAGGCGGCGAAGACGATTGCAAGGATGGCGTGGCGCATGGTTCCCTGATCGGGAAGATGGATCGCATTTTGAAAAAACGCACGAAAATTCAACAAGGACGGATCGCGAGCCCGAAGGCGATCGCGGCCTTGGTGTCGCCGGCGCGGCAGGAGATCATCGACACCGTCGAGGCGCTCGGCGGCGAGGCGACGGTCGTCGAGCTCGCGGCGCAGCTCGGCCGCCCCGCCGACGGCCTCTACTATCACCTGAGGCCGCTGGTGAAGGCCGGGCTGCTCGTGCACGGCGACGATCCCGAGGCGGACCGGTACCGGACGCCGAGCCGCACGGCGTTGTCGATCGACTACGATCCGGCGAACGCGCGCGCGGTCAAGCGCGTGGTCGCGAGCATGCTGCGGATCGCGAAGCGCGACTTCGACGCGGCGTTCGCGATCCCGGGCGTCGCCGTGCGCGGCCCGCGGCGCGCGCTGTGGGCGGGCCGCGGCAAGGGCTGGGTCTCGCCCGCGGAGCTCGCCGAGATCAACGCGTTGCTCGCGCGGATCACGTCGATCCTGCGCAAGCCGCGCGCGAAGGGCCGCACGCAGCTCGTCAGTCTGTGCTTCGTGCTGGCGCCGATCCGGCCGCGCTCTCCAAGACGGTCTGGCGGTGCGAGTCCTCGCCGTACTTCGTGAAGCCCGCGGCGAGGTACGTGCGCAACGCCGACGGATGATCGAGCGTGCACGTGTGGACCCAGACGCGCGTCACGCCGTCGCGACGCCACGCCTCGTGGATCGACCACGCGAGCAGCCACGGCCCGATCTTGTGACCGATCGCCTCCGGCACGAGGCCGAAGTACGCGAGCTCGACCTCGCCGGCGACGCGGCGATCGAGCTCGGTGTAGCCCGCGGGCACGCCGTCCTTCCACACGACGTGCACCTCGACGCGCTCGTCGGCGAGGATCGCGGCGAGCTCGGCCTGATCCATGCGACGGCGATCGTACCAAGCCCACGGCAGCCCGACCGAGTCGTAGAGGTAGCGATAGAAGCGCACGGTCGGCGCGATCGCGCGAACGACCTGCACGCCCGGCGGCGGCGGCGACAGCGGCGCGGTCGGACGCGCGCGCATCTCGAGGTACGTCGTCGTGACGTCGACGATCCTGCGCGGACCGGTGAGCTCGGCGGGGACGGCGTCGTGGACTTCAGGTGCAGCGGTCATGTCGATCCGTGCGCGAGCGTACCGCCGCACCAGACCGCGGCGCACAGGTTCGCGCCGTAGTGGTACGGGATCTCGGCGGGCTCGCGCGTCTGCCAGAGCGCGAGGTCGGCGCGCGCGCCCGCGCGCAGCACGCCGAGCTCGCCCTCGAGGCCGAGCGCGCGCGCGGCGATCCGCGTGACGCCGAGCCACGTCTCCTCGACGGTCATCGCGTAGTGCGTGGTCGCGAGCCACATCGCGATCGGCAAGGTCTCGCAGTACGACGTGCCGGGGTTGAGATCGGTCGCGACCGCGAGCGGCACGCCGGCGTCGCGCAAGGCCGCGATCGGCGGCGGCGCCATGCGCAGCTGCACGCACGCGCCGGGCAGCATCACCGCGACCACGCCCGCGCGGGCGAGCGCGTCGATCTGGTCGCGCGAGATCTGCTCGACGTGATCCGCGGAGCGCGCGCCGAGCTCGGCGAGCAGGCCGGCGCCGCCCAGATCCGCGAACTGGCCGACGTGGGCGCGGACGTCGAGGCCGGCGTGCTTCGCGGCGTGCAGGACGGTCCGGGTTTCGGACAGCGTGAACGCGCCGTCGTCGCAGTAGACGTCGACCGAGCGTGCGAGGCCGAGCTTCGCGACGCGCGGGACGAGCTCGTTCGCGAACCGCGCGACGTACGCGTCGCGATCGGCGCGCGCCTCCGGCGGCACCAGGTGACAGAGGAGCGTCGGCACCAGCGTCACCGGCCCGCTCGCGCGCCGCGCGGCCTCGAGCAGCTTCACCTCGCCGTCGAGCGTGAGGTCGTAGCCGCTCTTCGCCTCCATCGTCGTCGTGCCGCTCGCGAGCGCGCGCGCCGTCCGCGCGCGGGTCAGCGCGACGAGCTCGTCGATCGACGCGGCGCGCGTGGGCCCGAGCGTCGCGGTGATGCCGCCGCCGGCCGCCGCGATCTCCTGATAGGTCGCGCCGCGCGCGCGCATCGCGAACTCGTTCGCGCGATCGCCGGCGAACAAAGGATGCGCGTGGCAGTCGACCAGCCCGGGCGTGAGCAGGCGTCCGCCCAGATCGATCGTGGGCAGCGCCGCGAAGCGTGCGGGTACATCTGCTCCGATCCACGCGATGCGATCACCTTCGACTACGATCGCGCCGTCGTCGATCACGCCGAGCGCGTCGCCTTCGCAGGTCATCACGCGCGCGTGGGTCAGGACGAAGCTCACGCTCGGGATCATATGATCGCTTTTCGATCCGGATGGCGCTTGTCGCCGTCACGCGTTTGATAGCATCGAGCGCGATGCTGGGGGCCATCTGTCCGCGATGCCGCGGACAAGTCGCGCTGTACAACGGGCGACCGCGGATCACCGCGAGCGGTGCGATCGAGCTGTGGTGCGCGCCGTGCGCGGAGGCGCCGCCCGACGACGCGCCGTCGATCATCGAGGACGAAGGCTCGCTGCCCGCGATCGTCGTCTCGACCACGGAGACCCGCGCGCGGCGCCGTCGCGCTCCTTCGATGAAGTGGATGGGGCTCGTCGGCGCAGGCGTGTTCACCCTCGCGATCGTCAAGGGCAGCGGCTCCAAGCAGGTCGCCGCCGCCGCGGTCGTGCCGGTCGCGTCCGACGCGATCCTCGCCGACGCCGACGGCGACGGCGCGGTGACGCAGGTCGAGATCTCGCACGAGGTGAAGCCGCCCAAGCGCGTCTTGCCGTTGCCCGCGCCCGCGGTCGCCTCGACCGAGGAGCTCGACGCGAAGTTCGCGTCGTTGAAGACGTGGGTGCACCCGGTCGTCGACAGCCCCGAGCCGGTGCCGCATCAGGAGTCGCGCTGGTTCGGCATGCCGCGCGAGGGCATCACGAACCCGCGGCCCGAGTGCGGCGCGGGCCACTGCGGGATCGATCTCGACGGACCGCGCGGCAATCCGGTCGTCGCGGTCGCGCCCGGCACGGTCGTGCGGATCGAGCGCAGCGAGCTCGGCCGCGACGGCAAGAGCGGCCGCTACGTCCGCATCGAGCACGACGACGGCACGCTGACCGCGTACATGCACCTGGACGACATCGCCGACGGGCTGGTCGTCGGGCAGCGCGTCGTCGCCGGCCAGCAGGTCGGCACGCTCGGCGCGACCGCGGTCTATCGCGCGGCGCCGCACCTGCACTTCAGCCTCGCGGTCCCCGAGCACGGCGGCGCGATCCACGAGGACAACAACGACAACCACTACGTCGATCCGATGCCGTTCCTCGCGCGCGCGCGCGTGATCGACGAGGTCGTCACCGTCGACGCGGAATGACGACGCCGCGCTCGTGCGCGGCCGCGATCGCTTCGTCGTAGCCGGCGTCGGCGTGGCGGATCACGCCCATGCCCGGATCGGTCGTGAGCACGCGCTCGAGGCAGCGCGCCGCGCGATCGGTGCCGTCGGCGACGACGACCATGCCCGCGTGCAGCGAGTAGCCGATGCCGACGCCGCCGCCGTGATGGAACGAGACCCAGGTCGCGCCCGCCGCGGTGTTGACGAGCGCGTTGAGGATCGCCCAGTCGGCGATCGCGTCGGAGCCGTCTTTCATGGCCTCGGTCTCGCGGTTCGGCGACGCGACCGAGCCGCTGTCGAGGTGATCGCGGCCGATCACGATCGGAGCTTTCACGCGACCCGTGCGCACGAGCTCGTTGAAGCGCAGGCCGACGCGATGGCGCTGGCCGTAGCCGAGCCAGCAGATGCGCGCGGGCAGGCCCTGGAACGCGATCCGCTCCTGCGCCATCTGCATCCAGCGGCGCAGCATCGGATCGTCGGGGACCTCGGCGAGCACGGCCTCGTCGGTGACGCGGATGTCGTCGGGATCTCCCGACAGCGCGGCCCAGCGGAACGGGCCCTTGCCCTCGCAGAAGAGCGGGCGGATGTACGCGGGCACGAAGCCGGGGTACGCGAACGCGTCCTTCACGCCCGCGATCTCCGCCTGCGCGCGCAGGTTGTTGCCGTAGTCGAAGACGTGCGAGCCCGCGCGCTTCATCGCGAGCATCGCCTCGACCTGCACGGCCATCGACGCGCGCGAGCGACGGACGTATTCGTCCGGATCCTTCGCGCGCAGCTCGGCGGCCTGCTCGAGGGACAGGCCCTGCGGGATGTAGCCGACCAGCGGATCGTGCGCGCTCGTCTGATCGGTCACGAGATCCGGCGTGATGCCGCGCTCGACGAGCTCGGCGTAGACGTCGGCCGCGTTCGCGATCACCGCGATCGATCGCGCGATCTTCTTCGACTTCCACTCGTCGATGCGCGCGAGCGCCTCGTCGAGCGAGCCCGCGATCTCGTCGAGATAGCGCGTCTGGAGGCGCCGCTCGGCGCGCGAACGATCGACCTCGACGCCCAAGAACGCGCCGCCCGCCATCGTCACCGCGAGCGGCTGCGCGCCGCCCATGCCGCCGAGCCCGCCGGAGAGGACCCAGCGCCCGCTGAGATCCGCGCCCGCGCCGTAGTGCACGCGCGCCGCGGCCGCGAACGTCTCGTACGTGCCCTGCACGATGCCCTGCGAGCCGATGTAGATCCACGAGCCCGCGGTCATCTGCCCGTACATGATCAAGCCGCGCTTCTCGAGCTCGCGGAAGTGCTCCCACGTCGCCCATTCGCCGACGAGGTTCGAGTTCGCGATCAAGACGC
The DNA here is from genome assembly GCA_035493675.1 of Kofleriaceae bacterium. GTDB lineage: Bacteria > Myxococcota_A > Polyangia > Haliangiales > Haliangiaceae > JAIOQA01. Next base: position 1,507 of record DATJIA010000216.1, on the reverse strand, counting down.
GCGGCGCTTCCTCGTGCGTGCGGAACACGCCGACCGCGCGGCCCGACTGCACGAGCAGGGTCTGATCGTTCTCGAGCCGCTCGAGCTCGCGCACGATCACGCGGTAGTCCTCCCACGACCGCGCGGCCTTGCCGGTGCCGCCGTAGACGACCAGATCCTGCGGCCGCTCGGCGACGTCGGGGTCGAGGTTGTTCATGAGCATGCGGAGGGCGGCCTCTTGCTGCCAGCCCTTGCAGCGGAGCGTGGTGCCGTGCGGCGCGCGAATGACGTCACTCATGCTTCGACTCCTGTGGCGGCGAGGAGAGAGCCATCATCGATCAGCGCGCGCACCGCGGCGATGTCGGGCGCGAGCGGGCGATCCTTCGCCATCATCGGGACCGTGCGGCGGAGGTGCGCGTGCACGGCCTCGAGCGGCGGCGTCGTCGTGAGCGGCCGGCGCAGATCGAGGCCCTGCGCGGCGCAGAGCAGCTCGATCGCGAGCACGGTGCGCACGTGATCGTGGATCTGCGCGAGCTTGAGCGCCGCGGTCGCGCCCATCGACACGTGATCCTCGCGGCCCGCGGAGCTCGGGATCGAATCGACCGACGCCGGATGCGCGAGCACCTTGTTCTCGCTGACGAGCGCGGCGGCCGAGACCTGCGCGATCATGAAGCCGCTGTTGAGCCCGCTGTCGGGCGCGAGGAACGGCGGCAACCCCGACGACAAGTGCGGGTTGACCAGCTGCTCGACGCGGCGCTCGCTGATGTTCGCGAGCTCGGCGACCGCGATCGCCGCGGCGTCGAGCGCGATCGCGACCGGCTGGCCGTGGAAGTTGCCGCCGCTGATCATCTCGCCGGTGTCGCTGAAGACGAGGGGGTTGTCCGTCGAGGAATTGGCCTCGCGCTCGAGCACTTGGCGCGCGAACGCCAGGACGTCGCGCGACGCGCCGTGCACCTGCGGCATGCAGCGCAGCGAGTACGGATCCTGGACCTTGCCGCAGTCCTTGTGCGACTCGGCGATCGCGCTGCCGGCCAAGAGCGCGCGCAAGAACGCGCCGACCGCGATCTGCCCCGGGTGCGGGCGCGCCGCGATCACGCGCTCGTCGAACGCGCGGACCGTACCCTTGAGCGCCTCGAGCGACATCGCGCCCGCGAGATCCGCGACGCGACAGGTCGCCTCCGCGTCGAGGACGGTGAGCCCGCCGACCGCGGTCATGTGCTGCGTGCCGTTGAGCAGCGTCAGGCCTTCCTTGGCCTCGAGCACGAGCGGCTTGAGATCGGCGCGGAAGAGCGCGTCGGCCGCCGGCATCACCGCGCCTTCGTACTCGGCCTCGCCTTCGCCCATCATGCCGAGCGCGAGGTGCGCGAGCGGCGCGAGATCTCCCGATGCGCCGACCGAGCCGCGGCGCGGGACGACCGGGTGCACGCCGCGCGCGAGCAGCTCGCACAGGAACGCGCACACCGACGGGCGCGCGCCGCTGCGGCCGGTCGCGAGGACCTGCGCGCGGAGCAGCATCATCGCGCGGGTC
>DATJIA010000215.1:0-3606 GCA_035493675.1 Kofleriaceae bacterium | reverse complement strand
CATCGTCGGCCTCGTCAAGGACTTCGAGCAGGTCGTCGATGCGGAGAAGGCGGAGGAAGACGCGATCCGCATGCTCAAGGGCAAGTTCGACATGCAGGACTTCCTCGAGCAGATCCGCCTGATCCAGAAGATGGGATCGCTGAAGGACCTGTTCGAGAAGCTGCCGTTCTTCGGCGGCGGCCTGCCCGAGGGCGTGAACCTCGACGATCGCGAGCTCACGAAGATCGAGGCGATGATCAACTCGATGACCGCTTCGGAGCGCAAGGACCCGCAGTGCTTCGTCACGACCTCGTGGGAAGAGTTCGCGACGACCGCGGGCCGCCAGGCGAAGCGACGCCGCGCCGACTTCGATCAGCGCCGCGTCATGCGCGTCTCGCGCGGCAGCGGTCGCAGCGAGAACGAGGTGAAGGAGCTGCTGCAGAAGTTCGCGACGATGCGCCAGATGATGGTGCAGCTCGGCGCGTCGACGGGGCTCATGGGCAAGATCCCCGGCTTCAAGCAGTTCTCGCAGATGAAGAAGCTGGCGAACATGGACATCAACGCGCTCATGGGCGCGGGCGGCGGCCTGCCCGACGCGAGCGCGCTCGCCGCGGCCGGCGGCGGCATGCCCAACATGCCTCAGCTGCCCGGCGTCCCGCAGGGCAACCTGCCCGGCATGCCCAAGGGCTACACGCCGCCCGGCTCGAAGGCCGCCTTCACCGGCGCCGCCCGCCCGAACGACAAGCAGAAGCAGAAGGACAAGCGCAAGGCCGAGAAGGCCGCGCGCAAGAAGAACCGGCGCTAGCGCAACCGCGCGCGCGAGCGGTTGTCTCGACGGCGTGAGGGTCGCCTTGATCGTGATCGCGGCGTGCTCGCTCGACGCATCGGTCGCGGCGGCGCCGACGTGCGACGAGCGCGTCGACGCGATGGTCGCGCGGGTCTCGACGCTCGCGGTCAACGGTCGCTACCGCGCCGCGATCGTCGGCGTCGCGGCGACGCCCGACGAACCGGCGCCGCAGACGCTGTGGCTGATCACCCGCAGCAGCGCGGGGCCCTTCGAGCTCCACACGTTCGGCGAGCTCGTCGAGTCGTCGCGGTCGCGGCTGGCCCGCGATGTCGATGCGGCGCTCGCGCGGCGGCCGCTGCCGATCGCGTTCGACGTCGGCTCCAACGATCGCGTCGGAGAGGCGCGCGTGATCCTGCGCGCGATCTCGGCGCACGGTCCCGGCTACGTCTTGATCCATCGCGACAACCAGCTCGAGCCCGATCACGGCGCGCTGAGCGTCGCCTGGCGCGCGCTGTACGCGCTCGTGGACCGCTGCGACCCGCGCGACGATCACCGACCGATGTACTGGCTCGACTACCACTTCGTCGAGCGCGTCGCGCGCGCCGAGCGCCGCTGCGGATGCGCCGAGGTCCTGCCGATCGAAGCCGCCATCGACACGATCGCCGATCGCCGCGGGCTGTTCGTCATGACCTACGATCGCCACGACCGATCGCTCGGCCGGTTCGGCGACGACGATCGCTTCGAGGACGTGATCCGCGCCGCCGAGCAGCTGCCCGTCGAGGTGCGCCGCCGCGGCGTGCGCTTCTAGGTCATCGTGGCCCCGGCCGCTCGCGCACGTCGATGCGTCCGTAGCGCCGCCACCCGGTCGTGAGCAGCCACACCGTCGGGTAGTGCACCGGCAGGACCTCGTAGGTCGGCGGCAAGCGAAACCCGGCGAAGTCCTCCATCCCCTTCCAGCCGTCGAACGCGATCCCGCTCGAGAACGGATCGATCCGCCATCGCACGCCGACGTCTTCGCGGTGCTTGCGCCAGTTGTTGAAGACGTACGCGTACGCGTTCCGCGCCTGGCGCGGGGTCGTGATGATCTCCGCGTGATAGCGATCGGCGAGCACGCGGCCCTTGCGCTTGCAGCGCCGGTTGAGGCGCCGCGCGAACGAGATCTCGAAGCCCTGCATGCCGCGGGCGAGCGCGCGCTCGTCGTCCGCCTCGATCAAGAGATGGATGTGCGTGGCTTGCACGCTGACCGCGACCACGCGAAAGCCCTCGCGCGGGAACCCGCTGAGCAGCGCATCCGAGACGCATCGATACGCCGTGCGCCTCCGCAGGCTCCCGACCTCGCGCACGACGCGAATCGTGACGTGCACCGGGTGATGCTTGCTGAGCTTCGGCCGTCGGAGGTGGTTCACGCCGGCGCGCGGACCGGCGGGCTTGCGACCCGCGCCACGCCGCGCACCGCCGCGGCGCTTGCCGCCGCGATCCAGGAACCGGAGCTCCATCTGCCGCATCACCAGTTTGATTTAGCACATATATTGTCATTTTCAACATTGGACCGGTAGGTGAGCATCCTTCTTGGTTCCTGACCGCCCACATAGGCGCGGGCGCCGACGTTCGTGTGATCACGTGGCGCCGCGCCGTCGCCTTTTTTTGGTTTTCCTTTTCGGTCTGCGCAGTCGCGGTCCGGTGGCGATCTAGACCGACCCCAAGAACGACGTGGCGCGACGTGCGCGACGATGGATCGCGCGGCGCGGGCACGGCGATCTACTTCTTGCTCCGCGCGGGTGAATCGAGCTGCGTTGAATCCGCGCAACCGGCGCGCGGGGCGGTCGACATCAGACCGCATGCTGCGACCTATGACCGCCTTCGTGATCGTCTGCGCTGCGTGCGGCGGACGATCGAGCCACTCCACCGCGATCGATGCCGGACAAGATGGGCTCGCTGCCTGTCAGATCGACTGGCTGAGCGCTCGCGGAGACAACCGAGAGCTGCGCACCTTCGATGACCGCGGGCGCTTCGTGCACGCGAGTTGGGCGCTGAACGGCGGTTCCATCTACATGTTCGACGACTTCAGCTACGACGACGACCGCTTGCTCGAAGGCCGCTACACGCGACCGACCGGAGAGGTGCGCGAGGACGATCGCAACTACTATGACGATCAGCACCGCGTGATTCGCGCCACGTCGGACGGAGACTACACGGGCGACTCGGATGCCGACGGCCGGCTCGACTCCGATGCGCGCTGTTCGTACGACGCGAGCGGACACCTCTCACGAATCGACTGGCGCGACGCCGACGGCAATCCGATCGCCGATCGATACGAGCTCGTCAGCTGGGACTCGCACGGCTGCATGACCCTCGACGACTCCTTCTCGCCGGGCCAGCGGGACCGCGCGACGCTCTCGTATCGGCCCGGCTGCGTGCTCGCGCGCATCGATCACGACTACGGCGCCGACGGCACGACCGACGCCAGCGAGACTTGGGACTTCGACGACCTCGGCCGCGTCGTTCGCTACCACGGCCTTGCGGGCGACGAGCGCAGCTACTTCTACGGCGACGACGGTCGACTCGCGCGGATCATCTATCCGGATGCTACCGAGCAATTCACGTACTGCGCCGGCACGTTCGCGGTGCGCGAGCCGAGCGCCCCGGCGCTCCCTCGCACGTTGTCGCGTCGCTTCGATCGCGACCGCTGGTAGGCTCTCGCGCATGTGCCGCAACATCCGCGTGCTGTTCCACTTCGATCCGCCGACGACGCCGGACGAGATCCAGGCGGCCGCGCTCCAGTACGTGCGCAAGGTCAGCGGCTCGACCAAGCCGGCGCAGGTGAACCAGGAGGCGTTCGA
>DATJIA010000214.1:0-4279 GCA_035493675.1 Kofleriaceae bacterium | reverse complement strand
GCCCGCGGCCGCGGCCATCACGCCGTTCTCGCTCGGCTCGATGTTCCTCGTGTTCGTGAAGATCGGCGCCGTGCTGTTCGGATCCGGCTACGTCTTGCTCGCGTTCCTGCGCGCGGATCTCGTCGAGCACCGGCACTGGCTCGGCGAGCCGCAGCTGCTCGACGCGATCGCGGTCGGGCAGCTCACGCCGGGCCCGGTCTTCACGACCGCGACGTTCATCGGTTATCTGCTCGACGGTCCGATCGGCGCGGTCGTCGCGACGGTCGGGATCTTCCTGCCCGCGTTCGTGTTCGTCGCGATCTCGGGGCCGATCGTCCCGAAGATCCGGAAGTCGCGCGCGGCGGGCGCGTTCCTCGACGGCGTGATCGTCGCGTCGCTCGCGCTGATGGGCGTCGTCGCGTTCGAGCTCGGACGCGCGGCGCTGATCGATGCGCCGACGATCGTCATCGCGGCGGCGAGCGCGCTGATCCTCGCGAAGTGGAAGAACAGCTCGCTCGCGCTCCTCGCGGGCGGCGCGGCGATCGGGATCGCCGCTCAGCTCATCCGCTGATCACGTCGCGCAGCGTGCCCAGCCCGGGCCGCGCGTGGCGCCACGCGATCAGCGCGGCGCCGGCCGCGGCGAGCGCGCCGCCGACGATCCATCCATATACGATCGCCTGCTGCGCGACCGGATGCTCGAAGCGGAATGTCAAGCCGAGCACGTCGTAGCCGCTGCGCAGCGTCGCGCCGGCGCTGACGACCGCGGCGACGCATCCCCAGCGCGCGCGCACGAGCAGGCCCGCGCCCGCGGCGATCGCGGCGCCGACCGCGAGGTACGCCCACGGATGGCCGATCAGCGAGCCGTCGTCGCGCGTCATCTGGTACGCGAGCGTGACGATCGCGCCGTTGTACGCGGGCGCGAGCAGCGCGAGCCCGATCCCGGTCGGCGACAGCTCGCCGCGCCGCCGCGGCCACAAGAAGACCGCGGCGCCGGCGTAGATCGCGAGCATCGCGGCGGCCAAGCGCGGGTCGGGCCAGAGCCACATCGCGAGCGCGCACGGCACGATCATCGAGACCGCGTGCCCGAGCACGACGCCGCGCGCCCACGCCTGCCGCGCCCACAGGCCCGCGATCACGATCGCCGACAGCACCAGCTCGAGGCCCGCGAACGACCACGCGCCGGCGTGGCGCATCGAGAGCCACGAGACGTAGCCGGCGAGCGGCGTGACGAGCAGCGCCGCGCTCCACGCCTGCGCGCGCGACGGCCGCGCTCCGAACGGCGTGCGCACGCGCGCGTGCTCGCGCGCGACGTCGCGCGGATCGCCGAGCCGCATCCGCGCGATCGCGATCGCGTCGGCGCCGCGGCCCGCCGCGCGCAGCTCTTCGATCAGCGCGCGCAGGTGATCTTCGATCTCGTCGAGATCACCGCGCGCCAGCTCCGCCTCCGCGGTCAGCTCGTCGCGATACTGCGCGACCGCCGCCTCCAATTCGAGATCGCTCATGCGTTCCTCCATGCCTTGGCCAAGGTCGCGTGCACGACTTCCCATTGCTTGCGCTCGTCGGCGAGCGCGCGCTTGCCTTCGGCGCGCAGCCGGTAGTAGCGGCGCTTGCGCCCGTTCTCGCCGACGTCTTCGAACGATTCGATCAGCCCCTGATCCTCGAGCCGGTGGAGCACCGGATAGAGCATGCCCTCCGACCACGCGAGCTCGCCGCCCGACAGCGCGCGCACCTCTTGGATGAGCGCGTAGCCGTAGCTCGGGCCGCCGCGGAGGATCGCGAGGACCAGCGGGGACGCCGACGCCGCGATCAGGTCCTTGTCGATCTTCACGGGTCCATACCTAGCGCTGCTAGGTATGCTTGTCAAGGCGCGGCCTGCGAGTGGAAGGTCCAGTCGCCTGTCTTCGCCGACGACACTCGGGCGCGCGCGCGATCGCGGGATTCCGCAGACTTCCGCGCGCACGCACGTTGCAAAACTCGCGCGCGATGCGCTCAACTTTGTTCCTGGTTTCCGCTCTCACGCTCGCCGCGTCCGCGTGCGGCTTTGCGACCGATGACGAGATCACGTCCGACGACGTCACCGCCCCCGATGGTGACAAGGCCGACGCCGAGCTCTCGGTCCGCGCCGCCGACACCACGCTGTGGGCGCAGTCGTATCTGGCGCGCCGCGGCGACACCTTCTATCTCCACGCGCGCACCAGCCGTAACCTCGACGGCGACGGCACCGGCTACGTCTTCGACGATCCGTACGGCGCGTACACGAAGCTCAGCGCGCGCGTGTTCGAGGTCGCGTACGGCGCGAGCGAGCTCGGGCCGCTCTCGGACGGCGTGAACCTGTTCGTCGGGTTCAGCGTCACCGGTCATCCCAGCCTCACCGCGCGCGTGGTCGTGCGGCCGCGGCTCGTCGACATCGCCGGCTCGAGCAAGCTGTACTTCACCGCCGAGATCACGCCGGTCGCGGTCGACGGCACGACGGTCTTCCGCGCCAAGGGCACGTCGACCGCGGCGATGACCGCGGTGTCGTCCTCCGCGGGCGCGGCCACGCTGGTCGACGCGACGCACTTCACGGTCGATCTCTCGCGCGCGGATCTCGCGGCGATCGCGGGCACCTCGACCACGTTCGAGGTCACCGCGACGATCGCCGGCGCGAAGGTCGCGCGTCACGGGCACGTCGCGCTCGCCGTGAAGAAGCTCGGGCTCACCAACGGCGACGCCTACGACAAGTGGCCGGCGCCGACCTGTACCTCGTCGGTGAAGGCGTGCCTGTCGGCGCTGCCCGGCGACGCGCTCGATCTGTCGTCGTGCGGCGACGCGATCACGGTCGACGCGTGCTGGGGCCAGGTCGGCGCGATCGTCGACGGTCCGTCGATCACCGCGGCGATGAACGGCGCGGACACGCGGCTCGCCGGCATGAGCGCCGACGCGGCCTCGCTCGCCGGCGCCGATCAGGCGACCGCGTTCACGACGGCGCTGCGCCAGCGCGTGCAGGACGCGGTCAACGCGAAGTCCAATCGCTGGTACCTCTCGGTCGCGACGCGCGACGCGCAGCTCGCCGCCGCCGTCGACGGCACGTTCGACCGCGCCTACGCGCGGCCGCTCGAGCTCGTGCCCGCGCACGCGCCGATCCCCGGCGACGCGCAGCGCGCGCGCGAGGTCGCGGCCGACGCGCTGCTCGCGTACCTCGCGCAGCAGGACTACGTGAGCTCCGAGTTCGGTCGCTCCTACGATCAGCTCACGAAGGAGTTCCGCACGCAGCACGTGACGAGCGTCGGCGAATTCCGCGTGCCGCCCGACGACATCTTCACCGACCCGTCGCTCCCGCACCAGGCGATCTACATCGGCCAGTGGCTGGGCACGCACGTCGAAGTGACGATCGACACGACGACGGGCGCGGCGACGCACGTCCTAGTCGAGCTAGATTAGGGCCATGCCCTATTCGATCCACGAGGACATCAAGTTCGCGCCGCTCGAGATGATCGACGCGGGCGCGATCGCCGCCGGCGTGCGCGATCCGTGGTGGAACCAGTCGCTGTGCAAGGTCAACGACTCGGTCGCGCGGCTCGGCGTGTTCCAGGCCGGTGAGTTCCACTGGCACAAGCACGATCGCGAGGACGAGCTGTTCTTCGTGCTCGAGGGCGAGCTGATGATCGACCTGGAGGGACGACCGACGGTCGCGCTCGGCCCGCGCCAGGGCCTGGTCGTGCCGCGCGGCTGCGTGCACCGCACGCGCGTCGCGCAGCGCGCGATCGTGCTCATGGTCGAAGCCGCGACGGTCAAGCCGACCGGCGACTGAGACCACGTGGACGTTCACGTGGACGTTCACGTGGTCCTCATCGTTGACGTCGATCACTTCCAGTCCGTTCCGAAGGGCGGCGACAACGGACGTCAACGTCGCCGTCGCCGTCGCCGTCGCCGTCAAAGTAGACGACCACGACTACGACTACGACTATGTCTACGACCACGATCTCGATCGCTAGCGGGAGCCGATGTGCAGCGTGTTGCCGTCGGGGTCCTTGAAGATCACCGACGTGCCCCACGGCTCCTTCTTCGGCGGCGCGACGAACTCGACGCCGCGTGAGGAGAGCGTCGCGTAGGTGGCCTCGACGTCGTCGGACCAGAGCGAGAAGCCCGCGAACGTGCCGATGCGATCCTCGTGGCCCGGGGGCGTGAACAGCACGAGCCGCGTGTCGGCGCCCGGGATGCGCAGCTCGATCCAGCGCTGGCCCGCGGGCCCCTGCTCTTGATCGGTCGCGACCACGAAGCCGAGCTTCTCCGTGTAGAACGCGAGCGCGCGCCGCTGATC
>DATJIA010000213.1:0-10468 GCA_035493675.1 Kofleriaceae bacterium | reverse complement strand
TGGAGCGCGTCATCGTCGAACAACAGGCCGTTTCCCATGGCCTACGAGATCACGCCGGGCTGATCCTGTCGATCTCCCGGCGTGAAAGACTTACAGGCTCTCAGGCCTCGGCCCAGAACACGCTCGCGGTCTCCTTCTGGCCGAGGCCCGAGGCCCGAGGCCCGAGGCCCAATCACGTCAGCCCGGCGTGATCGTCGGAGGCGCTTCGTGCACGCGCTCGTCGTCGACGTTGTCGCCGAAGTACGAGCCGATCGTGCCGCGGCGGCGCGCGGCGGGGAGCAGGGGCGGGATCGTGCCCGGCGTGATCGTGCGCGGGTCGGGCGGCGCCGTGGCCGGATCGATGCCCATGCGCGTGTAGAAGTCGCCCCAGTTGTTGGCGAGCGGGTGCGCGCCGTTCGGGTCGTGGAGCGTCATCGTGCCGGACATCGCGCGCAGCTCGGCCTGCATGGTGTCGAAGATCGGCTGCAGGATCACGAGCTGCTCTTGGAAGCCGATGAGCAGGTTCGCGTGCTGGACCTTGTCGTGGCGCTGCGCGAGCTTCTGCGCCGCCTCGGGCGTGCCCGGCGTCGCGCGCGCTTCGTCGCCGAGCCGGCGGCAGTCGACGTACTCGGCGAACGCCGCCGCCATGAAGCCGCTGCCGTCGCCCGCGAAGCCCTGGCGCGCCGGATATTGATCGGGCGCGGCCTGCGCGGCGAGCAGGAACTGCCGCGCCGCCGGCGCGACGTTCTCGTAGATCTCCTTGTTGCCGCGCTTCATGTTGTCGTAGACGAGCTCGAGCGAGCGGATGATCGCGGGGATCGCGACGATCAACTTGCCGACCACCGACGTCACGTGACCGATGAAGCGGACGCCGCGGTACATCGCGACCGGGTTGAGCGGGCCGGCCGCCGCCGCGATCAACATGTCCTCGGCCTGGCTGACGAGCTCGCGCAGCTCCGCCTCGGTGATCCCGGCGCGCATCATCGCGAGCTGGATCGCCTGCCGGATCAGCGCGTCCTGCCCCATCAGGTCGAGGATGCGCTGGATCATCTGGATCGCGGTGCGCGCGCTGCGGATCGCGGTGATCGGGTTGCCGAACGCGAGCCCGGCGAGCATCGGCCCCATCTGCCGGAGCATGTCGAGGCCCATCTGCAGGTTGCGGATCTGGGTGCCGGCCTCGCGCGACGCGTGCTGCCCGAACGTGAACCAGTTCGCGATCAGCGGGTCGCCGAGGTAGCCGGTCATCGCCGCGTCGATCGCGTGATAGGTCTGGTTGATGATCTGGTTGCGGTTGACGGCGTCGGGGATCGTGTTGAGGTCGATGATCGTCGGGATCGCGAACGCGTGATTGTGCGCGACCTGCCCCGCCGGTAGATCGCGTCCCTGCACCGGACCGTCGCTGACCGACGCGGCGCTCGAGCCGCCGCTGCGCGCCGGCAGGCCCTGCGCGGCGAGCGCGCCTTGGTGATCCGCTTCGCGTTCGAGCGAGGCGTCGGTGAGGATCGATCCGCCCTTGCCCTGCGGCGTGGCGGCGCGACCTTCGCGCTGCTGCACGACGTGCGAGAGCTCGTGACCGATCAGCTCGCGGCCGCCTTGGCTCGCGGGATCGTACTTGCCCGCGCCGAAGTGCAGGTTGTCGCCGCGCGCGTACGCCGACGCGCCGAGCGAGTCCGCCGCGCCGTCTTGGTGCACGCGCACGCCCGAGAAGTCGGCGCCGAACGAGCGCTCCATCATCCCGCGCGTGCCGCCGTCGAGCGGCGCACCCGCTCCGCTCGCCGGCGCCAGCGGCGCGCCTGCCATCGGCGCGCCGTCCGCCTTGAGCTGCACCGTATCGATCAGCGAACGCCTGCCGGGCACCGGTGCGACCGGCTGCTGCTCGGTCGTCTCCGGTGACGCGAGCCCGCCCTCGTAGTCACGCATCCCTGGATCATCGCCGTTCGTCGCTGAAGATCAACCGGAAGTTCGGGGAAGCATTGGCGGCAATCCCTCGTAATACGAGGTTTCGACTTCCGTCCTCCGACCTCCGTCTACCGGCCCGGATCCGGATCCGGAGGACGGAAGCCGGAGGACGGAAGTCGAACCTAGCGGTGCTTCATTGCCGGGCAGTGGAGCGCGACCGCCCAGCCGTCGGCGAGATAGATCTCGCGCACCGTGCCCTGATCGCCGCAGCTTCCGCCGCCGGGCTCCATGAGGCACAGCGTGCGACGGCCCACGATCGCGGACAGCGCGCTGCGCTCGCCGGGCGGGACCTCGCCGACCTTCTCGCCGTCGATCCAGACCGTGACCGGATCGGGGCACTCGCGGTTGTCGACGTAGAAGGTCGCGCGCGCGGGAGTCGGCGGCGCCGGCGCCGCGGTCGCGATCGCCGGGGGTTCATCCACATCGATCGTCGGGCGCGACAGATCGCGCGTGAGCGCGGCGGCGAGCACCTCGTCGCGGCAGCCGTACCAACGCAGCTCGCGGCCGAGCTGGTTGAAGAGCGACACCCGCATGTCGCGCACGTCGACGAGCGCGAGCTTCCACTCCTTCTTGGCGAGGCTGACGCGCGCGCGGTAATCGGGCGTGAGCGCGCCGGTCTCGCCGCGCGCGTCGAGATCCGCGATCGCGCGATACGCCTCCTCCATCTCGATGCCCGCGTGTTGGTACTGCGCGAGCGACTCCTGCGCGCTCTTCCACGGGCGCGCGACCTTCACCGCCGGGCACGAGCGCGCGACCTGACCTTTCGGCACCGTCCAGTCGCGGTGCGGCCCGACGCCGAGCGCGCCGTACGCGGTGAGCACCGCGCCGCCGAACGTCGCGCGATACGCGGTCATCTTCCCCGACGCCGCGAAGAAGCGATCGATCGCGGCGCGCAGGAGCGCGGGATCGCCGAACGGATGCTCGACGATCATCACGCCCTCGACGACCGGCGGCTGGTTCGCGCGCAGGCGGGCGTCGGCGCGGCGCGCCGCCTCGAGCGCGGGCGCGTAGACCATCGCCTTGCCGAGCGCCGCGCGCGCGGTCGCGTCGTCGCCCGTGCCGGCGGCCGCGAGCCCGCGCAGGTACCAGAGCGCGCCGTCCTCGGGCCACGCCGACAAGGCCGCGTCGAGCTGCACGCCCGCGCCCGCCCAATCCTTGAGCGAGCACAAGACCAGCGCGTAGTCCCAGCGCAGATCGCGCGACCACGGCCGCGCCTTCGCCGCGCGCCGCAGGTACCACTGCGCCTCGCTGAGATTCCCCTTCGCGTAGGCGATCGACGCCAGCGCGCCGTAGCTCTGGCCGAGATAGTCCTTGAACGTCTCCGCGCGCACGTACGCCTTGTGCGCCTCGTCGAGGTTGCCGGCATCGATCCAGACGTCGCCGGTCAGGAAGAACGGCCGCGGATCGGTCGGATCGATCTGCGACGCCTTCGCGTACCACTGCACCGCGCGCGCGGTGTCCTTGCGCATGCGCCAGACGTCGGCGACGCGCTTGGAGTCGTTGGCGTCGTTGGGGCGCTTCGACGCGACCGTCTCGTACGCGGTGGTCGCGTCCTGCAGGCGGCCGAGCGCGACGTACGCGGCGCCGAGATCCGCGCGCGCGTCGACGTCGTCGGGCGCGCGCGCGACGATCTCCTCGAGCTCCTTCGCGAGCGACGGCATGTCGCCGTGCGCCGCGTGGATCAGCGCGAGCACGCGGCGCGCGCGCAGATCATCGGGCGAGCGCGCGACGACGCGGCCGAGCTCGCGCAAGGCACCGTCGGCGTCGCCCGACTTCCACATCGCGTCGCCGAGCCGGAAGCGCAGATCGAGATCCCACGGCCTCGACTGCGCGAGCCGCATGTAGAGCTCGCGCGCTTGATCGTTCTTGCCGGCGGCGGCCGCCGCGTCGGCGACCGAGCGCACCGCCGGATCGTAGTCGGGCGCGAGATCCGCGGCGTACGCGAACTTGCCGACCGCCTTCGCCGCGACGTGCGGATCCGGATCGGTCGCGTAGAGCTCGCCCATCAAGCGCTGGCCCTCGGGCAGCTTGGGATCGATCAAGAGCGCGCGGGAGAGATCGTGCTCGGCCGCCTTGCGATCCGGATCGCCGACCGCGCCGACCAGCTCGCCCAGCCCGCGCCCCATCAATTGATAGGCGTAGATGTCGCGCGCGGGGTTCTTCGCCATGAGCTCGAGCGCGCCGTCGGGGATCGTCCACTTCGCGCGCGCCGCGAGCTCGAGCACCGCGTCGCCGATCAAGCGATGCATGTCGGCGACCGGGCCGCGGCGGATCGTCTCGAGCCCGAGCGGCTTCGCCGTGACGCCGTCGTACTGCCAGAGGATCACGCCGATCTTCAGCTCGAACTGCGGGCGCTGCACCCAGCCGGTGAAGACCCACTGCGCGTTCATGCGCTTCGCGAACTGCGCGACGATCGTCGGCGTCGCCTCGATCGCCGGCCCGTCGGGCACGACCAGCGGGCCGAAGGTCGGCTCGAGCTCGAGGACGTGCGCGACCTTCTCGCCGAGCGCGAACGGCACCGCGGAGACCGCCCAGTCCATCGCCTTGGCGCCGCTCTCGTTGGTGAAGAGCATCACCGCGAAGCGATCGGGCGGCTTCGCCGGCACGTCGGGCAGGTCGGTGACGATCACCGGACGCGGCGGCGCCTTGGCGGCGGTCGGGTCGCCCTGCTCGGGCCCCTCGCCGGTCTCGCCTTCTTGCTGCGCGTGCGCCGTCGCGCACAACAGCATGACGAGCGCCGCGCACGCGCCGCGTTTCATGCCCATAATCATAGCGTGGCATCGAAGCGTCGCCGCAGGATCAAGGCGTTCTCGATCCTGCGAACGTTCGCGCTGCTCTCGATCTGGGGGCTGTCGCTCGCCGGCGCGACGGTCTACGTCGCGATCATGACGATCAACGCGCAGCTGCCGAAAGACCTCGGCCAGCTGACCGAGTACCAGCCGTCGCGCAAGTCGCTGGTCTTCTCCGCCGACGGCGAGGAGATCGGCGCGTTCGCGATCGAGAACCGCAAGTTCGTGCGCCTCGAGCGCATGCCGCCGCACCTGCTCGCCGCGTTCGTCTCCGCCGAGGATCGGCGCTTCTGGGAGCACCCCGGCTTCGACATCATCGGCATCGCGCGCGCCGCGTGGGCCAACATCGGCGGCGGCGGCGCGATCAAGCAAGGCGGCTCGACGATCCCGCAGCAGATCGTCAAGCAGACGCTGCTCGCCGGCGAAGAGGACATCGACGTCGAGGGCATGTCCGAGGACGAGGCCCACTCCGCGCGCAAGCACGCCAAGTACCTCCGCAAGATGAAGGAGCTCGTGCTCAGCGCGCGCCTCTCGCGCGAGCTCTCGAAGGCCGAGATCCTCGAGATCTATCTCAACCACGTCTACCTCGGCCACGGCGCGTACGGCGTCGGCGCCGCCGCGGAGACGTACTTCGGCAAGGACGTCGAGAACCTCACCGTCGCCGAGGCCGCGCTGCTCGCGGGCCTGGTCGCGTCGCCGTCGAAGTACGCGCCGACGACGAACCTCCAGCTCGCGCGCGAGCGCCAGCAGTACGTGCTCGGCGCGATGAAGGACGAGCACTACATCAGCGACAGCGAGTACGCCGCCGCGCTCGCCGAGCCGATCGCGCTGGTCGAGACCGAGGATCTCAACCACCTCGCCGCGCCCTACTTCGTCGAGCACCTGCGGCGCCTCGCGACCCAGCGCTACGGCGACACCGAGCTCTTCCGCGGCGGCCTCGTCTTCACGTCGACGCTCGACACCCGCATGCAAGCCGCCGCCGAAGCGGCGCTCCGCCGCGGCCTCGAGACGCTCGATCGCAGGCTCGGCTTCCGCGGACCGATCGGCCAGATCGCGAGCAAGGACGATCGCAAGGCGTACGCGGAAGGCCCCGCGCATCGCTATCGCCCGGGCGCGCCCGAGGGCGATCTCACCCTCGGCACCGCGATCCTCCCCGACACGACCTACGCCGCGCTGATCACCGCCTTGCCGAAAGGCGGCGGCGTCGAGCTCGATCTCGGTCCGCTCGAGCTGCCGCTCGCGGCCGCCGACGCGCCCGACGTGCGCTCCTGGAAGGACAAGAAGACCGGCAAGGCGATCGCGGTCGGCGATCTGCTGCCGGTGCGCGTCAGCCCCGACGGCAAGTCCGCGGTGCTCGCGCAGATCCCGGCCCTGCAAGGCGCGCTGGTCGCGATGGAGCCGTCGACGGGCCGCGTGGTCGCGCTGGTCGGCGGCTACGACTGGGTCACGTCGCAATACGATCGCGCGACCCAAGCGAAGCGTCAGATCGGCTCCGCGATCAAGCCGTTCATCTACGCCGCCGCGCTCGCGCACGGGCACACGCCGATCGATCGTCTCTACGACGGCCCCGTCTACGTGCCGACCGCGACCGGCATCTGGTCGCCGTCGAACTACGGCAACGTCTACATGGGCTGGGTCACGCTGCGCACCGCGATCGCGTTCTCGCTCAACACGATCAGCGTGCAGCTGCTCTCCGAGCTCGGCGTCGATCGCTTGATCGACGAGCTGCGCGGCTTCGGCATCCAGTCGCCGATCCCGCGCCACATCTCGATCGCGCTCGGCACGCCGGATCTCACCTTGCTCGAGGTCGCCGGCGGCTACGCGGGCCTCGCGTCGGGTGGGCGCCGCGTCGAGCCGCGCTTCTTCGACATGGTCACCGACGCGAACGGCGCGATCATCGACGACTTCCGCGCGCGCCCGCCGGGCCCGCAGATCCTCCCGCCGGACATCGCGTACACGATCGTCGACATGATGAAGGGGCCGATCCAGCGCGGCACCGCGCGCCGCGCCGCCGACTTCCCGCGCCCCGCCGCCGGCAAGACCGGCACGTCGAACAACTACAAAGATGTGTGGTTCATCGGCTTCACGACCGATCTCTTGTGCGGCGTCTGGATCGGCCGCGACGACTCGACGCCGATCGGCGACAAGATCACCGGCGGCGGCGCGGCGGTGCCGATCTGGCTCGACTTCATGAAGAACGCGCACCCGCCGACGCCGATCCGCGACTTCCCCGTCCCGCCCGGCATCACGTTCGCGCGCGCCGACGACTGGTCAGGCGATCCCGCGGGCCCCGGTCAGGGCTCGCTGGTGCCGTTCGCGCGCGGCATGCTGCCGGCGCGCTTCGCGGGCGCGCGCGCGGCGGGATCGTTCGAGGACTTGGTCCCCGCGCCTCCCGTCCCGTGATCTCGCGTGCTACGTTCGCGCGCGATGAGACTCGCGGTGATCGCGGTGCTCTGCACGGCGTGCGATACGGGCGTCACCGCGATCGCGCTCGGCCCGCTCGACGCCGAGCCGTCGTGCGAGGAAGCGCGCACGCACAAAGAGCTCTCGTGGATCCAGGCCAACATCTTCGACAAGTCGTGCTCGCTGTCGACCTCCTGCCACGGCGGTGACGGCCTCCAGGCCGCCGGCCTCGTGCTCACCGCCGGCCAGAGCTACGACGGGCTGGTCGGCGTCGACGCGCAGGGCGACTACGGCACGACGGTGCACGGCACCAAGCAGTGGAAGCGCGTGGTCGCGGGCGATCCGGCGAACAGCTACCTGATGGTGATGATCCATCCGAAGGCGGCGCCGCCGATGACGAACTATCCGTTCGATCCGAACAGCGGCTTCGGATCGGCGGCCGACATCAACCCGAAGGTCGGCCCGATGCCGGTCAACGGCGACCCGCTGTGCGCGCTCAAGCTCGACGCGATCCAGCACTGGATCGAGGACGGCGCACCGAACAACTAATCAGTAAGTCATCGTGAGAGCACGAGGATTCGGGCTCGCTCGCTTGACGCCATACCGAACCCCTCGATACAACCGAGACAAGCCCCGCGGAGGCGGAAACATATGGATTGGCTGAGCGACGTATTTTCCAAAGGCGGGCCGTTCTTCATCGTCAACACGTTCTTCCTGGCCGTGGTGATCGGGCTCATCGTCGAGCGCGCGATCTACTTCCTCGGCCGTGGACACCTGAACGCGAAGGCCTTCCTCGAGCAGATCAAGCGACTGCTCGCGGCGAACAACATCGATCGCGCGAAGAAGCTGTGCGACGCGACCACCGCGCCGGTCGCGCGCGTCGCGAAGGCCGGCTTGAATCGCATCCATCGCGGCGAGGCCGCGGTCGCGCAGGCGATGGAAGAGACGATGACCGACGCGCTTCCGGAAGTGAAGACGCGCATCGGCGCGCTGTGGTCGATGGCGAACATCGTGACCCTCACGGGTCTGCTCGGCACCATCACCGGCCTCATCCGAACGTTCTCGTCGATCGGTAACCTCTCGGCCGACGAGCGCCAGCGTTCGCTGTCGCGCGGCATCTCCGAAGCCATGTACAACACCGCGTTCGGTCTCTCGATCGCGCTCATCTGCATGCTCGCGCACCTCCTGCTCTCGGCGGCGATGAAGAAGACGGTCTCGGATCTCGAGGCGTTCTCGCTCCGCTTCGAGAACCTCCTCGCCGAAGGCGGCGCGGCGCTCGTCCAGCAGGGCGGTCAGCGCGCGCCGGCGGCTCCCGCGGACATCGACGAACAGGCGGCGGGCTGACACGCTAAGGGCGCCCGATGCTCACCGCCCATCAGGTACGCAACAAGCAGCGCGCCGCGGTCCGGCGCCGCGAAGACGACGTCGAGGAAGACGAGATCACGAGCGGAGAGCTCAACCTCGTCCCCTACCTCGACATCGTCACCAACTTGATGCTGTTCCTGCTCGCGTCGGTCACCGCGATCATCATCCTCGGTCAGCTCAACACGACGCTGCCCGACAAGGCGCCGCAGGGCTCCGCCGCGAACCCGCAGCAGGACCCGAACGATCAGCCGCTCAAACTGGTCGTCTCCGTCGCCAAGGACAAGATCGTCGTGTGGAGCGTGTCCGGCCTCGAGGGCACGCTCGCCAACCCGAAGGCCGTCATCCCGCGCGCCGGTCAGAACGGCGCGAAGTGCGACGGCGCGTATATGTGCGAGTCGGGCGCGTGCGACGCGGGCACGCAGCAGTGCAAGGCGTCGAACGATCCGATCGTGCCGGTCTACGACTACCGCGCGCTCAACAAGGTCCTCTACGACATCGCGAAGGCGCGCTACACCGGCAAGCCGCGCAAGCCCGACACGTACCAGGCGATCCTCATGGCGGATGGATCCATCCCCTACGGCACGATCGTCTCGCTGATGAGCGCGATGCGCTGCAAGATGCCCGACGTCGGCAAGGAAGCGGGCCCCTGCTACCTGCCGAACGCCGACGCGACCCTCAAGAAGGCGACCAACCCGGTCGACGACAAGAACTGGGTCTACGACACCGATCGCGCCAACTACGATCCGGAGAAGATGTCGCTCTTCCACGACATCATCTTCTCGACCGGGTTCGAATGATCCGGGTGAGCCACTAACCCATGTCCTTCACCACACGCGAAGCACGCGGCATCATCCGCAAGGCGGTCAAGCGCGTCCCCGAGGGTGAGGACGTCCGCCACCTCAACATCACCGCGATGATGGACATGATGACCATCCTCCTGGTGACCTTCATCTTCCAGGCGTCGGTCACGTCGAACGAGCTGACCGCGTCGCAGGTGAAGATGCCGGAGTCGGTGACGTCGGAGCCGATGCCCGAGACGACCGGCGAGGTGATCATCACGACCACCGGCATCGTCGTCTTCGACGGCAAGGACGCCTTCTCGATCGTCGCGGTGCGCAACGGCGACGTCGATCCGTCGGAGAAAGAGGGCGGCGCCCTCGGCGTGAAGATCCCGAAGCTGACCCGCTTCCTCGGCAACTTCCGCACCGGCCAGGAGCAGCAGCTCAAGCAGCAGGGCAAGCCGATCCCGGACCCGCCCGAGCTGATGATCATCGCCGACCGCACCACGCCGTATCGGCTGCTGGTCCAGGTGATCTTCAGCGCGAAGGACAAGGAGTCCGGCTACAAACGCTTCCGACTGATCGTGACGAAGCACGAGCCGATCGCGCCGAAAACTTAGTTAGCGGCCCCGGTCGTGGTCGCTATACTGATCGTATGAAGCTTGTCGGCGAACGGCGCGCGCTCGCAGCGGCCATCCTGATCTTCTACGGCGGCCTCTACCTGCTCGCGGCGTTGTCGGGAGCGCTGCCGCCCGAGTACACGACCGCGTTCGCCGCGGTCGGCGCCGTGTACGGCATCGCCTTCTTCGGCATCGTCGCCGGCTACTTCTGGGCGCGCTGGTTCGCGATGGGCGTCGCGCTCTCGGGCGTGATCTCGGGCGTCGTGTCGATCTGGCAGCTGGGGCCCGAAGAGGTCCTCTTGTTCTTCGCCGGCACGCACCTCGCCGCGGTGCTCTTCCTGTGGGGCGACGCGATGGCGCAGCCCTTCGACGGCCAGGAAGCCTGGCGCCAGCGCTTCCACATCGACGACAACGCCCGCCAGCGCCTGGGCAAGGCGGTGATCCGCGCCGGCGTGAGCCTCCCGTACGTCATCCTCTACGCGCTCGCCCCCAAGCCGGGCTCGTCCGCGATCGAGACGATCCTCGCGCTCGCCGCCGCGGTCTTCGCCTTCGGCGGCGTCTACGGCCTGATCAA
>DATJIA010000212.1:0-13056 GCA_035493675.1 Kofleriaceae bacterium | reverse complement strand
ATGGACACGTGGATGAATTCGGCCGGCCACTGCACGAACATCATGAGCACGAGCTCGAACGAGATCGGGATCGGCTACGCGTACGACGCGAGCGCCGACTACGATCGCTACTGGACGCAGGACTTCGGCGAGCGGTAGCTGAGATACTCGCGCGGGTGCGAGCGCGCGGGTACGTCGCGTGGGTGCGGGCGAACGCGATCGCGATCATCGCGTTGCACGTGCTCGTGCTGATCGGATCGATCGCGCTGATCGTGCTCCGCTTGCCGCTCGAGGCGGATCTCGCGGCGCTCCTGCCGCGCGACGCCCCGGCGGTGCGCGATCTGCACGTGCTCGAGGCGCGGCTGCGCGCGAACGACACCGTGGTCGTCGTGATCCAGGCGCGCGATGCGGCTCTGCGCGCAGCTGCCGCGCGCGCGATGGCCGACGAGCTGCGCGCGATGCCGCGCGACCTGGTCGGGCGCGTCGACGGCGACGACGCCGACGCGCGCGCGTTCGTGCGCGCGCATCGTCACCTGCTCGTGCCGCTCGCCGATCTGCAACGCGCGCGCGACGCGCTCGCGCAACGGATCGCGCGCGCGAAGATCGACGCGAACCCGCTGTACGTCGACCTCGAGGACGCGCCCGACGACAAGGAGCTCGACGATCTGCGCGCGAAGCGCCGCGACGCCGAAGCGAAGCTCGATCGACCGAGCAACGTCAGTGACGACGGCACGATCGAGATGCTGCGCGTTCGCACGCCGCTCGCCGCGACCGACGTTGCCGGCGGCCATCGTCTGATCGATGCGCTCGGCGCGGGGCGCGCGCGCGTGGTCGCCGCGCACCCCGGCGTCGCGATCGGCTTCGCGGGCGATCTGGTCAACGCGCTCGCCGAGCACCGCGCGATCCTCGACGGCACGCTCACCGCGAGCGCGGTCACCGCGGCGCTGGTCGGCCTGGTCCTGTGGCTGTACTTCGGCAGCGCGCTCGCGCTCGCGCTGCTCGGCGTGACGCTCGCGATCGCGACCGCCGCGGCGTTCGGCGCGGCGGCGCTCACGGTCGGGCACCTGAACGCGGCGACCGCGTTCTTGTCCGCGATCATCGCGGGCAACGGCGTCAACTACGGCATCCTCGTCTACGCGCGCTATCTGGAAGCGCGGCGCACGTCCGAGGTGGACGACGCGCTCGCGGTCGCGATCGCCGCGACGATCAAGCCGACCCTGGTCGCCTCCCTCGCGGCCTCGACGGCGTACGGCTCGCTCGCGGTGACGACCTTCCGCGGCTTCGCCGACTTCGCGGTGATCGGCGCGATCGGGATGGCCTTGTGCTGGATCGCGACGTATCTGCTCTTGCCCGCGCTGATCGTCCGCTTCGGCGCGCGGGCGCCGCGGTGGCGCGGGGATCGAGCGCTCGGGCGCGCGCTCGCGTTCCCACGCACGCGGTGGATCGTGATCGGCGCGGGCGCGCTCGCGATCGCGAGCGGCGTGATCGTCGTGCGCTTCCTCGCCGCCGATCCGTTCGAGTACGACCTCGGCAACCTCGGCTCCGCCGGCGCCGACGCGCTCGAGGAGCGGCACTGGATGGAGACGACCGATCGCGCGTTCGGGCGCGGCGTCGCGGGCCGCACGGTCATCGCCGCCGATCGGATCGATCAGGTGCCGCTGATCGTCGCCGCGCTGCGCGGGCGCGGCGACGACACGATCGGATCGATCGACTCGATCCTCGACGTCGTGCCCGCCGATCAGCCGGCGCGGATCGCCGTGCTCGATCAGCTGCGCGCGCTCCTCGACGATCCCGCGATCGACGACCCCGAGCTCGCCGAGCTGCGCCCGCCGGATCACCTCGCGCCGATCACGATCGCGTCGTTGCCGCCGTCGATCCGCGAGGCGCTCACCGAAAAAGACGGTCGCGTCGGGCTCTTGATCTCGATCCGCCCCGCCGACACGCTCGACGAGCGCGACGGCCACGCGCTGGTCCGCTTCGCGAACGCCGTCAGCCGCCTCGACTTGCCGAACGGCGAGACCGTCACGACCTCGGGCGCGAGCGTGATCTTCGCCGACATCCTGGAGGCGATCGCGCACGACGGGCCGCGCGTCACGATCGTCGCGGCCTCGGCGATCATGCTGCTGGTGCTCGCGCTGGTCGGCGCGAACCGCCGCGCCGCCGCCGTGCTGGTCGCGACCGCCGCGGGCGCGCTGTTCATGGTCGCCGCGTGCGCGCTGATCGGGCTCCGCGTGAGCTTCCTCGACTTCGTCGCGCTGCCGATCACGCTCGGGCTCGGCGTCGACTACTCGATCAACGTCGCCGCGCGCCCCGACGATGCCGCGACCCGCGCCGCGGTGCTCGTCTGCTCACTCACGACGATGATCGGCTACGGCTCGCTGCTCCTCAGCGAGAACCTGGCGATCCGCGGCTTCGGCACGGCGTCGCTGATCGGCGAGGTCACGAGCGTCTCCGCGGCGCTCCTGCTCGTGCCTGCGCTACTATCGGATGGTGGGGCAAACCGGGGCCGACTTCAGCGGCACTGACCGGTTCGTGGTGCGCGCGCGCCTCGGCGGCGGCGGCATGGGCGTCGTGTTCCGCGTGCACGACGCGCAGCGCGGCAACGACGTGGCGCTGAAGACCTTGCGCACGCGCGACGCGGCGAGCCTGCTGCGGTTCAAGAACGAGTTCCGATCGCTCACCGACGTCTCGCACCCGAACCTCGTCTCGCTCTACGAGCTGCACGCCGACGGCGAGCAGTGGTTCTTCACGATGGAGCTGATCGAGGGCGCCGACTTCATGCAGTACGTCGGCGTGCGCCGGCCCGAGGCGCCCACCAACCCCGTCGAGCGCGACGACACCGGCGACGATCGCACGACGCGCGTGACGTCGCCGCACCCCGACGGTCCGCAGCTCGACGTCGCGTGCGATCTCGTGCGGCTGCGGCCCGCGCTGCGCCAGCTCGCCGAGGGCGTGTGCGCGCTGCACGAGAGCGGGCACCTGCACCGCGACATCAAGCCGTCGAACGTGCTGATCAGCGCGATCGGTCAGGTCAAGCTGCTCGACTTCGGCGTGATCACCGAGCTCGCCGGCGTCGATCGCGATCGCGGCGAGATCGTCGGCACGCCCAAGTACATGGCGCCCGAGCAAGCCGACGCCGGCGCGGTCGCCGCCAGCGACTGGTACAGCGTCGGCTTGATCCTCTACGAGTGCCTCACCGGCGTGTCGCCGTTCCCGGGCGATCCGGCGTTCGCGCTGGCGTCGAAGCGATCGCACGCGCCGCGGCCGCCGGGCGAGCTGGTCGGCGGCGTGCCGCGCGATCTCGACGAGCTGTGCCGCGCGCTGCTCGATCCCGATCCGTCGAAGCGGCCGTCGGGCGCGGACGTGCTCGCGCGGCTGGGCGCGATCGGCCCGCGGCGCACCGTGCTCGCCGAGGGCACCGGCCCGGTGCTGGTGCGGCCGGCGTTGATCGACGCGCTGCACGCGGAGCTCGCGGAGACGCAGCGCGGCGCCGGGCGCGTCGTCTACGTGCACGGCGCGTCGGGCATGGGCAAGACGTCGCTGGTGCGGCAGTTCCTCGAGGACGCGCGCTGGCTACACGACGCGGTCGTCCTCGAGGGCCGCTGCTACGAGCGCGAGTCGGTGCCGTTCAAGGCGTTCGACGCGGCGATCGATTCGCTCGGCGATCACCTCGCGGCGTTGCCGCGCGACGAGGTCGAGGCCTTGATCCCGCGCGACGTGCTCGCGCTCGCCCAAGCGTTTCCAGTCCTGCGTCGGGTAGAAGCGATCGCGGCGGCGCGCCGGCGCACCAACGCGTCGCCCGATCCGCAGGAGCAGCGGCGCCGCGCGTTCGGCGCGCTGCGCGATCTGTTCGGCCGCATCGCCGAGCGCCGGCCGCTGGTCGTCTTCATCGACGATCTGCACTGGAGCGATCTCGAGAGCGCGCAGCTGCTCGAGGCGGTGCTGCGCGCGCCGTCGCCGCCGCCGATGCTCGTGGTCGCGAGCTATCGCACCGACGACGCCAAGCGCAACCCCGCGCTCGGGCCGCTGCTCGACGGCGCGCCGTTCGAGTCGCGCCGCCTGCACGTCGATCCGCTCGACGCCGACGAGGCCAAGACGTTCGCGGCGCACCTCTTGTCGCGCGCCGGGCTCGGCGGCGAGCTCGCCGAATCGATCGCGCGCGAGGCCGGCGGCAGCCCGCTGCTGATCCACGCGCTCGCGCATCAAGCGCGCGCGCACCCCGAGGCCGCGCACGCGTCGGTGACTCTCGAGGAGGTCCTGCGCGCGCGGCTCGAGGGCTTGTCGTCGCGCGCGCAGCGGCTGCTCGAGATCGTCGCGCTCGCCGGACGGCCGCTCGCGCAGGGCGTCGCGCGCGCGGCGGCCGAGCTCGATCGCGCGGGCTTCGACGACAGCGTGCAGGCGCTGCGCATCGCGTCCTTGGTGCGCACCAGCGGCGCGCGCGACGACGATCTGATCGAGGGCTATCACGATCGCGTGCGCGAGACGGTCGCGGCGATGATCTCGCCCGAGCGGCAACGCACGCGCTACGCGCGCCTCGCGACCGCGATCGAGACCTCGAGCGCGCCGGATCCGGACGCGCTCGCGACCTACTTCCACCGCGCCGGCGACGACGTCACCGCCGCGACCTACGCGGTGCAGGCGGCGAAGCGCGCGTTCGCGGCGCTGTCGTTCGATCACGCGGCGCGCCTCTATCAAGACGCGCTCGCGTACGGCGCGCCCGGTCCCGCCGACGAGCGCGCGTTGCACACGGCGATCGGCGAGTCGCTCGCGGCCGCCGGGCGCGGGCTCGCCGCCGCCGAGGCGTTCGCCGCCGCGGCCGCGCTCGCCGACGGCGACGCCGCGATCGAGCTCGAGCGCCTCGCCGCCGAGCAGGAGATGCGCAGCGGGCACGTCGACGCCGGGCGGCGGCGCCTGGCCGCCGTGCTGACGCGGCTCGGCGTGCGCTTCCCGGGCGGACCGCGGCGCGCGATCCTCGGCCTGCTCGGGCGTCGCGCGCAATTGCGCCTGCGCGGGCTCGAGCCGAAGACGCGCGATCCGAGCACGATCACCGATCGCGATCGCATGCGGGTCGACGCGTGCTGGTCGGCGTCCGCCGGGCTCGGTCCGATCGATCCGCCGAGCGCCGGCGTCTTCGCGACGCGCAACGTGCTGCTCTCGCTGCGGCTCGGCGATCCGCATCGGGTCGTGCGCGCGCTCGCGGTCGAGGCGATGTTCGTCGGCAGCGCCGGCGGGCGCGCGCGCAAGCGCGCCGATCAGCTCGCCGGCGCGGCGCGCCGCATCGCCGACGAGATCGGCGATCCGTACGGGCGCGCGTTCGCGATCTCCGCCGCCGCGTTCGCCGCGTTCGAGGCGGGCGCGTGGGCCGAGGCGCACGATCTCACCGGCCAAGGCCTGGCGATGCTCCTCGATCACTGCGCGGGCATCGACTGGGAGGTCGGCACGATGCGGCGGTTCGCGCTGCTGTCGATGATCTATCTCGGGCGGTGGCGCGAGCTGTCGGCGATGACGATGCCGCACCTGCGCGACGCCGAGCAGCGCGGCGATCTCTACTCGCTCACCAACATCCGCGCGGTGATCCTGCCGTTCGTGCGCCTGCTCGAGGGCGATCCCGCGGGCGCGCACGACGAGGCGACCCGCGCGCTCCAAGGCTGGGGCCGCGACGACTTCGACGATCAGCACTTCATGGCGGGCACCGGCCACGTGATCGCGGATCTCTACAGCGACGACGCGCCGCGCGCGCTCGCCCAGATGCACGCGATCGAGCAGCCGATGGCGCGCTCGACCTTGCGCTACGTGCAGGTGATCCGCGGCCACTGGTCGTTCTATCTCGGCACCGCGAGCGCGAGCGCGGCGGCCGCCGGCGCCGGCGACGGCAAGGCGCTCTTGCGTCGCGCGTCGCGGCTCGCGAAGCACCTGCTCGGCGAGAAGGTGCCGTGGTGCGAAGGCTACGGCCGCTGCGTGCAGGCGAGCGTCGCGCTCGCGCGAGGCCGCGACGCCGACGCGGTGCCGCTCCTGCGCGCCGCGATCGCCGCGCTCGATCGCGCCGACATGGCGATGATGGCCGAGGCCGTGCGCTACCGGCTCGGCGCCGTGCTCGGCGGCGACGAGGGCGCCGCGCTGATCACCGCCGCGACCGATCGCTTCGCCGGCCAGGGCATGCGCGACGTCGCCGCCGCGGCGCGCATCCTCGTGCTCGCCCGCCGCTGAGCGGTTCTGTGCGAAGCTCGATCGGGACGATGATCGATCGGGAGGTGGAGACGGCCGTCTCGGAGCGCCTCGCCCGCGAAGATCTGCGCGGCGCGGCGACCGTCGCCTTGCGCGCGTACGGTCCGCAGCTGCTCGGGTACCTGCGCGCGACCTTGCCCGACGGCGCCGCCGACGACGCGTTCTCGCTCTTCTGCGAGCTGTTCTGGAAGGGCCTGCCCGGGTTCCGCGGCGAGTCGTCGATCCTGACGTGGTCGTATCAGCTCGCGTGGAGCGCGGCGCGCCGCGTGCTCGAGGATCCGCAGCGGTGGCGCGCGCGCCGGCTCGACACCGACGAGATGAACGGGATCGTGCAGGAGGTGCGCTCGTCGACGGCGCCGCACCTGCGCCAGTCGAGCGCCGATCAGCTGGCGAAGATCCGCAGCCAGCTCGACTTCACCGAGCAGACGCTGTTGGTCCTGCGGATCGATCGCGAGCTCGAATGGGACGAGATCGCGACCGTGATGAGCATCGACAGCGCGACCTTGCGCAAGCGGTTCCAGCGGCTCAAGGCGAAGATCCGCGAGCTGGCGGGAGCGTGACCGCGTAGATCGCGCCGGCCTCCGGGCGCGTCACCGTGAACAAGCGGCCGCGCGCGTCGAAGACGGGCGGGCCGCCGGTCGTGCACGCGGCTCTGGGCTGGACGAGCGTCGCCGCGCCGTCGAGGGTGAGGGTCCACACGGTCCAGTCGGACGCGAGCAGCGCGAGCTGCGTGCCGTCGGGCGAGGGCATCGCCTGCCACACGACGCGGCCGCCGAGCCCGCGAACGTCGAGCGCGCGCTCTCGATCGGTCGCCGGATTCCAGGCGTAGATCGCCTTGCCGTCGAGCGCGAGCAGCGCGAGCTCGCCGGTCGTACCGAGCGCGCCCGCGGTCACGCGCGGCAACGGGTGCAGCGGCGCGCGCGCCGCGTCGCCGCGCACGCCCTCACCCGGATCGACGACGATCACGCCCGGTTGATCGTGCACGTCCCAGCGCGTGAACGCGACCTTGCCGTCGGCGGTGAAGATCGGGTTCGAGTCGGCGGCGGTCGTCGTGAGGCGCACCGGCGGGAACGGCGTCAGGTCGACGACGTAGATCCCCGACGCGGCGCCGGCGTCGACGTCGATCACCGCGCGCGCGCCGGCGCGATCCACCATCGGTTGCGCGATGCGGCCGAGCCCCGACGGCACGATCACCCGCGTCGATCCGTCGGGCGCCTGCGCGATCAGCTGATCGTCGCGATCACCGGCGACGACGTAGAGCCAGCCGCCGTCGGGCAGCGGCACCGCGCCGCCGATCATCCCGCGCGCGACGGGCGCGGGCGCGCCGAGCTCGGTGATCCGCGTCTCCCGCCCGCGCACGTCGTCGAAGACGAGCGTCGTGCCGTCGGGCGAGACGTCGAGGCCGCCGTCGGCGCGGACGCCGGGCAACCACAGCTCGTCGGTGTCGCCGCTGCGGCGCCGGATGCCGCCGATCGTCTGGTAGTAGAGCGTGCGGCCATCGGGCGAGAACGCGGCGCGGCCGAGCGCGATGTCGGATCGATCGAGGCACAGCGGCGGCGCGGTGCCGAGCCGCGTCTCGCGATCGAGCTCGACGATGCAGATCGTCGGCGTGCTGCGATCGTACGCGGTCGTGATCGCGAGGCGATCGCCGCGCGTCGTGGTCGCGACGGTGTACGCCCACCGGCCGCCGGGCAGCTTCGTCACCGGCGCGTCGGCGCCGGCGAGCACGCGTCGGATCTCGGGGACGTCGAGGCGCACGTAGAACAGCGCGCCGCCCCCGAACGCGAAGCTCGACGACTCGATCGCCTCGCGCGAGCCCGCGCCGGTCGCGAGCTCGGCGAACGCGGCGCCGCCCTTGTCGGTGATCCCGACGAAGACCGCCTCGCCCGGGTGGCGCCCGCGGTTCGCGCGAAACGCGGAGTACGGCGAGGGTACGCGTCGCGCCGGGCCGTCGAGCGGCAGCGCATAGAGCCCACCTTCGTACGTGTACGCGAGCGTCTTGTCGTCGACGAACGCGGGCATGTACGGGCACGCCTGCGGGGTCGCGAGCACGCGCGGGACGCCGTGCCACGCGCGCGACGGCGCCTTCGATCGCGTCAGCCCGACGCCGGCCGCGATCGCGATCGCGCCGATCGCGCCGACCGCGATCCCGACGCGCCGCGTGTGCGGCGGCCGCGCCGTGCGCAGCGCCTCGAACAGCGCCGCGAGCGACGGCCATCGCGCTTCGGGATCGACCGCGAGCCCGCGCGCGAGCACGTCGCGCAACGGCTCGCTCAGCTTCCCCGCGCTCGCGCCGAGCCGCCCGTCGCACACGGCGGCGATCAGCTCCTCCGCGTTGCCCGCGTGCGGGCGCGCGCCGGCGAGCGCCTCCCACAGCGCGACGCACAGCGCGAACTGATCCGCGGCCGGCCCGACGGCGCCGCCGCGGTGCACCTCGGGCGCGATGTACGGCAGCGTGCCGAGCACCGCGCCGGTCGCGGTCAGGTTCCCGCGGTGCGCCGCCGTGCCCGCGCCCGGCTCCGTCTGCGCCGACGCGCGCACGAGCCCGAAGTCGGTGACGCGCACGCGGCCGTCGTCGCCGACGAGGATGTTGTCGGGCTTGATGTCTCGGTGCACGAGCCCCGCCGCGTGCGCCGCGTCGAGGCCGCGCGCCGCCTGCGCGTACACGTCGACGATCTCGCCGACCGCGCGGTCGCCGGCCGCGACCCACCGCCGCGCGGTCACGCCCGCGACCAGCTCCATCACGAGGAACACGCGATCGCCGTCGAGGCCGACCTGGAAGATCGTCACGACGTTGGGATGCGCGAGCCGCGCGAGCGCCTGCGCCTCGCGAAGGAGCCGCGCGCTCTCGTCGCCGCGGCGCCCGCGCAGGAGCTTGATCGCGACCCGCCGATCGAGCACCGGATCGATCGCCTCGTACACCACGCCCATCCCGCCGACGCCGAGCGTGCGCACGACGCGGAAGCCGCCGATCGACTCGGGCGCCGCCGCCGAGAGATCCGCGCCGTCGACGTGCAGGCCGTCGACGTCGATGGTCGGCACCACGCTCGCCGCCGGCGCGTCGGCGAGCGCGCGCAGCAGCCGGTCCTCGGCGTCGTCCTCCTCCACGCGCGATCAATGTACGTCGTCAGGGGCACTTCATGAAGCGTCCGTCCTGGCGCAGCGTCTCGATCTTCGGCGCGCCGCCGCCGACCTTGATCACGACCCAGTCGCGCGCCTGGCAGTACGGACGGTTCGGGATCTGGAGCAGCGCGGTCCCGCTCTTGTACTTGAACTTGCCCTTGTTCACTTTGTAGTAGTCGTACTTGTCGTCGCTGCCGACCCACGTGCGCTCGTCGAACACGTCCCACGTCTTGTCGCTGACGCCGATCGCGCGCACCGACACGCCGGGGAGCTCCTTCGCCCACGCGTTGCGCACGACCTTCTCGACGGCGGCGTCGTGGCTGCCCGGCGGCTCCCACGCGGTCTTGGGCGCGACCTCGTCGATCTTCGCCTTCAGCTCGTCGGCCTTCGCGATCACGTCGGCGAACGCGTCGTCGGGCACCTTCTCGCCGATGATCGCGAACTCGTGCTCGTACTGCTTCGCGCGCGCGGCGAGCCACGCGGGACGATCGAACATCAAGAGCTGGTTGTCGGCGTTCACCTTGAGCTCGGTGCCGTCGATGTTCGCCTGCAGCGCGTCGATGATCTGCTTGCCGTTCGACGCGACCGTCTTCATCGCGCCGTCGTGCAGATCCTGCTGCACGAGCTTGTCGCCCATCTCCGCCATCGCGCACAGCTCGACGGGGTGGTCGTAGATCGAGCGCGGGTTGTCGCTCGACTCGAGATCGGTCGCGCCCGGATGCTTGTGGCAGACCTCGCGCACGCCGGCGAGCCCGGCCTTCGCCGCGGCGATGCCCTTCGCCGACAGCTCCATGCCCGAGTAGCCCGACGGCGGATCGAAGTGGTCGCCGTGATCGTACGCGTAGGTCAGCGCGTCGACGGCGGCGTGCATCTCGGGCGTGAGCTCGCGGCGGATCGCGAACACGACGTCGCGCTGCTTGGCGGCCGCCGCGGCGTCGTCGTCGAGCTTCTTGCAGGCCGCGACGACGCCGTCGTGCTTCTTCTCGATCGCCTTCGCCTGCGGGGTCGCCTTCGTCGCCGGCTCCATGTTGCCGAAGTACATGTCGTACTTGTCGAGAGCTTCCTTGCAGCGGTCCTTGTTCACGGATTGGAACGCGTTGAAGTGGTCCATGGCGTACTCCGCCATGTCGAGCTTGTGTTGCTCGTTGGCCGAGATGCCGGCGAACGCGGCGGAAGGCACGAGCGCGACGAGGATCCATGCGAGGGGGACGAGCCGGGATAGACGCATGTCCTCGCAGATCGGCGTCGCGGCGCCGTGTGACCCGAAAAACGCTAGAAGCGCTCGCCGTCGGACTTGGGCGCCTGCGACCACGGCTGCGAGGCGCGGCCGTTGATGGTCGTGCCGCCGTACGTGAACATCGGCACCGCGCCCATCATGTCGGTCGGGAAGGGCAGGGCCGGCGTGGTCGCCTTGTCGAGCGTCTCGAGGTGGGCGGCGGTGAGCGCGACGTCGAGCGCGCCGAGGTTGTCGTCGAGCTGCTCGAGCGTGCGCGCGCCGATGATCGTCGAGGCGACGCCGGGCCGCCCCTGCACCCACGCGAGCGCGACGCGCGCGACCGTGGTGCCGAGCTCGGTCGCGATCGCCTCCAGCTGCTCGAGCAGATCGTAGGTGCGATCGTGGAGGAAGTTGGTGACGCGCGCGCCGCGGCCGGCCTCGTGCTTGCCGGCGTCGGCGCGCTTGTACTTGCCGCTCAGCGCGCCGCCGCGCAGCGGACCCCACGGCGTGATGCCGAGCCCGAGCTCGCGCGCCATCGGCACCAGCTCGCCCTCGACGGTGCGCTGCAGGAGCGAGTACTCGATCTGCAGCGCGACCAGCGGCGACCACCCGCGCAGCCGCGCCATCGTCTGCGCCTGCGCGCATTTCCACGCGGGGGTGTCGCTGAAGCCGAGGTAGCGGACCTTGCCCTGCTCGACCAGCGTGTCGAGCGCGCGCATCGTCTCCTCGATCGGCGTCGTCTGATCCCAGACGTGCATCCAGTACAGATCGATGTAGTCGGTGCGCAGGCGGCGCAGCGACTCTTCGCACTGCGAGACGATCGCCTTGCGGCTGGTGCCGCCGCCGTTCGGATCGCCGAGGAACATGTTGGTCGCGAACTTGGTCGCGATCACGACGCGGTCGCGCTTCTTGCGATCGTGGCCGAGGTGCTCGCCGAGGATCGCCTCGGAGTGGCCCTTGGTGTAGCCGTTCGCGGTGTCGATGAAGTTGCCGCCGCGCTCGAGGAAGCGATCGATGATGCGCGTCGCGAGGGCGGGCTCCGAGCCCCATCCCCACTCCGTGCCGAAGGTCATCGCGCCGAGACAGAGCGGGCTGACGCGGAGCCCCGAGTGACCGAGCGTGACGTAATGATCGAGCGGCATCGCGCGATGCTCTCACAGTCGCGCACGCCACGCCTCGACCGCCGCGGCCTCGCGCTGCCCCGTCGGAGACGCGGCAAAGGCGGCGCGGGCGTGCTCGGCGAGGTCGCGCGCGCGCCCGCGATCGCCGCCGGCCGCGACCAGCGCGCGGGCGAGCCCGAACTGCGTGCGCGCGAGATCGACCGGATCGCCCGGATCGGCGACGCGGATCGCGAGCGCGCGCTCGAGCGACGCCACCGCGCGCCGCGGATCGCCGAGCGCGAGCCGCGCGAGCCCCGCGCCGGTCAGGCCGTTCGCGAGATCGGGGTGAGTCGGTCCGAGCGCCTTCTCGATCAGCGCGATGCCGCGCTCGTAGGCGGCGAGCGCGCCGCGCGCGTCGCCCTTCGCGAGCCGCGCGTCGCCGAGGCCGGCGTACGCGGCCGACAGGCTCGGGTTGTCCGGACCGAGCGCGCGCTGCCAGATGTCGCGCGCGCGCTCGAATTCGCCGATCGCGAGGTCGATGCGACCTTGCTCGAGCGCGACCGAGCCGCGGTAGTAGTGGACGGTGCCGACGTTCGCGTGATCGGGCCCGAGCGCGCGGGTCCAGATCGCGAGCGCGCGATCGTAGTGCGCGCTCGCCGCGTCGAGCTTGCCCTGCGCGCGCTCGACGCCGCCGCGGTCCATGTAGATCGTCGCGAGCGTCGGATGATCCGGCCCGTACACCTCGATCGCGATCGCCTCCGCGCGATCGAACACGGCGAGCGCTTCGTCGTAGTGCGCCTGCGCGCGCAGCGCGGTCGCGAGGTTGGTGAGCGTCGAGATCCGCATCGGATGATCGGCGCCGACCGCGCGCTCCATGTCGGCGAGCGCGTCGCGGTACTGCGCGATCGCCTGGTCGTAGGTGCCCTGCTGCGCGAGCGCGTCGGCGACGTCGCTCTCGGCCAGCGCGATCGCCGCGACGTCGTCGGGCGACGCCTTGCGCCGGAGCGCCAGCACCCGCTGCGCGTAGTCGAGCGCGACCGCGGCCTTGCCGGCGTCGGACGCGAGCTGGCCGCGCACGCGATCGAGCTCGGCCAGCATCAGATCATCGGCACCGGCGCGCTCGAGCTTGGCCTCGGCCTCGCGCGCGAGCGTTTGCGCCTCGTCGGCCTTGCCGAGGCGAGCGCCGATCACCCAGACCAGCTGGATCCACGCGCGCGCGGCGATGCGATCGTCGCGGCCGGCCTCGGCGTCGATGCCGGCGTCGCGCAGGCTGTCGGCGGCCGCCGCGTAGTCGCCGGTCACCTCTTGCAATCGGCCGAGCTCGAAGAGCGCCTCGGCCTGGAACGGGCGATACGCGACCGCGCGCGCCTCGGTCGCGAGCGCGCGCGCGGCGACCAGCCCGTCGGCGTAGCG
>DATJIA010000211.1:0-4831 GCA_035493675.1 Kofleriaceae bacterium | reverse complement strand
GTTCAAGCTCGACAAGGACGGCGTGATGTCGATCGGCGACACCCACGGCACGTGGACGCCGAAAGCCTCGGTGAAGACGTGCTTGAAGAAGACGCTGACCGCGCCGTTCGCCGGCAAGACCGACGCGCCGACCGAGCTCGTCGTCGGCTTCAAGACGATGTGATCGCTCGCGGCGACGTGATACGACGCGCGCATGCGCGCGCTCCCTCTCGTCCTCTTGCTCGCGGCCGCGCCGGCGGCGGCGCAGGAGAAGATCGATCTCGAGAAGCTCCCGATCACGGTCGCGGATCACCTGCACGACGCCGTGAAGGCCGGTGACGTCGCGGCGATCGCCGGCTACCTGCAGGCGCCGGTGCGCTACGAGGGCCTGTCGTTCGACGACGCGACCTGCGCGCGCACCTTCCACGATCACGGCACCGTCGCGGCGAAGAAGCTGCGTGCGTTCGCCGCGTGCCTCGCGTCGTCGCCGTCGATCTTCGAGGCGGTCGTCACGCCGGAGCTCGACGATCCGAAGTCGCTGCCGCTCGAGCCCGAGTCCGACGCCCGCCTCTACCTCGGGTTCGCGCGCAGCCGCAACGGCAAGCTCGTGCACCTCGTGCACGTCGACGCGGATCCCGACGCGGTCGCCGGCGGCGTGGTCGGCGGCGTCGTCGGCGGGGTCGTGACCGATGCGCCTCCTCCTCCGCCTCCTCCTCCGCCTCCTCCTCCGCCTGCTCCGCGCGCCGAGCTGGTCCCACCGACGACGATCCGCTCGCTGCGCATCGCCGGCTCCGACGACATCGCGCCCGACGACACGAGCAAGGCGGCGATCAAGAAGGACGGCAAGACCAAGGTCGTCGCCGCGGCGAAGATCTGCTTCGCCACCGACGGTCACGCGAGCTCGGTCTTGCTGATCAAGTCGAGCGGCTATCCGGGCTGGGACGACCGTCTCCGCGCCGGGCTGAACGCGTGGCGCATCAAGCCCTTCATGGTGAACGGCACGGCGCACGCGGTCTGCACTGCGGTCACCTTCATCTACAGCGCGAGCTGAGGCGGGATGAGATCCATCCTGATCCTCTGCGCGCTCGCCGCGACCGCGCTCGCGAAGCCGAAGGCAAAGCCTCCGACCGACGACGACGCCGCCAAGGCGATGACGTCGCTCCACGCCGCGGTCGACGCGCGCAAGACCGACGCGGTGCTCGCGCTCTTGCAGACGCCGCTCCGCTACGAGCTCTTCTTCGACAACGACGCGTGCAGCGGGTTCGACGATCACGGCACCGTTAAGACCAAGAAGATGCTGCGCTCCTTCGCGCAGTGCTTGGTCGCGCATCCCGAGCTGTTCGCCAACCACCTGCTCGGCAGCGTCGATCGGCCGGGCGCCGAGCCGAGCACCTTCGACGGGGAGGCCGGCCTTCAGATCTGGATCGCGCGCACCGGCACGCGCGGCATCACCCGCATCGTGGCGGTCGACGGCAACGTCCCCGGCGGGAGGCCGTGATACAAACCGCCGATGGCGAAGATCAAGGTCGCGAATCCTGTCGTCGAGATGGACGGCGACGAGATGACCCGCATCATCTGGAAGTTCATCAAGGACAAGCTGATCCTCCCGTACCTCGATCTGCAGATCGAGTACTTCGATCTCGGGATCGAGCACCGCGACGCGACGCACGATCAGGTGACGATCGACGCGGCCAACGCGATCAAGAAGCACGGCGTCGGCGTGAAGTGCGCGACGATCACGCCCGACGAGGCGCGCGTGAAGGAGTTCAGCCTGAAGGAGATGTGGAAGTCTCCCAACGGCACGATCCGCAACATCGTCGGCGGCACGATCTTCCGCGAGCCGATCATCTGCAAGAACGTGCCGCGCCTGGTGCCCGGCTGGACGCGCCCGATCGTCGTCGGCCGTCACGCGTTCGGCGATCAGTACAAGGCGACCGACTTCGTCGTGCCGGGCCCCGGCACGCTGACGATGACGTACACGCCCGCCGGTGGTGGGAAGCCGGTCGAGTACAAGGTCTTCGACTTCCCGGGCGGCGGCGTCGCGCTCGGCATGTACAACCTCGACGACCAGATCGCCGGCTTCGCGCGCAGCTGCTTCAACTACGGGCTGAACCGCGGCTGGCCGGTCTATCTCTCGACGAAGAACACGATCCTCAAGAAGTACGACGGCCGCTTCAAGGACATCTTCCAGAAGATCTTCGACGAGGAGTTCGCGCCGAAGTTCGCGGCCGCGAAGATCGTCTACGAGCACCGCCTGATCGACGACATGGTCGCGTCCGCGCTCAAGTGGGACGGCGGCTTCGTGTGGGCGTGCAAGAACTACGACGGCGACGTGCAGTCGGACTCGGTCGCGCAGGGCTTCGGGTCGCTCGGGCTCATGACCAGCGTGCTGCTCACGCCCGACGGCAAGACCGTCGAGGCGGAGGCCGCGCACGGCACGGTCACGCGCCACTACCGCGAGCACCAGAAGGGCAAGCCGACGTCGACCAACCCGATCGCGTCGATCTTCGCGTGGACCCAGGGGCTCAAGTACCGCGGTCACTTCGACGGCACGCCCGACGTCGTGCGCTTCGCCGACGATCTCGAGAAGGTCTGCGTCGAGACGGTCGAGAGCGGCAAGATGACCAAGGACCTCGCGATCCTGATCTCGAAGGACGCGCCCTGGCTGACGACCGAGCAGTTCCTCGACGCCCTCGACGCCGGCCTCAAGGCGAAGATGGCGGCGTGGTAGCGCAGCTCCCCGACGAGGTCCTCGCGCGCCGCGCGGCGCTGCCGAAGAAGCCGGCGGGCGTGTCGCTGTCGAACGAGCGCGTGACGTTGCGGCCGCTCGAGCTCGCGCGCGATCTCGACGCGCTGTTCACGGTCGCGTCCGAGGCCGACTGGATCTGGCAGTACATGTTCGCCGGGCCGTTCGCCGACGAGGACGCGCTCGGCGCGTGGTTGCGCGGCACGATCGACGCGCCCGACGCGCTGCCGTTCACCGTCTTCGCCGGCGGCGCGGCGGTCGGCGTCGCGTGCTACGTCGCGAACGCGCCCGAGCACCTGAAGATCGAGCTCGGATCGATCTGGTACGGGCCGCGCGTGCACGGCACCGGCGTCTCTCCCGCCGCGACCTATCTCTTGATCGATCACGCGATCGCGCTCGGCTACCGGCGCGTCGAGTGGAAGTGCGACGCGCTGAACGAGCGCTCGCGCCGCGCCGCGACGCGCATGGGCTTCACGTTCGAGGGCGTGCAGGACGCGCACCTCATCGTGAAGAACCGGAACCGCGACACCGCGTGGTTCCGCATCCTCGATCACGAATGGCCGGCGATCGCGCCGAGGCTGAAGGGCTTGTTCTGATGGGGACGGTGCTCTTCTACATCGTCGTCGGGATCGTCGCGTTCTGGTTCTTCGTGCTCATCGGCAGTCGCGCGCTCTGTCCGCGCTGCGGCCGCGACATCCGCATCCCGTCGCTCGTCCCGTGGCGGTCCGGTCGCCGCGCGCGCAGCTGCCCGTGCGGGTGGCATGACGAAGCCGACGACTGACTACGCGCGGTAGAGGTAGTGCGCGGCGGCGGTGCGGAGATCGGCGTCGCTGATCGCGCGGAAGCGGCGCGCGAGCAGCGCGCGCGGCACACCCGGTCTGCCGGCGTGCGCGTCGTCGTCGCGATCGACCCAGCGGCGCTCGCCGGTCTCGGCGTCGTAGATCAAGCGGCGCACCGCGAGGCGCGTGAAGCCCGCCGCCTCGAAGCGCGCGGCGACCTCGGTCGGCGACAGGCGCGCGTGGAAGCCGAGCGGGTGCGCGAACAGCGCGCGATAGGCGAGCTCGGGCCACGCGAGGTGCGCGAGGAAGGGCAGGCGGTTGTCGGCGTGGTGGAGATGATCGCGATGATCGTAGACGTGCGAGGCGACCGCGCCCGGCTTGAGCGCGCGGCGCAGCTCGCGCAGGAAGGCGTCGAGCGCGGCGGGCGTCTCGTGCTCCAGCGCGCCGCCGGAGTGGCACAGATCGATCGCGTGGGTCGCGATCGTCGTCGGTGCGTCGTGGATCTGCGTGGCGATTCGCGCGAGCGCGTCGTCGGTGCGATCGATCCAGCGCAGGCCTTCGATCGCGCGGCGCCGCTCGTCGGGGATCGCGCCGTCGGGCCACGCGGCGTCGAGCGCGCCGGCGCGCGCGTACGCGAGATAGCGATCGAGGAAGCGATCGTGCGCGTTGGTCGTGACCGCGCCGCGCCCGGTGAGCAGGTACGCGGCGATCGGCATGAACGGCGTGGCGCCGGCGTCGTGCGCCCAGATCTGTGCGCCTTCGAGCGCGACGCCGTGCGCGCGCCACACGCGCACGTAGCCGGGCCACACGCGCGCGAGCTTGTCGACGTGCGACGCGGCGGTGCCGAGCCGCCCGCGCGTGAGCGCGCGATACGCGTGCGCGCCGCCGGGCGCGCGCCCGAACGCGAACAGGCCGGCGCCCTTCGCGACCGCGCGGATCATGCGGCCTCGATCCGATCGGCGGCGACCTCGTACGCGACGCGCCCGCGGTTGTGCGCGAGCTCGTGATCGACGAGCAGCGCGTGATCGTGGGCGCGCGTGATGCGGCGGCGCAGCGTGTTCTCGCGCCAGACGATGCCGTCGGCGGCGCGCGTGAAGCGATGATCGAGCTCGTAGATCTCGACGCGGAAGCCCGGGTCTGTCTGCGCGCGCAGCTCGCCGACGAGCTCGCCGGCTTCGATCGCGAGGCGGATCGTGACCGGCACGTCGAGCGGATTCGCGAAGCGCAGATCGGCCCAGTTGTAGAAGACGGTCGCGCCGCAGCCGAACGGCACGCGACGTCCGTCGTCGGGGAAGAGATCGAGCGTGTGCCGGTGCCGCTCGACGAT
>DATJIA010000210.1:0-2262 GCA_035493675.1 Kofleriaceae bacterium | reverse complement strand
CGGCGGCGGTCTCTACCTCGTCTCGACGGGGAAGGCCTCGCAGCAGCGGGTCATGCGCCGCTTCTACGGCGCCGCGAACGACGAGGACGTCACCGAGAAGTACCACGCGGTCCTCGCCCGCATCCCCGAGGCGAAGGTCGTGATCCTCGGCGTGCCGTCCGACGTCGGCGCCGGCTTCCGCCGCGGCGCGAACCTCGGCCCGATGGCGATCAGGGCGCAGCTCCTCGACGAGGATCCGCGCTTCGCCGAGGACATGCTCGCCCGCGGCGTCCTCGACATCGGCGACGTGTTCGTCGTGCCGCAGCTCCTGCACGACGACATGCTCTCGGACGATCAGAAGCGCGCGACGCGCGACTCGATCCATCGCGAGCTGTCGGCCGAGGATCGCGCGAGCCTCCCGGTCTCGCCGCTCAGCGCCGCCGAGCGCGCGCTCGATCTGATCTTCGCGCAGAACGCGGCGGTGAAGCCGTTCGTCCTCGGCGGCGATCACTCGTGCGCGTGGCCGGTCGTCTCCGCGCTGTCGCGCGCGCGCACCGATCGCTGGGCGATCGTGCAGCCCGACGCGCACACCGATCTGCTCGAGCAACGCCTGGGCGTGAAGTACTGCTTCGCGACGTGGTCGTTCCACGCGAACGATCTACTCGGCCGCGACGGCCGCCTCGTGCAGGTCGGCACGCGCGCGTCGGGTCGCGATCGCGCGCACTGGGAATCGACGCTCGGCGTGCGCCAGTTCTGGGCCGCCGAGTGCCGCGCGCGCCCCGCCGAGACGCTCGACGCGATCCTCGACCATCTCCGCGGCGTCGGCGCGACGTCGGTCTACTTCTCGAACGACATCGACGGCACCGACGCGACCTACGCCGACGCGACCGGCACACCCGAGCCGTGGGGCCTCGAGCCCGACTGGCTGCTCAAGCTCATCAAGCGCCTCGGCGGCGAGATCGGGATCGCCGGCGGCGACATCATGGAGGTCGCGCCGCCGCTGCGTCAGATCCCGCGTGGCGCGACCAAGACCACGCGCCTCGCCGCGCGCTACTTCCGCGAGACGATCGCGTCGGCGCTCGCGCTCGCGGCGATCGCGCTCTACGCCGGGTGCTCGCGCCACACGATGGAGTCGACGCCGACGGAATCCGCGCCGATCGCGGCCGAACAGAACATGCCG
Organism: Kofleriaceae bacterium; assembly: GCA_035493675.1. GTDB lineage: Bacteria > Myxococcota_A > Polyangia > Haliangiales > Haliangiaceae > JAIOQA01. Next base: position 1,103 of record DATJIA010000210.1, on the reverse strand, counting down.
CCCGAGCCGAGCACGGCGCCCGCGCCACCCGATGCAAACGGCCTCGTCGACGTCATCGATCTCGACGGCATCCTGTACGCGGCGACGCCCGAAGGCCTGTACTACGAGAAGGTCACGATCTACAAGAACGGCTCGCCGCTCCTCCGGCGCACGCGCGCCGGCGACGAGAAGCTCGGCTCCAGCATCTTCGGCTTCGCGATCACCGACGATGCGGTCTACTGGACGGTGCCCGACTTCGAGTCGCAGCACGCCGGCGCCGTGATGCGGGCGAAGCGTCCGGACGGCAAGGCCGAGGAGCTCGTGCGCGGCATCGATCTGCCCGAGAAGATCGTCGTGCTCGGCGATCAGCTCGTCTACTGGGAGAAGGGGGCGCTGTTCACGGTCGGCAAGAACGGCGGCACGCCCAAGCCGCTCGCCGGGACCGACGCGAACGTGTTCGACCTGGTCGCCGTCGGCGACACGGTCTATTGGGTCGGCGGCAACACGCCGACCGATCACCAGATCGGCGCGGTCACGCGCGCGGGCAAGACGACCACGGTCGCCACCCTCGACGGCGAGGCCGAAGCGCTCGCCACCGACGGCAAGCAGCTCTTCGTCAGCTACGAGACACCGACGGGGGTGACGATCGCCGCGTTGCCGGTCGGCGGCGGCCCGATGACGAAATGGGGCGAGGGCCCCTTCGACCAGCACACGCTCGTCCCCGCGGGTGGCGCCGTCATCGTGATGGATCGCGACGCGCACGTCGTCGCGCGGATCGCGTCACCGGGCGCGACGCCCGAGGTGCTCTATCAGGTGCCCGACAAGATGTTCGTCACCGGCGTGGTCGCGTCGCGCGGACGGATCGTCGTCGCGCGCGATCGCGTCCTGCCCAACCCGAACCCATGACGTGGACCTGCCCGCGCTGCGATCGCAGCTTCGGCGTCAAGCGCGCGCACGTGTGCGAGCCCGGCCTGCCCGTCGAGGTTCGCCTCGAGGCGTTCGACGAGCCGCAGCGCAAGGCCGCCGAGAAGATCCTCGCGATCGTGCGCAAGCATCGCGATTTGATCATCGAGGCGGTCGGCGTCGGCATCTTCGTCAAGCGCGCGCGCAACGTGCTCGAGCTG
>DATJIA010000209.1:0-44623 GCA_035493675.1 Kofleriaceae bacterium | reverse complement strand
ACCGACGGCTGGCGCTCCGACGAGGTCCGCGAGGCGCTCGATCTCTGCCTCGCGTGCAAGGCGTGCAAGCACGAGTGCCCGACCGGCGTCGATCTCGCGTCGTACAAGGCCGAGTTCATGACGCACCACTGGGAGGGACGGCTGCGCCCGCGCGCGCAGTACGCGTTCGGCTGGCTGCCGCGCTGGCTGACGATCATGCGGCCGCTCGCGCCGCTCGTGAACTGGCTCGGCAAGACGGCGCCGTTCAGCTCGATCGCGAAGTGGCTCGCCGGCATCTCGCCCGAGCGCGAGCTGCCGAAGCTCGCGCGTCGCTCGTTCCGCCGCAGCTTCCGCGCCGCGCCGGCGGATCCGCGCGCGCCCCGCGTGATCCTCTGGCCCGACACGTTCAACGACGCGTTCTATCCCGAGATCCTGCACGCGAGCGTGCGCGCGCTCGAGCAGCTCGGCTTCGCGGTCGATATCCCGCGCCGCCGCCTGTGCTGCGCGCGCCCGATGATCGAGTACGGCATGCTCGAGCCCGCACGCCGTCGCTGGCGCCGCACGCTCCACGAGCTCGGCGACGAGATCGATCGCGGCACGCTGGTGGTCGGCGTCGAGCCGAGCTGCACGACGACCTTCCGCGACGAGCTGCTCGCCCTCTTCCCCGACGACGATCGCGCCAAGCGCCTCAGCGAGCAGACCGTGACGATCGCGGAGCTGATCGATCGCTACGCGCTGCCCGTCCCGCGCGCGACCGAGGCCGGCGAGCACGCGCTCTACCACCGTCACTGCCACCAGCACGCCGTGCTCTCGCCCGAGACCGAGGCGCGCATCCTGCGCGCGAGCGGCCTCGATCTCGAGGTGCTCGACTCCGGCTGCTGCGGGATGGCGGGCGCGTTCGGCTTCCAGCGCGAGACCTACGAGCACTCGGTCGCGCTCGCCGAGCGCGTCCTGCTCCCGGCGATGCGCGCACACCCCGACGCGCTCGTGATCGCCGACGGCTTCTCGTGCCGCGAGCAGGTGCGCCAGCTCACGGGGATCCGCCCGCTCCACACGGCCGAGATCCTCGCCGCCGCCCGCCCCGACACGCGCGTCACGCGGCCAGACGCCTCACCAGCGCAAATATCCCCACCGCTGCCGTGATCGCGACCGCGCCGGCGAGCGCGCGGACGCCGGCCGCGCCCATCCGCGTGGTCAGCGCGGCGATCGCGCTGCGCTCGGTCGCGCGCGCATCGAAGTCGCCGTGCGCGCCGTGATCGCCCGGCACCGGCTCGAACAGGTTCGTCGCGCGCGAGTGATCGGCAGGTTTGTCGGTGAACTGCCCGTCCCACGCGCGGGACGCGAGGTAACGATCGAGCACGCCCGGCGCGACCTCCTGCCCGACGATCGCCTCGACCGTCGGCGCCGCGACGTAGACCTCGCGCCGCTTGTGGGTCGCCGCGAACCAGATCGCGTCGGCGATGATCTCGGGCTGGAAGATCGGCGGCACCGGCTGCGGCTCGAACGGCATCTTGTTCATGCACCAGCGGAACTGCGGCGTGTTGACCGCGGGCAGGTGCACGATCGTGAGGTGGATGCCGGCCTTCTCGTGCAAGAGCTCCGAGCGCAGCGAGTCCGTGAAGCCGACGATCGCGTGCTTCGCGGCGCAGTACGCGGCCTGCAGCGGGATCGATCGATACGCGAGCGCGCTGCCGACCTGCACGATCACGCCGCGATCGCGCGGGCGCATGTGCGCGAGCGCGGCGCGCGTGCCCCACACCGTGCCGAGATACGTGACCTCGGTGACGCGCTTGAACTCGGAGCCCGCGACGTCCTCGACGCGACCGAACACCGTCGTCATCGCGTTGTTGATCCAGACGTCGATCGGGCCGAGCTCGGTCTCGGCGCGCAAGGCCGCGGCGTGCACCGCGTCGCAGTCGGCGACGTCGCAGGGGATCGCGATCGTCTCCGGCGATCCGGCGCGCTCGCATTCCGCGACCGTCGCGGCGAGCCCGTCCTCGCCGCGCGCGAGCACGGCGAGCTTGCAACCTTCGCGGGCGAAGCGCACCGCGGTGGCGCGTCCGACGCCCGCGGTGCCTCCGGTGATCACGACGACCTTCGGCGTTTTCATGACGGACGAAGGCTGCAATCACCGCGCCTGTGACGCGCTGCGTCTCTCCTTATATGAGAGAAGCGCTGTGAGCAGGTCGGCCCACCATCCCCCGATCAGGCTGTCGAACGCGATGCCGGTGCCGAGGCCGTGACGCCCCGGGTGCAGCGCGGGCACGCGGTCCCAGCCGCGATGCTCGATCGTCACGCGGGTCGCGGCGCCCTCCGGATCGAAGCGCACCTCGACCTCGGTCTCCGCGCCGGCGACCTTGCTGGTGCCGAGCCACGCGACGACCAACCGCCGCGGCGGCTCCCACGCGGTGACGCGCCCGAGCTCGATCACGCGCTCGCCGACGATCTCGACCAGGCGCTGGTCGTCGAAGCGCATCGCGCCGCCGGCGCGGAAGCGCGCTTCGCGCCGCCACCAGAGATCGATCTCGCTCGTGAAGACCGCGAACGCGGTCGCCGCGTCGACCTCGACCAACGTCGTGACGACGACCGAGTCACTCATCGCTTCGATCCCAGCCGCCGCTCGGGGCGCTTCCCCGGGTCCTCGCTGCGCTCGGCTCGGCCCTTCGACGAGCTCAGGGCCTCGGCCCTGCCCCTCTTCGCGGCGGCATCCTCCACATGGCGCTTGAACGCCTGCAGCTGGTTGGTCCAGAACGCCTCGACCTCGTCGAGCCACGAGCCGAGCTCCGCGAACGGCTCGCGCCGCAGGCGATAGACGCGCACGCGCGCGTCGTCGTCGGGGCCGCCGCGCTCCTCCTCGACCAGGCCGTGCGTGCGCAGGACCCGCAGGTGCTTGCTCATCTGCGGCGCGGTGAGCCCGGTCGCCTCCGCGAGCTCGCCGGCGCGGCGCGGCTTCGCGCGCAACAGCTCGATCGTGCGGCGCCGCGCGGGATCCGCGAGCGCGAGCAAGGTGCCGTCGATCGCGAGCGCGCCCATCAGCTCGAAGCCTTCGACGCGAAGATCCAGCGATGCCCTTCCGGATCGACCGCGCGATAGCTGCGCTCGCCGTACGGCGTGTCCGCCGGCGGCGTCGCGATCGTCGCGCCCGCGGCGCGCGCGCGCGCGTGATGCGCGTCGACGTCGTCGACGATGCAGTAGACCTGGCAGTGGATCCCCGGCAGATCCTTCGGCGACGCGAAGCCCATCTCCGGCCACAAGCTCGCCAGGTACAGCGCGCGATCGCCGAGCGCGAGCTCCGCGTGGCCGATGCGGCCGTCGTCCATCGGGAAGCGGAACGTCTCGGCGAACCCGAACGCCTTGCACAAGAAGTCGATCGCGCGCGGCGCGTCGGCGTACGCGAGGTAGGGGATGATCTGCTCGTTGCTCATGCGGACAATATTTGCCCGAATGAGCAACTATTGTCAACCGCGAAACGCGGAGACGCTCAGCCCTCTTCGGTCGGCGCGGTCCCCTTGCCGTGCGCGGCCTCGTGCTCCGCGATCTTCTTCCGGACGTCGTCCATGTCGAGCGCCTTCACCTGCGTGATCAGCTCCTCGAGCGCGGCCGGCGGCAGCGCGCCCGCCTGCGCGAACAGCAGGATGCCGTCGCGGAACGCCATCAAGGTCGGGATCGAGCGGATCTCGAAGGCGGCCGACAGCCCGCCCTGCGCCTCGGTGTCGATCTTGCCGAACGTGACGTCGGCGTGCTTCTCGGCGGCCTTCTCGAACACGGGCGCGAACGCGCGGCAGGGACCACACCACGCCGCCCACCAGTCGAGCAGCACGATGCCCTGCTTCACGGTCGCTTCGAAGTTGTCCTCGGTGACTTCGGTCGTCGCCATTCCCACACCATAGCGCGTTCATCCGTCGGAGGTTCCACACGCGTACGACATGCCGGCCGGTGCCACGCGTGCAGCTCCGCGGGGTTCCGCCGCGCGCGCGATGGTCCGTCCATTGCTCAGCGTGCGCCTCAGGAGGAACTGATGCGCGTCGGGATGGCCGTCCTGATCACGCTCGCCCTCGTCGCGCGCGCGCGCGCCGACGAGATCGCGCGCGGGGTCGTGATCCGCAAAGAAGACCGCGCGGTCTACGTCAACCTCGGCCGCGCGGGCGGCGCCGCCGACGGCGCGCCGATCCGCTTCAAGCGGCCGATCGCGCTCGTCCACCCGGTGACGAAGAAGAAGGTCGACGACTGGATCCCGCTCGGGCAAGCGACGATCGCCGCCGCCGGCGATCGGCTCACGCGGGTGGTGCTCGACGACGAGCTCGCCGCCGAAGTGAACGTCGGCGACGTCGCGGAGATCTACGTGACGGTCGCCGCGACGCCGACCGCCGCGCCGGCGAACGCCGACGACACGCCGCCACCGCAGATCGATCCGCACACGCAGAGCGTGCTCGCGATCTGGGCGCAGCAGTCGGGCAAGCCGCTCGCCGCGCGCATCGCGGCGTGGGAGGGCTGGCTGTCCGGCCACGCCGATTCGCCGTACGCCGAGATCGTGCGCACCGATCTCGAGACCCTGCGCGCCGAGCGCGACGAGCTGGTCCCGCGCCGCATCGGCCAGGCCGTCGCGCTGCCCGACGCCGCGCTCGAGCACGCCGCGCCGACGCGCGCGACCGACGGCCGCGCGATCCCGCTCGTGTTCGTCGCGGGCGCGCACGCGCCGGCGCCGGCGTCGGCGTGGCTGCACTATCGCGCGATCGGCGCGCGGACATTTCGGCGCGTGCTGCTCGCGCAGGACGGCGACTTCGCGCTGCGCGGCTTGATCCCGGGCGAGGTCGTGCACGCGCCCGGCGTCGAGTACTTCGTCGAGGCGTCGGCGCCGTCGGGCGCGACCGCGGCGGCGTTCGCCTCCCCTGACCAGCCGGCGAAGGTCGAGGTCGCCGCGCCGCCGGTCGCCGACGCGTTCGCCGCGACGCACCGCTCGCGCATGACGATCACGTCGACCTACCTCGACTTCGGCAACCTCGACAAGCGCACCGGCGATCACACCGATCGCGTCGCGTGGACCGAGGCCGACGTGCTCTATCGCGTCGGCCGCACGCTGTGGGGCGTGCGCGCCGGCTACGGCGTGTATCGCGGCAGCGGCGGCTACAAGGATCGCGCGTGGTCCGACGCGATGCCCGCGCCGACGGCGAGCTTCTCGTACGGCTACGCCGAGGCGGAGCTGCGCGCGCCGACGGACACGGGCCCGCCGATCGATCTCGCGCTGCGCGGCGTCGCCGGCGTCGGCACGAGCGGGTTCGGCATGGGCATCGAGGCCAAGGCGCGCGTCGGCGATCCGGACGCGACCAACCTGTCGTTCCTGATCGCGAGCATCGCGGAGATCGGGACGTTCGGCGACGTGCGCTTCGAGGCGGTGCCGAGGCCGCGGCTGTACGTCGGCATGGCGATCGGCGTCACCGATCAGCCGAACGAAGGCGACCTCGGCGTGCGCGTCGCGACGGATTTCGGGTGGCGCGTGACGCCGTGGCTGATGCCGACGGTGCGCGCGTCGTGGCAAGGGCGATCCGCGGATCACAGCGGCGTCGGCGCGGGCGCCGGCGTGGTCTTCGACTGGTGAGGTGCGCGATGAAGAGCCTCTTGATCCTGATCGCGATCGGCGCGAGCGCCCACGCGGGCACCGTGCGCCACGTGCCGCCGTCGGAGGCGACCGCCGGCGAGCCGCTCCAGCTGATCGCGCAGCTGGGCGACAACGCCGACAGCGCGCTCGTCGTGCGCTATCGCGCCCTCGGCGTGCGCGCGTGGTCGAACGCGACCTTCACGCGCCGAGAAGACCGCGAGTGGATCGCCGAGATCCCCGCCGACGCGATCGCGCCGCCCGGCCTCGAGTACTTCCTCGTCGACGGCGATCACGCCGCGCTCGGCAGCGAGTCGTGGCCGGTCGAGGTCGCGGTGCACCGCGCGCCCGAAGCGGAGCGCGCCGATCGCGATCTCGCGCGCGTCCTCGGCCGCCGCTCGCGCGTCCACGTGATGACCGAGTGGATCGACTACGGCGCGCGCACGATCCACGATCGCGCGGTCGACGATCACTACTACCGCGTCGACGCCGACTTCTCGTACGCGCTGCTCGCCTATCCGCTCGAGCAGCTGCGCTTCGGCTACACGCGCCTGGTCGGCACCACGCCCGACGACGGCGGCCTCGCGCACGAGGCCGGCTTCAAGGTCGCGGGCTGGTTCGAGCTCGGCTTCGGGATCGTCGAGGGCGTGCGCTTCGACGCGCGCGGCATCGTCGCCGCGACGCAAGGCGGCTTCGCGCTCGGCACGCGCGCCGAGGTCCGCCTGGGCGACGCCGATCGCACGCACGTCGCGACCGGGCTCGAGTACCTCGCCGACGTCGGCGCGACCGGCTACTTCCGCCTCGGCTGGGCGACGGTGCCCGGCGCGCCGATGGCCGTCACGATCGAAGGGACCGATCTGCCGTCCTCCGATCGCGCGACCGGCGTCCGCTTGCTCTACGACATCGCGCACCCGTTCGAGGGCGGCCTGCGCGTCGGCGCGCGCGTCGGCTACGCGGCGCGCGATCAGAGCGCGGGCGGCATCAGCGCCGGGCTCGGCGCGAGCTTCGACTTCTAGGAGATCACGATGCGCACCTTCTTCCTCCTCGCCGTGCTGCTGCTCGCGCGCGCCGCCCACGCGGATCCGACCGTGCTCGCGGTCAAGGGCGACGACGTCTTCGTCGATCTCGGCGCCGCCGACGGCGCGACCGCGGGCGCGCAGCTGCGCCTGCTCCACGTCGTGATCGCGAAGGACCCGACCAGCGGCCAGACGCTGCGCGATCGGTTCGAGGTCGGCACGCTGACGGTCGCGCGCGCGGGCGATCACGTCTTGCTCGCGCACCCCGAGGACGCGCTCCGCGGCAAGGTGGTCGTCGGCGACGAGATCGCGCTCGCGTCGGCGCCGGTCGCGTACGTCGATCCGTGGCAGCAGCGCGTCGCCGCCGCCGCCGGCACGCCTGCGCCCGCCACCGACGACGACGCGGCCCGCACCGTCGACGAAGCCGACGCCGCGCGCGCGGTCTGGCAACAGACGCTCGGCCTCGCGCCCGCCGAGCGCATCGCGAAGTGGGAGGCGTATCTGTCGGAGCGACCGCAGAGCCCGTACGCCGCGGCGGTGAAGGCGGAGCTCGTCTCGTTGCGCGCGCAAGCGCAGCAGCTCGATCGCGCGGCGACCGCGCGCGCCGCCGCCGCGAGCGGCAGCCTCGACGACGACCGCACGCACCAGCTCGCGCTCGCGCTCGCCGATCTGATCCCGAGCGCCGCGCGCACCGGTCCGCTCGTCGACGCCGCGCCCACCACCGCGCTGCCCGGCCGCCCGATCACGCTCGCGTTCGCGATCGTGTCACCCGCGAGGGTCGCGCGCGCCTGGCTCTACGTGCGCCCGCGCGGCAAAGCCGGCTTCGAGAAGCTCGAGCTCGCGCACGACGGCGACGCGTACCTGCGCGCGACGATCCCCGCGTCGCTCGTCGTCGCCGGCGGCCTCGAGTGGTTCGTCGAAGCCGCGAGCGCGAAGGGCGAGCCCGAGGCGGTGATCGGCGACCAGCGATCGCCGCGCGTGATCGACACGCTCGAGGACATCTCGGAGGCGCCGATCGCGAGCGGCCGCTCGCGCGTCGCCGCGCGCCTCGAGTACGTCGACTTCGACGGCAAGCTCGGCGGCGGCCACGATCAGTACTACCAGGCCGAATTCGACTTCACGTATCGCTTCTTGCAACCGGTGCACGCGATCCGCCTCGGCTTCGGCACGCTGTCGGGCCAAGGCGGTCCGAAAGACATCATCGACGCCGATCCGACCGGGCAATGCCTCGACGCGAGCGGCACGTACAGCTGCCGCCGCGTCGACTTCTCGTACGTCTACACGGAATTCGAGCTGCGTCCGAGCAAGTGGGTCGGCTTGATGCTGCGCCCGCAGGCGGGCTTGCTCACCACCGACACGCGCCCGATGTCGAGCGGTCGCTGCCGCGGCGGCGCCGACACCAGCGACTGCGATTTCGGCAAGGGCCTCGGCCTGCGCGCGCGCGTGCGCTTCGGCGAGGAAGACAGCACCAACCTCGTGCTCGGCGTCGGCTTCACGTCCGGCGTCGGTACGCTGATCGAAGCCCTCTATCAATGGGCGCCCCGCCCCGTCGTGCCGGTGACGCTCGCGGTGCAGGTCACCGATCAACCGGTGCCCGAAGACTTCGGCGTGCGCATCATCGGCGACGTCGGCTGGCGCGGCATGTCGTGGGTCTATCCGTCGGTGCGCGTGTCGTATCAGGCGCGCGACATCGATCATGCCGGCATCTCCGGCGGCCTCGGCCTCAACTTCGACTGGTGATGGAGGTCGTATGAACACGCTCGTCGTCCTCGCGCATCTCCTCCACATCCCGCCGGGCAGCGCGCGCCCCGGCGAGCCGATCGAGCTGGTCGCGGTGATCGACGCGCCCGCCGCCGAGCCCGCGCTGGTCGTGCACTGGCGCGCGATCGGCGGCGCGATCTGGCGCGACGCGCCGTTCGAGCGCTCGTCGGCGGGCGGTTGGTACGCGACGATCCCCGCGGCGTCGCCGCCCGGCGTCGAGTACTACATCGGCGAGCCCGATCACGCGCACTTCGCGTCGGCGGCCTCGCCGCAGCAGATCACCGTCGAGCCCGAGCTGATCGATCGCCTCGAGGATCAAGAGCGGGCGCGCACGCGCGATCTTCCCGATCAAGTCGCGCTCGATCTCGAAGGCCACGACTTCGGCAACCGCTACGGCCACAGCGACTACTACGCACGCGCCGAGCTGTCGTGGACGCATCGCTTCCTGCGCACGCTCGACGCCGCGAGCTTCGGCGCCGGCGGCATCACCGGTCGCACGCCGTCGATGGACGGCGCCGACGCGACGATCGACCCGCGCGACGCGCGCTACGGCTTCGCGGCCGCGCGCCTCCGCTTGGCGCCCGCGATCTTCGTCGACGCGCGCGCGACCGTCGGCGTCTCGCAAGAGGGCTTCATGAAGGGCTTCGGCGGATCGATCACGCTCGGACGTCCGTGGCGCTCGAACCTCTCGTTCGGCGGCGAGGCCCTCGACGCGCTCGGCGGCAGCGCGTTCGTCCGCCTGCAATGGGACACCGCGCCGCCGCTCTTGATGGGCGCGTCGATCGTCCGCACCGATCTCCCGGGCGCGCTCGTCTCCGCCGACGGCCTCCTCCTCCGCTACGACGTCAGCTACACCGTCGCCGCCCGCTTCACGATCCGCGGCGCGCTCTCGTACGGCGCCCGCGACGGCAGCGCGCACTTCGGCGGCGGCCTCGGCACCGCGATCGCGTTCTGATCCGCGGCTGGACCATGGTCCACCCGCGGCGCCGCGAACTCCGCGATCGTGCACGGGCGCGCGATGGCACGCGCCGTGCTGAAGGCGCGCCCATGAGCTCTCGGATCTGGATCGCCACGTTGATCGCGCTCGGCGCGTGCATGAAACCGATCACCCGCCGCACCGGCGAGTTCAAGCCCAGGACCCCCGGCTACGCGTACCACGACGGCACGGTCGTCCACGACGGGCAGCCCGAATACCAGGTCGTCGAGACCGACGTCGATGCGACGCAGACGTACTACGAGGTGAAGGGCGCCGGCGGCGGCGTCGAGGCGGCGGTGACGCTCATGTCGTCGTACGGCGGCCTCTTGCTCGTGCGCGCCGACTTCCCGTCGCTCGGCAAGAACTACGAGGCGCGCATGCCGATCGCGCCGTTCACGAACCTGCTCGCGTCGTACATCGATCAAGGCGTGCTCACGAACGGCCGCCTCGACCCGAACGGCCTCCAGGCGTACGCCGACGCCAACGGCCTCCGCCTCGTCGACACCGCGGCGCAGATCCACCGCCTCGACGAAGCCGCCGACCGCGCGACGTGCGGGCAGTGCATGCAGGACTACCGCCGCTGCGAGATCGACCAGTCGGCGGACCGTGCACACCCGCAGCCCGGCATGCACGTCGTCCAGTCGTGCGAAGCGCAGTTCCAGACCTGCTCGCAGGGCGGCGTGAAGACGACCGACGCGTGGCCGTGCGGCCAACCGAGCCAATGATCGCGAGATCTTGAAGAAAGCGAGTGACTACTCGCTTTCTTTCGTATAGCGTCTCTTCTCGTGCCTGTCCCGAAGCAGGAGCGAAGCCGCGCGACCCGCACGCGCCTGGTCGATGCGGCGATCGAGATCCTCGTCGAGCAAGGGCTCGCGGGCGCGTCGACGCCGCGGATCGCGGAGCGCGCGGGCATGAGCCAGGGCGCGCTGTTCAAGCACTTCCCGACCAAGGACGAGCTGCTCGCCGAGGCGGTCGAGGCGATGCTGCGCGCGTTCGTCGCGCAGTTCGAGCGCGACATGGCGCCGCACGTCGCGCCAAACACGGACCTCGTCGGCGCCGCGTGCGCGGTGCTGTGGAAGATCTTCCGCACGCGCGAGATGCGCGCGACGTTCGAGATCTACATCGCCGCGCGCACCGATGAATCGATCGCGCTGCGGCTGGTCCCGATCCTCGATCGCCACCGCACCGCGATCCTCGATCAGGCGCGCGCGCTGTTCCCGGTGCGCCCCGACGACAAGGACTTCGAGACCGCGGTCGACGCGATCGTCTACGCGATGCAGGGCGCGGCGCTCGGCATGTTCGCGCCCCGCCCCGATCTCGAGATCGAGCACCTCGCGTTCCTCGAGCGCCTCGCGCGCCGCGAGCTCGGCATCGAGGCGCCGCACCCCAGCCACGCGAAGAGGAGACGCTGATGTCCTGGCTCGTGCTCGCCTCGATCCCCGCGTTCCTGATCTCGATCGGCATCGAGCTCGTCTGGGCGCGCGCCCACCGCACCGACGAGAACGTCGCCGGCTACGAAGCCAAGGACACGTGGGCGTCGCTCGCGATGGGCCTCGGCAACGTCGGCATCTCCGCGCTGACGAAGATCGTCACGATCGCCGCGCTCACCGCGCTCTACGAGTACCGCGCGTTCGATCTCGCCGAGAAGTGGTGGGCGTGGGTCGTCCTCTTGTTCGCCGAGGACCTCTGCTACTACGCGTTCCACCGCGCGAGCCACGAGGTGCGCTTCCTGTGGGCCGCGCACGTCAACCACCACTCGAGCCGGAAGTACAACCTGTCGACCGCGCTCCGCCAATCGTGGACGACGCCGATCACCGGCCCGATCTTCTGGATGCCGCTCGCGCTCGTCGGCTTCACGCCCGCGATGGTGATGACCGCGCAAGCGTGGTCGCTCCTCTATCAGTTCTGGCTGCACACCGAGAGCGTGCGCACGCTCGGCCCGCTCGAGGCGATCATGAACACGCCGTCGCACCACCGCGTGCACCACGGCTCGAACGTCGAGTACCTCGATCGCAACCACGCCGGCATCTTCATCATCTGGGATCGGCTGTTCGGCACCTTCGAGCCCGAGCGCGCGAAGGTCGAGTACGGGCTCACGACCAACATCGAGACGTACAACCCGCTGAAGATCGCGAGCCACGAGTGGATCGCGATCGCGCGCGACGTCCGCCGCGCGCGGCGCGTCCGCGACAAGCTCGGCTACATCTTCATGCCGCCCGGCTGGAGCCCCGACGGCTCGACGCGCACCGCGCGCGAGCTGCAGGCGCTCGCCCGCAGCGGCCCGATCATCTCGGCGTAACCCCGCGTCGCTCCGCGCGAAACGCTGTTGGTGTCAGTCGTCCCCGCCTGGGGGAGGGGTCGCCATCCCCGCGGGGGCCGTATGGCTCCGCACGCAGGTTCGACGCGGCCTTACGCGGGGATCGACTGTGCAGATTGCGGGCACACCCCTTGCTGTAGGTGAGCCCCATGTCGCTAGGAGACCAACTCGTTCGCGGACTTCCGAAGTCCCGCCGCGAGATGCTCAATACCCTCTACCTCCACCTGCGCATGGTGAAGCTGACCGCCGCCGCGACCGCGGCGATGGCGCTGCTGGTCACCGGCTGCATGGGCGAGATCACGAACGGCGCCGATGGCGACGGCACGCTGACTCCGGAGGAGCAGGCGGCGAAGAGCGACTTCGAGACCAACGTCCTCCCGATGCTCAACGGCTTCTGCGGCTCCTGCCACATGGGCATGGCCAACGTCGACTTCATGAAGCCCGAGCCGGACGTCCGCACGCGGATGCTGACGTGGCCGAACCTGATCAACCTCGACACGCCGGCGTCGTCGATGCTCCTCAACAAGGGCGCGCACGAAGGCCCCGCGTTCACCACCGATCAGCAGGCGCTCGCGCTGCAGTGGATCAACCTCGAGAAGGTCGCGGCGGGCACCGGCGCGGTCACGATCCAGACGCAGGAGTTCCAGCCGGTCCCCGGCCTGAACACGGTCGACCTCACGCCGATCGGCCTCACCGGCTCGACCTTGACCTTCCGCCTCGAGCCGCTCTCGGTCGGCATCTACCTGAACGAGATCACCGTCCACGCGGGCACCGACGGCGCGCACGTCGTCCACCCGCTGTTCGTGACCTACGACGAGCACGACACCGCGTCGCCCGATCCGGTCGATCGCTTCTCCGATGTCGATCTCACCGTCGCGGCCGCGGCGGAGTCGCCGCTCGGCGGCGGCACCGCGGTGTTCGTGAACGTCCAGCCGACCTCGAAGCTCAGCATCCACTTCAAGGTCGCCGAGAAGGCGACCGGCGGCGGCACGACCGGCGGCGGTGGCGTCGTCGGCGGCGGCTGCAAGGCGGTCGCGCAGTTCACCCAGCTCGCGCAGCCGCTCCTCTCGCAGAACTGCGCGAGCTGCCACGCGGGCGCGAACGCCGGCGCGACGTCGGCGACCGACATGACCAAGATCAACGATCTCTCGCCCGAGGGTCAGGCCGCCGCGTGCGCGCAGATCCTCACCCGCGTCGACAAGAACACGCCGACCAACAGCGGCATCTTCGTCTCGACCGATCCGAACCAGAACGTCACGCACCCGTTCAAGTTCAACGGCAACGCGGGCGCGTTCTCGGCCTTCCAGACGCAGCTCACGATGTGGATCAACCAGGAGAAATGAGATGAGGCCCAACATCGCGACCCTCCTCTCGGGCGCCCTGCTCTTCGCCGCGTGCGGCGGAGAGATCGGCCCCGGCGATGGCAACGGCACGGGCTCAGGCTCCGGCACCGGCTCCGGCTCCCAGGGCGACGAGTGGGACCAGAAGCTCGCCGATCGCCAGGTCGACTACAACGCGGCGCTGCGCATCGCGGCGCTCAAGCTGACCGGCGAGCTGCCCACGCTCGCCGAGATCAAGGCCGTGCAGAACGCCGGCGACGTCACCGCGCAGAAGACCGTCTACGAGGCGCTCGTGAAGGGCTACCTCGACAGCCCGAAGTTCGCGCGCCAGATGGTGAGCTTCTGGCAGGACACGCTGAAGCTCGGCGGCACCACGACGTTCGATCAAGCCGCCTACTTCGCGGCCCAGGTCACCGTCGAGAACCGGCCGTACACGGATCTCTTCACCGCGACCTCGGGCACCTGCCCGAGCTACGACGCGAACGCCGGCACGTTCACCGCCGGCGACTGCAACAACAACGTCGCGACCGCCGCGGGCCTGCTCACGCACCCGGGCGCGATGCAGCAGTTCTACTCGAACATGGCGTTCCGTCGCGTGCGCTGGGTGCAAGAGGTCTTCGACTGCGCGCGCTTCCCGATCGAGGTCGGCCCGGGCCAGAACATCAACGGCGGCATCTACACGTCGCCGTGGGCGTTCACCTCGGTCGCGTCGCCGGCGACCGGCGGATCGATCGACTTCCAGGACACCAAGGCCGTCGTCTGCGCGAACTGCCACACGACGATGAACCACCTCGCGCCGCTGTTCGCGAACTTCGACCAGAACGGCATGTACACCGGCGCGATCGCGGTGCACACGCCGGCCGACGGCTCGCCGCTCGCGACGCTCGCCGACTACCTGCCCGCCGGTGAGACGACCGCGTGGCGCTTCGGCGTCCCGGCCGCGGATCTCCCCGCGCTCGGCGCCGCGATGGCCGCCGATCACGACATCCAGACCTGCGCGATCGCGCGCGTGTGGAACTTCGCGCTCGGCAAGGGCGACATCGTCGACACCCTCTCGGTCGTCCCGCCCGACGTCATCAAGGCGCAGGTCGACGCGTTCACCGCCAACGGCTTCAAGCTGAAGGACGCGATCTACGCCGCGTTCACCAGCGACGACTTCGTGAAGTTCTAAGGAGGCGACGATGCGCAAGACTCCTCTCCTCATCGCAGCCTTCGTCTCGGTCGGCATGTACGCGTGCACCGACGACATGCACGAGCCCGGCAACGACCCCGCGCCGCAGGAGGGCAACTCGACCGGCGGCGAAGGCAACACGTTCGATCACCCCGACAGCGAGGTCGACGTCTGGAAGCTCCTCGAGAAGCTCCAGGAGCAGGGCCCGCCCAAGTACACCGCGCGCGTCCACGGCTGCCCGAAGATGAAGTACGACACGATCGGGCGCGTGCTCGCGTCGCGCGGCGTCGACATCGGCAACGGCACGCAGCTCTCCGCCGGTCAGATCTATCAGTCGAGCGATCAGGCGCTCGGCGTCGCGAACTACGCGGCCCGCCAGCGCGAGAACCTCGAGCTCACGACCGCCGCGGCCGGCAAGCTGTTCGACATCTTCGTGCAGGCCGCGCCGGAGATCATCGCGACGATGCCGAACCGCACCGAGTGCCAGATCGGCGGCGTCGGCGCGCAGATGTTCAACGCGTCGAACCAGTGCGAGGCCGACGGCATCACGTGCCTGATCGGCGTGCCGGCGACGGCGAGCCACATCGAGCTCTGCAACCTGACCGTCTCGCGCGCGAGCGACGTCGAGACCGGCAAGAAGATGGCGGTCGCCGCCCTTCTCGCCGCCGCCCACACCTGCGAGTGAGGAGAACCGCCATGGCCAAGTCCAAGACCAGCGAGCGTGACGAGCAGCGAGAAGTCTCGCGCCGCAGCCTCATGAAGTGGACGGTGGCGGCCGGCGCCGCGCTCGGCGTCTCCCGCTTCAAGGTGTTCGAGGTCCTCGGCAAGGTCGGCGGCCAAGCGCTCGCCGACGCCGCCGCGTGCCACCCGACCAACCGCTCGGTCCACGTGATCGCCGGCAACGGCGGCTTCGCGTGGTTCCAGCTCTTGTGGCCGCACAACGACGTCGCCGCCGCGATGAACAACCGGTTCGCGTTCCACGCGCCCGGTCAGGCGACGATGGCGCAGGGCACGGCGAAGCCCTTGACCCTCGGGCCCCAGGCGCCGTTCAAGAACCTCCCGGGCGCGAAGCAGATCACCGCGTTCATGTGCGGCAACAACGAGACGCACACGAACCAACCGACGTCGTCCTCGACGCTCAACGGCAACTCGATCTTCGCGGTGTCGGCCGCGCTCCAGCAGACCAACCCGAGCGTGATCCCCGTGATCGCGGTCGACGACGTGCCGTACGGCACCGCGCAGGGCGCGCCGCGTCCGTCGCGCGTCGGCGGCGCGGATCAGATCGTGGGCCTGTTCAACAGCGCGGCGTCGCGCACCGGCGGCCTGCTCTCGAACAGCGCCGACGCCGACGTCTACAAGGCGCACTACGACGCGCTGGTCTCGCTCAACCGCGCGTCGAACCGCTCGACGACGACCGCGGCGTACGCGACCGGCAAGTCGGCGGCGAAGCTGCTCGGCACCAACCTCGCCTCCGCGCTCGCGGTCAGCGATTCGGATCTCTCGAAGTACGGCGTCACCGCGGGCACCCGCACGCAGCTCGCCGACATGGCGAAGACGCTGATCGTCACGGTCAAGGCGTTCAAGCTCGGCCTGACCTCGTCGGTCGTGCTCCCTGCCCTGCGCGACGATCCGCACGGCGCGTTCAACGACATGAACAGCCTGACCGCGACCGTCACCGACCTCGGCAAGATCCTCGACGGCTTCTACGCGGATCTCGCGGCGACGCCCGACGATCAGTGCGCGGGTCAGACGCTCGCCGACAGCTTCGTGATGAGCTTCCACGGCGACACGCCGAAGGACCCGCTCGATCGCAACGGCTGGCCCGACGGCACCGAGCAGAACGCCAACTGGACCTACGTCCTCGGCAACGGGATGCTCAAGACCGGCTGGTTCGGCGGCATCGATCGCAACGGCAACGTGAAGGGCTGGGATCCCGGGACCGGCAACGACGCCGGCTACAACGGCGGCACCCTCGCCAAGGCCGCCACCGCCGCGATCGCCTACGCGGTCGCGCGCGGCGACACCCGCCGCGTCGGTGACTTCGCCAACGGCGTGAACATCAACGGCGTGATCGTCCCCGTCCAGATGTAGATTGCGCCGTCCGCGCCGCTGCTCCAGACTGCCTCTCATGAGGGTGGTCGCAGCGGCGCTCGTCGTGTGCGCGCTCGCGGCGCGTCGCGCCGACGCCGGCGCGCGCCTCGACGTGGCGCCCGGCGCGTGCGCGCTCGAGCGGCTCCCCGACCGCGTGCGTGCGCTCGGCGGAGCGCCGGATGCCGCGGGCGCGCGGGTCGTGCGCGTCTCGACGGAAGCGGACGGCGACGGCGTGATCGCGCGCGTCTCGCTCGACGACACGCGCGGCGTGCGCACCGTGCGCGCGACCGACTGCGCGCACCTGACCGAAGCGGTCGCGCTGGTGATCGCCGTCGCGCTCGCGCGCGATCCGGAGCCGCCGCCGGCGCCGCCCGCGGACGCGCCGTTGCCGCCGATCGCGCCGCTCGCGCCGCCCTCGAATTCGATCTCTGCCCGAATCGCGACATCCCCGCGCGCGCCGCTCGCGGTCGCGGCATCGTTCGCGTCGTCGATCGGTCGCGCTGGGGACCGCTGGACCGAGACGTTCGCGATCGGCGCGCGCGTCCGCCGCGGCGCGCGGTCGCTCGGGCTCGAGCTCGCGGTGCAGGCTCCGGATCGGATCGCGATCGGCAGCTCGAGTCACGTCGAGGTCTCGACCACCGCGATCACGATCGCGCCCTGCGCCCATCACGGGCGCGCGCTCGCGTGCGCGCTGGTGAGCGCGGGCTGGCTGACCGGCCGCGGCGACGGCTTGATGGACGCGCGCACGATCACGCGACCCGTGATCGCCGCGGGTGCACGCCTCGGCTGGGAAGTGCCGCTGTCGCCGCGTGTCGACGTAACCGCGCAGCTCGGCGTGCGCGGGAACGTGACCTCCACGCGCTTCCTCGTCGACCAGCGGCCGGTCTGGTCGAGCGCGCGCGTCGAGGCGGCGGCCGCGGTCGGGCTGATCGCGCACTTTCCGTGACGAAATCGTCCGCGCGGCGCCAATACGAGGATGTGAGCGAGTCCGACCGGCCGCCCGGCCCCGGGCTCGAGGCCTTCGATGCGGTCTACGAGCGCGAATTCGACTACGTGTGGCGGACGCTGGGACGTCTCGGCGTCCCGCCGTCCGACCTCGCCGACGCCGCGCACGAGGTCTTCCTGGTGGTCTTCCGCCGATGGAAGGAGCTCGATCTCGATCGCGGCCTGCGACCGTGGCTGTTCGGTGTCGCGCGCCGCGTCGCCGCCGACGCGCGGCGCAAGGCCGCCAACGCGCCGGCGACGAGCCTCGACCGCGAGCCCGCCGCGCCCGATCAGCCCGATCACGCGGAGCGCGATCTGCTGTGGCGCGCGCTCGCCGAGCTCGACGAGGATCGCCGCGTCGCGGTCATCCTCCACGATCTCGACGGCTACACCGGCGCGGAGATCGCGTCGATGCTCGACGTCCCGGCCAACACCGTGCACTCGCGGCTCCGCCTCGCGCGCGCCGATCTGCTCGCCATCGTACGCCGGCTGCGCGGAGGAACGCGATGACCGATCGTGACCTCACGCCGCTGCCCGACGAGCTGCGCGCGCTGTTCGAGGCCGAGCGCGCGTCGCCGATCGCGAACGAGGCGCACCGCGCCGCGATCCGCGCGAAGCTCGGCGCGACCGTCGGCGGCGCGACCGCGTTCGGCGGCGCCGCCAAGGTCATCGCGCTGATCGTCGGCGTCGCGATCGCCGGCACCGCGGCGACGTGGTACCTGCGCGATCGCGATCGCGCGCCTGCCGCGGCGATCGCGACAACGATCGCGCCGCCGCGATCCGTGCCGCCGGCGCTCACGCCGCCGCCGCCGAGCCGTACCGAGGAACCTGCTCCGCCGCGCCCGCCGCCTCCCCACGCGCGCTCGCGCACCATGCACGCGCCAGCGCCGACCGAGGCATCGCTGCTCGCCGACGCCTGGCGCGCCGCCGATCGCGATCCCGAACGCGCGCTCGCGCTCGTCGCCGAAGCGACCGCCCGCTACCCGGACGGCGCGCTCGCGGAGGAGCGCGACGCGATCCGCATCGAAGCGCTCGCGGCCGCACACCGCGACGACGAGGCGCGCGCGGCCGCCGGCATCTTCCTCGATCGCTATCCCGACAGCGTGCACCGTCCGATCGCCGAAGCCGCGCTGCGCGGCGAGGAGTCTCCATGAAGCTCGCTATCGCCATCTCGCTCGCGCTCAGTGCCTGCAGCACGGTCGACGAGAACCTCGGCAACACGTCGAACGATCCGCCGCCGCTGTCGGCGAAGGTCTTCGGCCCGACTCGCTGGGCCATCTCTCTGGGCGGACCCCTCGACGACTATTCTCACGGTCTAGCGTTGACCAGCGAAGGCGACATCATCGTCGGCGGAGGTATCGAGCGCACAGCTCCGTTGCCGCTGTCGCTCGTGTCCGATGGATTCATCACCAAGCGCTCGGTCATCGATGGGTCAGAGCTCTGGACCGTGAACCTGACGCCGGGCGATCCGGAGGCGTTGAGCGCGATCTCGCATGTGGCGGTCGACTCCGACGGCAACCTCGTCGCGAGCGGATCGTTCCAGCGCACGGTCGACTTCGGCGGTCAGACGCTGACGTGCACGCGTCAGCCGATCGCGTCGTGCGCCTTCCTCGCGAAGTACGACGCGAACGGAGCGCTCATGTGGGCGCGTGGACCGACGGTGAGCGGCGACCTCGACTACGAGTCGTTCGCCCTCGCGGACGACGGCACGATCTACGTGGTCGGACAAGCGTGGACTTCGATCGACGTCGGCGACGGGCCGATCGCCATCTCTGGCTCGGCCGCGTACGTCGTCGCGCTCAATCCGAGCGGCGCGATGTCGTGGGGCCACGCCTTCACGAGCAGCCCGGGCGACTCCCCGGCAACGATCGCTATCGCGATCGCACCCGGCGGCGACGTGGTCGTGACGGGCGGATTCCTCGGATCGCTTCACATCGACGATCAGGTGCTGTCGTCCGGTGAGCACCAGGACGAATTCATCGCCCGCTTCTCGTCTTCGGGTGCGCTGCGCTGGGCCCGCGTCGCGGAGCCGAGCGCGTACATCGATCCCTATTCGGTCGAGATCGACGCGAACGACGACACGCTCGCGCTCGGCACCGACTACGTCGCCGGCTCGCCCTATCAGAAGGTCCACGTCATCGATCCGGTCGGGCACGATCTACGAGCGATCGAGTCCGCGTCGCACGGGATCGAGGCGCGCGCGCTCACGCTCGCACCCGACGGCACGATCATCGTCGGCGGGTGGATCCAGACGACGACGCCGGATCTCGGCACCGGTCCCCTCGTCGCCCCGAGCGGCACCCGGATCGGCGACGCCGCCTATCTCGCCGCTTACGACGCGAACGGCGGTGCGCTGGATGCGATCGCGTTCCCGTACGCCGCCCCCGACAGCCCGCAGGAAATCCCCTGGGCGATTCGCCCGACCAAGGCCGGCGGATTCGCGTTCGTTGCGACGTTCGCCGCGCCCACCGATGTCGGCGGCATCACCGTCGGCAACGCGGGCGCACGCGACGTGATGATCGTGATGCTCGATCCGCCGTCGTCTTAGCGTGATCCAGCGCGCGGAATGCGGCACGCGGCTCCCCGCGCGGCGTGCTACCTTCGAACCGTGGTGCGCTTCGCGATGCTCGCGTTTCTCGCGGGCCTTTCCGCCGCGTCGCTCGGTGCGTGCGGCAAGGGCGACGCGCAGGCCGACGATCACGCGCGCAAGGATCCGGTCACGCGCCCCGCGCAGGATCAGTCCGAAGAGGCGCGCTTCGATCGCGAGCGTCACCCGGAGCTGATCGTCGAGGCGCTCGGCTTGAAGCCGGGCATGGTCGTCGCCGACGTCGGCGCCGGCACCGGCCTGCTCACCGTGCACCTCGCGCGCGCGGTCGCGCCCGACGGCAAGATCGTCGCGACCGACGTCGACGGCGCGGTGCTCGACATGCTGCAGTCGCGCGTCGACGCCGCGGGCCTGACCAAGGTCGTCGAGCGGCGCGTGGTCGCCGGCGACGCGCCCGGCCTCGAGCCCGGCACGTACGACGCGATCCTGCTCGCGCAGGTCGATCATCTCTTCAACGATCGCGCGGCGTGGCTGCGCGCCGCGATCCCGGCGCTCAAGCCGGGCGGCCGCGTCGTGATCGAGAACCGCATCTACAACCGCGCGGGCGCGATCGAGGGTGCGCAGGCGGCGGGGCTGCACCTCGATCGCGAGTCCAATGACGTTCCGGGGGAGTTCATCGCAACCTTCAGCGTTCCCGGTGCGAAATGAAGAAGTTGATCCCGCTCGCGTCTCTCGTCCTCGGCGCGCTCGCCGGTTGTCCCGGCCCCGACGGCAACGCTCCCGTCCTCTGGCTCGCGCCCAACGGCAGCGAGGTCGTGATCCAGCTGCTCGATCACGAACCGCCACCCTGGTGAGCGCCAGGCGCTGGGACTGGTCAGTCCCAAGAAGCTCCGTACGATCTCAAGGCCTCGATCCCCGCAGGCACGTGGTCGCTCGTCGGTGATGGGATCATCATCGAGTCGGTCGACGTCCACTTCGAGGTGCTTCATCGCCGCATGAACGCCGCCGACGAGGTGATCGTGTCGTGGGATCACCACTTCGATCCGACCTCCGACGGCAAGTTCCTCGCGCAGGCGTACGACGCCGACGCGCAGGGCATCGCGGTCGACTACCGGCCCGGCGATCAGCTCGTCTTCAAGTACACCGGCGAGAGCGCGACCAAGCCTTCCGCGTACGTCCCCAACGGCGACGGCGCGCGCAAGGAAGGCCGCGACCCGAACATCACGCTGCCGAAGTAAGGCTCGGCTTCGGACGCGACGATCAAGCTCGGCGCCTCGCGGGCCGAGGTCGGCTTCGGCTTCTTCGCCTGCGCGATGAGGTACACGATGCCGGCGATCGCCGCGAGGATCACGACGATCAAGAGGACGATCTTCACCCAGCTGTACGGCCGCTCGCCGGCGGTCTCGCCGGTGCGCGCGTTCACCGTCACGCGATAGACCTTCTCGTTGTAGCGGAAGCTCGACAGCCACAGCGGCAACAGGACGTGCTTGAACGTCACGCCGTCGTAGCGCGTGTCCATGCCGATGATCCGCTGCTCGTCGCCGCCGATGTCCTTGTAGATCGCCTTCCGGATCACCGGCTCCATCCGCGTCTGCGCGGTCTTGAAGCCGTCGCCGAGCTCGACCTGGTAGCGCTCGGCGATGAAGCCGGCGAGGTACTTGCCGTCGAACGGGCGGAGCGACGGCAGGTCCCACGGCTCGAGCTTCTCGACCAGCTTGCGCGGCAAGGTCTCGGTCGCGGGCACCAGCACGTCGTCGAACGGCACGTAGACCGTGCCGGCCGCGGGCCACCAGCGCGTCTTCTGCACGCGGCGCGTCTTGGTCTCGCCGTTCTCGGTGTACGTCTCGTTCTCGTAATAATGCTCGCCGCGCTGCCCGACGTAGCGCGACGTCGTCTGCGCGTCGTAGGTCCAGTACGGCAGGTAGACGCCGTCCATGCCGTCTTTCTTGGAGCGCTTGGTGAGATCGCTCGGCGCGAACCAGCGCGACGACAGCCACTTCTGGAACTTCGCCGCCGCGTCCTTCTGCTCGACGGTGAACGGCAGGACGCTCTCCGGCAGGATCTGCGCGTCCGAGGTCTGGAGCTCGACGACCATCGGCGCGTCGCAGAAGGCGCAGCGATCGGCGTGGCGCGTGACGATCGCGCGCGCGCCGCACACCTTGCACTGCACCTCGCGCGCGCCCTGCGCGACCTCGCTGATCGGACGCCGCGTTGCGCCGGCGATCGCCTGCGCGAAGTCGTGCTCGATGATCGGCCGGTTGGGCGCGTCGATCGGGATCTTCGCGCCGCAGTGATCGCACGCGAGGCTCTCGGTGCCGGGCTTGAGCGACGTCTGCGCGCCGCACTCCGGGCACGGATAGCCGTCCGCCTTGCCTTGCTGAGGGAACGCCGCTTGATCGCTCATGTTCATTCCTCGAGGAAGTCGAGATCCTTGCCGAAGGTCTCCTCGATGCCGAAGAGACCGATGATCGCGAGCCCGATCACGATGACGCCGACCAGCCACGCGCCGGTGACGACGCTGTCGGTCGCGTCGCGGAACGCGTGGAAGAGCGCGTTCATCAGCACGAGCCCGCCGCGCACGAAGTTGGGCGCGGTCGTCGTCGTCGTCGCGCGCAGGTTGGTGCCGAACTGCTCCGACGCGGTGATCACGAAGATCGCCCAGTAGCCGCCGGCGAGCGAGACCGCGGAGATCGCGACGAAGTACGCCTCGCGCGAGCTGCGCGCGATCGTGAAGTACGCGACGGTGGTCACCGCGGTCGCGGCGACGAAGATGCCGAGCGCCATGCGCCGCGAGCGCAGCCACTGCGAGACGCCGCCGGCGAGCAGATCTCCGACGCCGAGGAAGATGTAGCAGAACATCAGCGCGCGCGGCCGATCCGCGAGCGTCATGCCGGCGCCCTGCCCGATCTCGGGCGCCGCCGCCGACAAGATCCCGATGATGTACCAGATGGGCAGACCGACCAGGACGATCGAGATGTAGCGCTTGGCGCGCGCGCCGGTGGCGAAGACGCGGAGGAAGTTGCCGCGCGAGACCGCCTTGCTCGCGACCTGCTTGAACAGCCCCGACTCGTGGACGCCGATGCGCAAGATCAGCAGCGCGAGGCCCATGACGCCGCCGATCGTGTACGCCGTCCGCCAGTCGACGCCCGACCACACGCCGGGTAACGCGCCGCCGAGCAAGGTCGCGAACACGCCGCCGAGGATGCCGATCGCCGCGATGATCGTCGGGCCCCAGCCGCGTCCCTCTTTGCTCATGATCTCGTTGACCAACGTCACGCCGGCGCCGAGCTCGCCGGCCAGGCCGAAGCCCGCGACAAACCGAACCGCCGCGTACTGCGTCAGATCGGAGACATGCGCGTTCACGATGTTGGCGATCGAGTACAGGATGATCGAGCCGAACAGGACCGACAGGCGGCCGCGCTTGTCGCCGAGCGCGCCCCACGCGAGGCCGCCGATCAGCATGCCGAGCATCTGCATGTTGACGACCAGCTCGCCCTTGTCGAGGAGCTCCACCTTCGGCACGCCCATGTCCGAGATGCTCGGCCCGCGAACGACGTTGACCAGGATCAGATCGAAGACGTCGACGAAGTAGCCGAGCGCCGCGACGGTGACCGCGAGATAGATGTGGCGTGTCGGCGTGGCTGCCGGCGCGGACATGGGCGCATCGTGGCGCAACTCGGGTGTATCTTCCAGCGCATGCGTCGGGGCTTCGCGATCGCGATCGTGTCTCTTCTCCTATGTGTAGGCGCGAAGGCGTTCGCCGATGAACAGCGCGCGTGGGTGCGGTCGGTGCCGGACAAGGCGACCTGGGATCGGTACTCGAAGCGCGTCGGCGCCGACGAGCTCGGCAAGTTCATCATCGACGTGAAGACCGACGACATCTACTTCATCGACGTCAACCTCTTCAACATCCACGCCGACTTCGTGCTCGGGGTCTTGTTGAAGCAGCCGTGGACCGCCGAGAACATCCGCGAGTACAACAAGAACTACGAGCGCGTGAAGCCGCGCTTCATCCTCGGCTACCTCGCGCACCACCTGAAGATCGACAAGTGGACGTACTCCTTCTGGGAGGGCGACAAGATCGACGCCGCGACGATCGTGAAGGTGAAGAAGCGCATCAAGGCGCCGTTCTTCGTCACCGACATCGCGTACCGGCCGGACTCGCCGTCGCAGGAGAAGATCGCGAAGGACGTCGCGAAGGCGGGCGTCCCGGTCGTGACCAACGATCAGATCTACGAGGCCGCGAGCTACCAGGCGTTCAACAAGGGCACCGCGGTCGGACGCTTCGTCGTCGTGCCGCTCGGCACGCCGTTCGAGTCGGTCCACTTCGAGCGCAGCGACATCGTCCTCTTGCAGGAGAGCTACCCGGACATCACGGTCGTGTCCGGGATCCTGTCGACGACGTTCTCGACGCCGCTCTCGCACGTCAACCTGCGCGCCGGCGCGTGGCGCATCCCCAACGCCGGCAACAAGAAGGCGCGCGAGCTGTACGGCAAGCTCGACGGCAAGGTCGTCTATTACGAGGTGACCGACACCGGGATGACCTTGCGCGAGGCGACGCCCGACGAGATCGAGGCGTTCAAGAACCGCGTCGCGGCGGCGCGGCACGTGGATCTCCCGCCCGCGGATCTGAAGACGCGGAGCTTCGCGATGCTCGATCGGATGCGCGCGAAGGACGTGATCGTCTACGGCACCAAGGCCGCGAACCTCGGCGAGATCGTGAGCGCGAACCTCGGCGTCAACGTGCCGATGGGCTTCGGCATCCCGTTCTACTGGTTCGATCAGCACATGAAGCGGAACGGCCTCGACAAGCAGGTCGACGCGATGCTCGCCGACGCGCGCTGGAAGTCGGATCCGGCGTGGCGGAAGTCGTCGCTGGAGTCGCTGCGGCAGGCGATCCAGAACGCGCCGATCGATCCGGATCTGCTCGATGCCTTGTACAAGCGCGTGCGCGTGAAGCTCGGGGGCAAGGGCGTGTTCGTGCGCTCGTCGACCAACAGCGAGGACCTGCCCGGGTTCAACGGCGCCGGCCTCTACGACACGGTGCCGAACGTCGTCGGGAAGAAGGCGCTCGGCGAGGCGGTGAAGACGGTCTGGGCGTCGGTCTGGACCTTGCGCGCGGTCGAGGAGCGGGAGGCGTTCGGCATCGATCACGAGCAGGTCTACGCGGGCGTGCTCGTGCAGATCGGCGTCAACGCGACCGCGGCGGGCGTGCTGGTCACGGCGAACCTGTTCGACGCGACCGACGACAACGGCTTCACGATCAACGCGAAGTTCGGGCTCGGCATGAAGGTCGTCGACGGCGTGAAGGTGCCCGAGCAGATCATCTTCGACGCCGACAACGACGGCACCAAGATCATCTCGCGGTCGGACGACGCGACGATGCTCGTCTTCGACGATCACGGCGGCATCAAGGAGGTGCCGGCGCCCGAGGGCCAGGTGATCCTCACCGAGGAGCGCGCGAAGCGGCTCGTGCAGCAGGTCCAGAAGTTCATGCCGCTCTTCCAGGCGCACTTGCCGCTCGACTGCGAGTGGGTCCTGGAAGGCGAGAAGATGTGGATCGTGCAGTCGCGACCGTACGTAGGGCCACATTAGCGCGCCCGCGTTCGCTCTGAGCACGCGCGTGCCACAGCGCAGCGCTACGCGCTGCGCACTCTGCTTCGATGAGCACCGCGCGGTGGGCACGCCAATGCGCGTCCGGAGGCCTTCGGCCTCCTCAGATGGCGGAGCCGGTACAGCTCCCCCTATTCCCCCATCCGTGATCGCAACGAACGATGCGGCGCTTACACGAGCGTCCGGCGCTCGTCCGGGATCCGGACGCGATGTCCGGTGCTCGGCCGGACGCGTTTGCGTAAGCGCTCGATGTTTCGCGATCGAGCGCGTGGCACGCGCGCTGCTATCGCCCGCCGGCGATGGTGCCGCGTTGGTGGATGATCGTCTTGTGGGTGGCGTGCTCGGCTCCGCGCGCGGCGCCGCCCGATGCGCGGGCGCCGGGCGCGGCGCGGGTCGAATGGCGGCTCGTCGATCGCGCGCGTGATCCGTGTCGATGTCGCGACGTCGGCGCGGGGGTCGTGCGCGTGATCGCGCTCCCTCGACCTGGCTCAGGACCAGGGCCGATCTACGACGAGCACTTCGAGTGTCTGCAGGGGATCGCGGTGACATCGCCGTTGCCGGCGGGCGTCTATGCGATCGAGCTCGATCTCGAGACCGACGACGGTGTCGTGCTCGCGTCGGCGCACGTGCACGGCGAGCTCGGCGGCGAGCTCGCCGACCTCGGCATGGTCACGTTCGAGATCAGTGCATCGGCTTCGGCACCACGCGCGGCGTCGGATGCGGAGGCGGGGTCGCGTGCGCGGCGGGCGGCGGCGGCGTCGGAGTCGGCGCGGGCGTCGGAGCCGGCGCGGCCGATCCGCTCCCCGCGCCGGAGCCCGCCGCCTCGGCGGCGCGCTGCTTCGCGACCTGCGCGATCTGGTCGCGTTGGATCAGCTGGCCGCACGGCTGGAGCCCGCTGATGTCCGCGGCCTTCATGATGCAGTCGACCGCTTCTTCGCTCCAGCCGCTCTGCTGGCAGCCGTCGGTCATGCTGTTCACGAAGCTCGCGCGCGTCTGCTCGTTGGCGGTGCGCTGGGCGGGATCCTGCTCGGCGGCGTTGCGCAGATCGAAGAGGCGCGACGCGGCGCGCGTGCAGCTCTCCTTGCTGGCGACCGGGCTCTGCGCGCTCGGCGTCGGCGTCGGCGTCGGCGTGGGAGTCGGCGTCGGCGCCGGCGTCGGGACCGCGCTGCCCTGGCCCGCGCTCGGCTCGGCCGGCTTCGCGGCGGTCGGCGCCGCGGAGCCCTGGTCCGATCCGGTTCCGGACGCGGAGCCGACCGGCGCGCGCCGGCTTCCGGGCGCGACCTCGCAACCGGCGATCAGGAACGCGAGCAACAGACCGAACGACGCTCCGCGGGACATGGCGCGAGATGTTCGCTCCGGCGCGCGCCGAATGCACGCGACGTCGATGGAAAAGCGATTACGATCGATCCATGCGGCCTTGGGTCTCGGTGGTGATCGCGATCGCGGCGTGCGGCCCCAGCTCGAAGCCGCCGGCGTCGCCCTCGCCTCCTCCGCCGAGCGCGTCGTCGCCGACGCCGCCGTCGACGAATCCAGCGGCCGCCGGCGACACGCCGGTCGACGCGACGCAGGCGTGCGATCGCATCTTCTCGCTGAAGTCGCAGGGCTGCGAGGATCTGCAGAGCTACGACCTCACCCGCGACGAGTGCATCGAGAACATGCGTCGCTCGCTCGAGGATCGCGGCGCCGACGCGCGCCAGGCCGCGACCAAGATCGGTCGCTGCTTCATGGGCAGCGATCCGTGCGACCAGACAATGAAGTGCGTGAACGAAGCGCTCGCCGCGATGGGCGTGCCCGAGAAGACGCCGCTCCGCACGTGCTCGCAGAGCGATGTCTACGGCGCGGTCGGGTACCCGCGCGCCGACTGGGATCAGCGCAAGGGCGCGCACGCGAGCCACTTCTCGGAGGTGCCGTCGACGAAAGACGCGCCGATCGAGGTGTGCGGGATCCCCGACGAGGGCGTCTGGCTCGCCGCGATGAAGTGCGACGACGGCTCGAATCCGTTCCACAGCCCCGATGCCGCCGAGCCTGCGCGCGTCGGCAACGTCGGTCCGGGCGGCCGCTGCGGCGCGATCGTCGATCTCTACGAGGTCGCCTGCCCCGAGAAGACGTACGAGGTCTACATCGACGCGTACGTCTGCCCATTGGATTGATCGACTTCCGTCGTCCGACCTCCGTCTTCCGTTCAGAGATCTCGGACTTCTCCGCCCGGAAGTCGGAAGCCGGAAGTCGGAAGTCGGCGCTCGGAGCGCTAGCGACGAGCGCGTGTGCCGAGCACGCGCAGCACCGAGGCGCCGAGGCCGGGCACGTCGTCGACGAGCTCGTCGAAGTCGAGGCGCTCGATGCGCAGGTAGCGCGTCGCGCGCGCGGCGACCAGCGGCGCGGCGAGCGGCGCCGGCGCGAACCACGCGAGCTCGTCGACCGCCTGGCCGCGCGCGATCACGCGATCGTCGCCGAGCGCGAGCTCGCCGTCGGCGACGACGATCAGCGCGTCGAGCGATTCGCCCGCGTTCGCGACGGTGTCGCCGGCGCGCGCGCTCTTCCACGCCGCCTTGCCCGCGAGATCCGCGAGCTGGCGCGCGGTCAGCGCAGCGAGCAGCGGCACGTCGCCGAGGATCAACATCGTCTCCACGCGGGTCGGCACGTCGCGATCTTCCTCGGCCTCAGCATCGGCGATCCGGCGCAGGAGCGCGAGGGGGCTCGCCGCCGCCGCGGCGCTCGCGGCGGCCGACGAGATCGTCGCGCGATGGCTCGCGCGCGCGCCGGCGTCGAGCGTGTGCAGCACGAGCGCGCGGGCGAGGCGATCGCCGCCGCCGACCTCGGCCTGGATCGCGCGATCGCGATCGGGCGCGGCGTCCATTCGCGCCGCGGCCGCGCGCGCGCGCTCGGCCGCGGGCAATTCGTCGACGGCGTCGAGCAGGCGCGCGACCATCGGCCGCGGCAGCGCAGTGTCGAGCACCGCGAGCGCGCGGGCGCGCGTCCCCGGATCGGGCGCGGCGCGGAAGACGCGCGCCGCCGACGCGACCGGCCGCGACCTCTGCCGCGCCGCGACGAGGAGCAGCACGGTGTGCGCGATCTCGCGAGCGCGCTCCTCGAGCCGGCGCGCGAGCAAGCCGCCCTCGGGCGCGAGCACGTGCAGGTGCACGCAGGTCGCGTCGAGGAGGGCGAGCTCCGCGTCGAGCATGCGATCGAGCTCGACGCTGGTCACCGGCAGCTCGCCGAGCAGGCGCGCCGCGCGATCGCGCGCGACCCGCCGGCCGAAATCCGCGACGCGCACGAGCTCGCCGATCGCGGCGGGCCCGAGCGCGCGCAGGCCCGCTTCGGCGGAATCGCGCACCTCCTCGTCGAGATCGCCGAGCGCGGCGGCGTACAAGCGCGCCGCATCGTCGGCCGGCTCGTCGGGCAACGCCGCGAGCAAGCGCAGCGCGGCCGCCGCCACCGGCGCCGGCGCGAGCTCGGCCGGCTCGCGCCGATCGGCGAGCTCGCGCGCGAGCGCGGTCAGCTCGCTCTTGAGGAGCACGTGCGAGGCGGAGCGCGCCGCGCCGAGGCGTCCGAGCGCCGCGGCCAGCGCATCCATCGCCTGCGCGCGGGTGTGCTCGTCGACCCGTCGCTTGCGCGCGAGACGCAGGAGACGGTGCGCGCAGTCGATCGCGCGCTCTGGCGCGCTGTCCAGATGGCGGGACAGCTCGGCGCGCAGGTCGCGCGTACCGGCCGCGCGTACCTCCGGGTCGTCGTCGTCGAGCGCGACTTCGATCGCCTCGTCGACCGCCGCGTGCGCGGCCGCTGGGTCCGCGCCCAGGCGCGACCGCGCGATCTCCGCCGCGCTCGCGAGCGGGCCCGGCGCGGTCGCGATCCGCGCGAGCGCCGCGTGCGCGTCCGCGTCTCCCGCGGGCGCGGCGAGCCCGAGCGCGCGCACCAGCGCCTCGCGTACGCGATCGTCGTCGGGCGCCGCGCCGATCGCGGCCTCGATCGCGCGGCTCGCCGCGCGCCGATCGGGCACGCGCGTCTCCGCCGCGTCGGCCAACGCCCGCGCGATCGCGACGCGTTGGCGCGCGTGCGCCACCGACACCGCGCGCGCGAGCGGCGCGATCGCGTCGGTGCGCCCGCGCGCGTGCAGGCGCGCGAGGAGCTCGGCCGCGCGCCCCGCGTCGTCGCCGCCGAGCTCCGCGACCAGCGCCGCGATCACCGCGTCACTGACCGCGGCGAGCGGATCCTCGGCGTCGAGCTCGCGCTCGCGTTCGGGCGCGGCGGTCAGCGCCGCGACCGCGAGCGACGGCAGGCGCCGACCGAGCGCGAACGCGACGATCGACCAGACCGCCGCCGTCACCACCGTGACGATCGCGAACGCGCGCGGCGCGTTCGTCAGCACGCCGGCGATCAAGGCGCCGGTGACGGCGCCGAGACGCTTGGCCGCGCCGTCGAGGAAGCCGGCGATCCGCCCGCGCATCCCGACCGGGAAGAGGTTCTGCGCGAGCTTCTCGGCGGGCGCCTCGATCGACGTGTCGAGGAGCCGCGCTTGTCCTTGCAAGATCACGGCGGCGAGGAGCGTCGTCGCGCCGACCAGCCCGAGCCCCGCCGCCAACGCCACGACCGGCGCGATCACGAGCGCGGTCGCGACGCCCGCGCGCGCGAGCAGGCGCGGCGCGATCACGAGTTGCACGACCAGCGTGATCACCTGCACCACGCCGCGGAAGCGGCCGAGGAAGCCGACGAGATCATCGGCGCCGCCGATGTCCGCGGCGGCGGTCGCGCCGAGCACGTAGTACGCGAGCGATCCGAAACATCCCGCGACCGCGACCAGGATCGCGAGCCGGCGCGCGAGCGGAGACCGCGCGACCGCGCGCGCGCCCTCGGTCCAGGCGACCCGACCGCGCCCGGTCGGCGCGATGCGGCCGGCTCCGCCGATCGGGATCGCGGCGAGCGCGACCCAGACCAGCGCGCTCGCGCCGAGCACCGCGGGCGCGCCCGCGACGTACGAGATCGGCCACGCGGCGAGCGAACCGAGCGCCGATCCGACGCCGGCGGCCGCGGCCCACACCGGCACGAGCCGCGCGCTCTGGCGCGCGTCGAAGCGCTCGGCGAGCACGACCCAGATCACGAGATCGACCGCGCTCTGGACCTGCTTCGCGAGCACGATCGCGATCGCGCCCGCGACGTCGGGCGCCGCGATCGCGAGCACCGCGACCGCGGCCACGGCGATCGCCCCCACGCCCGCGACCACGCCGAGCACGCGCGCGCGATCGACGCGATCCGCCGCGGCCCCGACGATCGCGAGCACCGCGATCACGAGCAGGCTCGATCCGGCGAGCGCCCAGCCGAGGTACGTCGCCCCGACGTGCGCGAGGAACAGCGCGTCCGCCGCCGCGCTCGCCAGGCCCGCCGCGGCGTTGGCGACGACCAGGAGTGCGACGGCGCGATCGACCACCGGGAGTTGATCGGGGCGCACCCGCCGGGCCCAGGGCCGCAGCATCCCCACATCATATGCAACCGAACCTGGCGCAACGTTGTCCACCCCGTAGAATCCATGGGGTCGATGTCGCATCGCCGGTCACCCCATTCCGGGCGTGCCGCTCTGGTCGCCGGCCTCGCGCTGGTCGCCGGCGGCGTGGGCGCGTTCGCGGTCGCCCAGGGCACCGCGCCCAAACGCGTGCTCCATGAAGATCTCCCCGGTCCCGGCTCGAGCGGCCCGCTCCTCGGCGACGTCCCCCGGCCCGGACAGAATCCGGCCGGCTTCGCGTCGGGCAACAAGATCCTGCCCGAGCCGTCGCACGACGCGCCGGGCTCGAGCGATCCGGTGCTCGGCCGCGGCGGCTTCGCGGCCGATCGCCAGACGTCGACGCGCCCCGATCTGAACACCGGCTCCGACGGCACGCTCCACTACATCAGCGTCTTCAACCCCGACGTCCTGCCGTTCAAGCGCATGAGCGCCATGGACGGCGTGCGCGACGACGAGACGCTCTTCATCTCGCGCACCGCGCTGGTCGAGCTACCGGTCGGCGGCACCACCGATCAGAGCCGCGATCGCTTCTGGGGCTCGGTCGTCGTGCAGCTCGCGCCGGGCGTCGACGCGCCGCTGCCGTCGGTCGCGCCCGACATGCGCATCCTCTCGTACGAGACCGAGCCGCCGATCAACCTCACCTTCTCGAAGGACGGCGCCGACAACTTCTACGTCCGCTCCGACGAGGCCAGCGCGCACGGCGAGTACCGGCTGGTCTTCCTCGTCGACGCCGACGCCGGCTACTTCGCGCCGGCCTTGCCGACCGGCCAGCGTTACACCGCGGCGATGGTGCGCCGGATGGCGCCGCCCGAGATCATCGCCGACCTGCCCGAAGGCGTGCGCCGCTCCGCGGAGCGATCGCTGCGGGAGCTCGGCATCGACGATCACACGCCGCTGCCCGACGCCTTCAACAAGCTCGTCTACTACTTCCGCGGCTTCACCGCGAAGGATCCGCCGAGCTCGACGGGCGACATCTACCGCGATCTCTTCACCAGCCAGGCCGGCGTCTGTCGCCATCGATCGTTCGCGTTCATGATCACCGCGAACGCGCTCGGCATCCCGACGCGCTACGTACAGAACGAGGCGCACGCCTTCGCCGAGGTCTGGTTCCCCGAGCGCGGCTGGCAGCGAATCGATCTCGGCGGCGCCGCGCTGCGCATGGACGTCGAGGGCGCCGACGGCAAGACGCTCCATCGCCCGCGCGCGGAGGATCCGTTCGCGAAGCCCGACGCCTACAAGGACAGCTACACGCAGCTCGAGGGCGACATCCACGGCCTCTCCGACAAGCAGCTCGCCGATCGCAAGCAGCCGCTCGGCAACGGCTCGTCGAGCGGCGACTACAGCGCGCTCGTCCAAGGCGATGGCTCGGGCTCGGGCGGCGGCAGCGGCAGCGGATCCAGCGACGCGATCGGCCCCGGCTCGGGCGGCCCGCCGCACGCGATGGATCCGCACAAGATCACGCCGACGATCACGATCACCAACGCGGGCGATTCGGGATACCGCGGCGAGACGCTGCACGTCGAGGGTCGCGTCGACGAGAACCAGCACCCGCTCGCGGGCAAGCGCGTCGACATCTACCTCGCGCCGCAAGGACGCCAGGGCGAAGGCGCGACCCTGATCGGCCACGGCGTCACGTCGCTCGGCGGCACCTTCAACGCCGACGTCGATCTGCCGCCGACGCTCGACCTGCAGACCTACGAGCTCTATCTCGGCACGCCCGAAGACGACCGCTACAACGCCGCCTTCTCGAACTAGTCGAGCGTGAACGGCTCGGTGACCACCGTCGGCGCGCCGGTCGCGGCGAACGAGAGGCGCTTCGCGGCGCCGCGCATGCACGCGTAGAGGCCGTGCGCGAACAGCCACTGCGCGGCCTGGACGCGCACCTTCGCGACCTGGCCCTTGCCGTCGACCTGCATCTGCAGCGTGATCGACGAGCTGAGCTCGGCGCCGGCGACCGACGACGAGATGCAGTGCTCGAACGAGCTCGCGCCCGACGACAAGCCGGCGTTGATCTCGCCCTGCTCGAGGGGGCGCGCGTCGTCGCCGCCGGCGCTCATGTCGATCGTGCGCGCGCCGATCGACACGTCGTCGCCTTGCCAGACGAGCTTGCGATCGCCGTCGGTGAGCACGACCGCGGGCGCGTCGTCGATGCCCTCGTCGAGCGACACCGTCGTGCCGCCGCCGCCGACGCGATGACGGCGCGGCTTCTTCTTCGCGGGCACGCCGGCGTCGGTCGCGATCGCGACCACGCCCGCGTCGGGCGGGACCGGCGCGCCGCCGCCGCGGTGCACGGCGAGGTACATTGCGCCTGCGCCGAGCACGACGCCGATGCCCAGCCCGAGCCAGAACTTCACGAATCGGGTGTACCACGGCGACGGGATCGACCCGTACCGCGTCGATCCCGCGGTGTCCGCGCTCGAGGCGCTCGCGCTCTTCACCGCGGCGGTCGCGCTCTTCATCTTGCTCGGCGCGCTCGCCGGGCCCGGCCTCGGCGCGCTCGCGATCGCGCAGGTCGTCGCGCTCGCGGGCCTACCGATCGCGCACGCGATCGCGCGCGGCGACGCGAAGCAGCGCCTCGGCCTCCACGCGCCCGACGCGCGCGCGCTGATCGGCGCGGCGCTCGTCGGCGTCAGCTTCTGGTACGTCAACGTCCGGATCGCCGCGCCGATCGCGCGCGCGTTCGACACCGGCGAGATCGAGCGGCTGCAGCGCACCTTCGCGGCGCCGCCGCTCGCGATCCCGCTGCTCGTCGTCGCGGTCTTGCCCGCGATCTGCGAGGAGCTCCTGTCGCGCGGCATGCTCGCGCGCGCGCTCCGTCCGGCGCTCGGACGCGCGCTCGCGATCGGCGTCAGCGCGCTCTTGTTCGCCGGCTTCCACCTGAGCGTCGTGCGCTTCGTGCCGACGATGCTGCTCGGCGCGGTGCTCGCGTCGATCACGCTCGCGTGCGATTCGGTCTGGCCGGCGATGCTCGCGCACCTGCTCAACAACGCGATCGCGCTCGCCATCGATGGGGGTGCGCTCACACCGATCGCGTCCTTCGTCGGCGCCCACCCGGATCAAGCGCTGGCTGCGAGCGCGCTCGTGTCTTCGACGGGTTTGGTGATCGCGCTCGCGCCTCGACGCGCAGCGTAACTCGCGTAACATCTAGACAGCGGATTGCGATGGCTGATACATTCCGCCGGTGAACGACCTCAAGCGGACGCTCTGGTATCTCAAGAAGATTCCGCTGCTTGCCGAGCTGGGTCCCGACGCGGTCGCGCGTCTCGCCGAGCGCGTCGACATGCGGGAGATCCGTCGTCGCGAGGTCGTGTACCTCCCGGGCGATCCGGGGAAGTCGCTCTTCTTCGTGAACGGCGGCCGAGTGAAGGTCTCGAAGGTGACCCGCGACGGCAAGGCGCTCACGCTCAGCTACTGCGGTCCGTCGGAGGTCTTCGGCGAGACCTGCCTGGTCGACGGCGGCCCGCGCAGCGAGATGGCCGAGGCGGTCGAGAACGCGCTGCTCACCGAGATCGATCGCGCGGACTTCGAGAAGCTGCTCGCCAGCTCCGCGATGCTCGGCGCGCAGATGACCAAGCTGATGGTCACGCGCCGCCGCGAGCTCGAGAACAAGGTCGAGGCGCTGGTCTTCCGCGACGTGACCTCCAAGCTCGCCGAGCTCCTCATCAAGCTCGCCGGCGAGTACGGCGTCGACGACGCGCGCGGCACGATGGTCGCGCTCAAGATCACCCACCAAGAGCTCGCGAACCTGATCGGCAGTACGCGCGAGACGGTGTCGCTCACGCTGTCGCAGTTCAAGCGCAAGCGCTTCATCACGACAGAGGGTCGGAAGGTGATCGTCAGTGACGCCGAAGCGTTGCGCGCGCTGTTCTAGAAAACGAACGCCGCCGACCTCTGCGACACAGATCTTAGGGGAGCCGGGACAGCTCCCCTAAGAACCCCATCCGGGATCGATCACGATCCGGGACTCGATCGCGATCTCGGACAAGATCGCGCAACCGGATCTGGCCCGAGGCCCGAGGCCCGAGGCCCGATTCAATCGTCGTCGTCGGACGGCAGCGCGGCCAGCTTCTCGTCGAGCCACTTCGACAGCTTCGGCGCGCTCTCGGGCAAGAACTCGGTCGCCAACCGGGTCGGCGCTTCGCGCAGCAGGTGGCCGGCCATCTCGGTGTCGCCGCGCTCGGCGAACGCCCACGCCAGCAAGGCCACGCTGACGCCGAAGCGCGACGTGCGCAGCGCGGCCTTCGCCCAGTCGTAGAGCTCGTCGTCGTCGGGCAAGCGGCGCGCGTCGACGCCGTGGAACGCGATCATCAGATCGGTCAGCGCGAGCTCCATCGCGAAGTAGTCGCCGCGCGGGGCGTCGTCGAGCTCGACGCGCGCGGTGCGCGCCGCGTCGACCTTGCCCATCGCGGCCAAGAGCTGCGCGCGATCGAACGAGCAGACCCAGTACATGCCGCGGCCGCGGCGGCGCTGCGCGAGGTGCGCGCGCGCCCGCTCGTAGCGCGCCAGCGCCGCGTCGAAGTGACCGCGCTGCCACTCGAGCTTGCCGGTCAGGTAGTCGATGAACGGCGGGAACTGCTCGCCCAGGTGCCGCGCCTCGAGCGCCTGCACGGCGACCAGCGCTTCGTCGCGACGGCCCGCCGACGCCAGCGCGAGCGCGCGGCGGAACTCGCGGCCGCTGCGCGCGTGATGCGCGAGGATCCCGAGCGTGGTCGCGCCGGTCGCGATGCCGAGCACGGGGCCGGCGAGCGCGCCGACCGCGATCGCGCCGAGCCCGACGATGCCGCTGACCACGCCCCAGCCGACGACCGCCGCGCGACGCATCGCGGACGGGCCCAGCACCTGCCCTTCCTCGTCGAGGAGCAGGACCTCGCCGGGCCGCGCGGCATCGAGCGATGCCGATACGCGCCAGACGAGCTTGTCGTTGGCTTCAGCCTCCGCGGACACGTGGCTAGCGTAGCACCACCGACACGCGCCGCAGTCCGCGAACCTTCTTGATCCGCCATTCCACGCGCAGCGCTTCGCCGCGCCGCTCGAACGGCCCGACGATGCGCGCGACGCGCCACGGCCGATTCGCCCGGGTCGCCCGCGCACCGCCGCGGAGCTCGCCGTTGTGCTGGCGTGCGCGCCGGTCGACGTCCGTCG
Source organism: Kofleriaceae bacterium (assembly GCA_035493675.1). Taxonomy (GTDB): domain Bacteria; phylum Myxococcota_A; class Polyangia; order Haliangiales; family Haliangiaceae; genus JAIOQA01. The sequence goes on along the minus strand of DATJIA010000209.1, from coordinate 8,601 downwards.
TCGCGCCGACATACGTGCGCCGCGTCCGTTCGGAGACGAGCACGTACGCGAACCACGCCACGTCCCGATGCTACTCGGCGACGAGTCTGTTCATCAAAATTCCGTGCGCGCCTTTGGACGCCCCGCGCCGGGGATCTGGTAGGTTCGCCGCGACGTAAGGAGCCACCATGTCTGGGAAGACCGCCAAGCTGACCCTCCCCGATGGCCGCGCGTTCGACCTGCCCGTTGTCGTGGGCACCGAGAACGAGCCCGCGATCGACATCCGCTCGCTGCGCGATGACACCGGGTACGTGACCCTCGACTCGGGGTACATGAACACCGGCGCGACGACCAGCGCGATCACGTACCTCGACGGCGAAGCCGGCGTGCTCCGCTACCGCGGCTACCCGATCGAAGAGCTCGCGGAGAACTCGACCTTCGTCGAGACCAGCTACCTGCTCATCCACGGCAACCTGCCGTCGAAGTCGGAGCTCGCCGAGTTCTCGAAGCAGCTCACGTATCACTCGCTGATCCACGAGGACATGCGCCACTTCTTCGAGGGCTACCCGCCGACCTCGCACCCGATGGCGGTGCTGTCGTCGATGGTCACCTCGATGTCGGCGTACTACCCCGACTCGCTCGACCGCAACGCGCCGATGGACCTCCACATCACGCGCATCCTGTCGAAGGTCCGCACGATCGCGGCGTTCAGCTACAAGAAGTCGATCGGTCACCCGATCATGTATCCGCGCAACGCGCTCAGCTACTGCGCGAACTTCCTCCACATGATGTTCGCGGTGCCGGCCGAGCCGTACGAGCCGGATCCGGTGCTGGTCAAGGCGCTCAACCAGCTGCTGATCCTGCACGCCGATCACGAGCAGAACTGCTCGACGTCGACGGTCCGCCTGGTCGGCAGCTCGGGCGCCAACGTCTACGCCGCGATCGCCGGCGGCATCCTCGCGCTCTGGGGCCCGCTGCACGGCGGCGCCAATCAGGCCGTGATCGAGATGCTCGAGGAGATCCAGAAGTCGGGCGGCGACGGCAAGCAGTTCATCAACGACGTCAAGAACAAGAAGGACAACCGTCGCCTGATGGGCTTCGGTCACCGCGTCTACAAGAGCTACGACCCGCGCGCGAAGATCCTGAAGAAGATGACCGACGAGGTGCTCCAGCACCTGGGCATCAAGGATCCGCTGCTCGACATCGCGAAGGCGCTCGAGGAAGTCGCGCTCCACGACGACTACTTCATCTCGAAGAAGCTCTACCCGAACGTCGACTTCTACTCGGGCATCCTCTATCGCGCGATGGGCATCCCGACCGACATGTTCACGGTGATGTTCGCGATCGGGCGCCTGCCCGGCTGGATCGCGCACTGGAAGGAGATGGTGACGGACCCGAAGACCAAGATCGGTCGTCCGCGCCAGATCTACACGGGCGAGACCACGCGCCATTACGTTGCCATCGATCAGAGATAAAGGCTGGCGCCTGGTGTCGCTTGCGCTGCGGGCGGCCACAGGGCAGATTCGCCGCGTGCGTCCCACCGTCGCCGAGCCGATGTCGAACGCGATCACGCACGGCATCCGCGTGACCGTGCAGTCGCTCTACCTCGCCGACCAATCGTCGCCCGAGCAAGAGCGCTACGTCTTCGCGTACACCGTCGCGATCTCGAACGAAGGGCAGCTGACCGCGCAGCTGCGCACGCGCCATTGGGTCATCACCGACGGGCGCGGCAAGGTCGAAGAGGTGCGCGGCGACGGCGTGGTCGGCGAGACGCCGCGCCTCGAGCCCGGCGAGTCGTTCCAGTACACGTCGGGCTGCGTGCTCGAGACGCCGGTCGGCGAGATGCACGGCACGTATCGCTTCTTCCGCGACGACGGGTCCTACTTCGACGCCACCATCGCACCGTTCTCGCTCGCGACTCCGATGCACCAGCGCGGCGTTGCGCTCAATTGATCCGCCCACATAGGGCGGCTCGCAGGAATCGCCAAGCTTCCGCTATCCTCGTGCGTCTAAGCTCATGACGATGGGTGATCCCAAGCGCGAAGGCGAGGCTGCCGCGCTGCTCGTGTCCCGCGCGAAGGCCGGCGACCAGGCAGCGTTCGAGGCGCTCGTCCGCAGGTACCGGAAGCGCATCTACGCGCTCGCCCTGCACCTCACGGGATCGGGCTCCGACGCCGACGACATCACCCAAGACGTGTTCCTCCGCGCGTATCGCGCGCTCGACACCTTCGAGGGCCGCAGCGAGTTCTTCACGTGGGTCTATCGCATGACCGTGAACCGCTCGCTCAACGCGCGCCGCGATCGCGATCGCCGCGGCGAGGAGCCGATGGACGATCTGCGCGTCGAGCTCGCGCTGTCGATCGACGCGCGCGGCAACCCGGCGCTCGAGGCCGAGCTGCGCCAGACGTACACGCGGCTGGTCCGCGCGCTCGACGCGCTGCCGCCCGAGATGCGCACGAGCGTCGTGCTCGTCGCGCTGCAGGGCCTGTCGCACGGCGAGGCCGCGGTCGTGCAGAAGTGCAGCGACGGCACGATCGCCTGGCGCATCCACGAGGCGCGCCGCCGCATGGCGACCGCGATGCAGCCGGATCAGGTGCGCCGGCGGCGTCCGCTGTCGGCGGAGCTGTCGCGGCTCTTGGCCGAGCACGGCTTGCCGGTTCTCTCGCCGAAGCCGAATTGATACGATCGCGCGCGTGCGGAAGTCGTGCGCGATCGCGATGCTGCTTGCAGCGAGCGCGCGCGCGTTCGCGGACGCGCCGCCCGATCCGTGCGGCTCGAGCATGACCAAGCCGAACGTCGTGCGGCCCGCGGCCCTGACCGGCAGCTGGGGCGGCGAGCGCGACACCCTCGCCGACGACGGCGTCACGCCCGGCCTCTCCTACGCGCCGGAGATCTTCGCCAGCCCCGAGGTGATGGATCACTACGTCATCGCGGGCCTCGCGGTCGCGTCGCTCGATCTCGACCTCGCGAAGCTCGTCGGCGACGGCTGGGGCACGATGCACGTCGTCGGGCTCGGCATCCACGGTCATGGCCTGAGCGAGCAGATCCAGGACATCTACGGCGTGTCGAACAACGTCGCGACCAACGACGTGCGGCTGTTCGAGGCCTGGTACGAGCAGCCGATCGTCGGCAAGACGTCGATCCGCGCCGGGCTCCTGTCCGCGGATCAGGAGTTCGTGATCGCGCGCCACTCGACGGTCCTGATCAACTCGACCTTCGGCGTGATCGGACAGATCAGCGCGAACGAAGAGAGCGAGCCCGTCTATCCGATCGCGCGTCCCGGCGTCAGCGCGCACGTCGATCTCGATCCGGTGGTCGTGCGCGCCGCGGCCTACGACGGCCAGACCAACGAGGACCACGGCATCCCCACCTCGCTCGGGCACAGCGCGCTCTTCCTCGGCGAGCTGCAGCTCTACAAGCTGGTCAAGCTCGGCGGCTGGATCGACACCGCGCTGCCCAACGGCGTCTACGCGGTGATCGATCGCGGCTTCAAGTCGCTCGGCCGGCGCGCCGGCGCGTTCGCGCGCGTCGGCTACTCGCCCGACGGCGTCGTACAGATCTATGCGGACGCCGGCCTGCGCGGCCTGCCCGGCGACTGGAGGCACGACGACTTCGCAGGCGTCGGGGTCGCGTTCTCGCGGACCGAGATCGCCGGCGTGCGCCGCGACCAAGCCGTCGTCGAGGCGACCTACCAGATCGCCGCCACCGGCTGGTGGACCGTCCAGCCCGACGCGCAGGTCGTGTTCGCGCCGGATCGAACGGCGTTGGTCGGAGCCGTGCGCATGACGATCGTGTTCTGATATCCTCGGTAGCGGGGAGGACACATGCGCTGGTGCGCCGTGGCCGCGTTCTGCATGCTGTTGGCGTCGTCGGCACATGCGGAGGGCGCCGAGCCTCCCGCCGACGCCGACCCCGACGCCGGAAGTGACGACGACGACCTGTCCGACCTGTCGCTCGAGCAGCTGCTCGAGGTCAACGTCGTCACCGCGTCGAACATGAGCGAGTCGCAGTCGCGCGCGCCCGGCGTCGTGATCCGCCTGACCCGCGACGACCTGGAGGCGCGCGGCTACCACGAGCTGCTCGATCTGTTCGACGACCTGCCGGGCATGGACATCGTGCGCCCGTGGGGCGACGACTACCTCAAGGTCTACTGGCGCGGCTACCGCACCGACGTGAACTTCCCGTTCCTCCTGCTCCTCGACGGCCAGGTGACGAACTCGCTGTGGTCCGGCGACGCCAGCGCGGCCGCGGCGATCCCGATGTCGGAGATCGATCACGTCGAGATCGTGTACGGCCCGGTGTCGGCGGTGTACGGCGCGAACGCGTTCATGGGCGTGGTCAACGTGATCACGATCGCCGGCGCCGGGAAAGGCGGCACCCAGGCGCACGTGCGCGTGAGCGCGGGCAGCTATCACGGCAGCCGCCTCGATCGCCGGATCCTCGACGGCGTGATCGTCGAGGACAAGGGCGACATCAAGCTGTCGATCGCGGGGCGCATCGGCCTGAACTGGACCGACGCGGGCGCCGCCGAACGCTTCGAGTACACGCAGTCGGCGTACGCGAACGATCCGGCGCTGTGGGGCGGCTACCTCGGGTTCCAGAACCTCGCGCGCGGCGCGTCGTCGCCGATCGACGAGTACGGGCTCGACGCGCGCCTCGTGATGGGCAACCTCGAGCTCGGCGCGTACGAGCTGTCGCTCGCGACCGGCTACGGCTACGAGTACCCGACCGATCAGGCGCAGCCGTACGCGATCTGGCACCAGCGCGAGCGCAGCGTCTACGCCGCGCACAAGGACGAGCTCGAGCAAGGCGTCACGTCGCGCACGATGCTGCGCTGGCGCGACAGCGGCATCCCCAACGACTCGTACTACCTGTCGGGGTTCGAGGCCGGCGGCCAGCGCGTCGTCGAGGCGTCGTACTGGCAGGCGCACAACCGATCGACCGCGCTCACCGAGGACGTCGACGTCGAGAAGTGGGACTGGCTCGCGCTGGCCGCGGGCGCGAGCTACGAGCACCGCGATCTCGCCAACGCGTACGACATCAACGCAGGGCCCGATCTGCCGCCGTCGATGGTGACGCAGGACGTGCATTTGCCGTCGCCGGTGCCGAACGATCTGAGCTCGATCGAGCGGCCGCAGCGCGACGTCTACGGCGCGTACGCGCAGGCGCGCGCGCGGCGCGCGCACGTGTTCGGCGAGCACGACACCCACGCGCTGCACCTGGGCGTGCGCTACGACTGGGACTCGCTGTTCGGCGCCGGGCAGTCACCGTCGATCCGCATCGGCTACGTCGGCGAGCTCGAGACCTGCCGCGGGCTCGTGCTCGCGAAGCTCTTGTACGGCACCGGCTGGCAGGAGCCCAACCCGCGTCAGCTCTACGGCGGGTGGCTCGGCTCGGGCTCGAACCCGACGTTGCGGCCCGAGCACTCGCGCACGTTCGAGCTCGATCTCTCGCACACGACCGAGAACCTCTTGAACCTGGTCAGCGCGTGGTACGCGCAGGACTACGACACGATCGTGCAGTTCGCCGGCGGCGCCAGCAACAAGGGCAAGCGCGACGTGATCGGCGTCGACTACCAGTTCCGCGCGCTGTGGCGGCCGAAGCACGTCGATTCGCTGTCGGTGTGGGGCTACTACTCGTACCTGTGGAGCCGCGAGCTCGTCTTCGACGCGAGCGGCGGCTCGACGTACAAGCCGATCGGCGATCTCGCGACCCACAAGCTGTGGCTCGGCGCGACCGCGAAGATCGACAAGCGGATCACCGCGACCTTGCGCAGCCGCGCGTACAGCGATCGCAACACGGTCGCGACCAACCCGCTCGGGACGATCAACGGCGCCTGGATCTTCGACGGCCACGTCCAGATCGATCACGTTGGCACGCACGCGCTGTCGCTCGCGCTGACGATCGACAACCTGCTCGGCACCGCGTACTCGGATCCCGGCATCCGCACCGCGGACTCCGGCGACGAGCCGGGCCACTGGAACGGACAGGCGTGGGTGGGGAGCGCCGGCTTCTACAACTCGCGGCTGCCGCAGCCCGGGCGGTTGATCATGGTCACGGTCGGGCTGGATCTATAGACCTATAGATCCGTCACGCGGCTGATCGGGTACTCGTCGCCGACCGCGGGCGCGGGCACCACGCCGTTCTCGATCGCGCCGTCGTCGCTCTCCGGCTCGCACAGATAGACCGCGATCGCGCCGAGCGCGTGATCGGTGCGGACCAGGTGCGCGCCGCTGCGAACGGCGCGCTTCCACTCGACGGTGACGTCGCCGACCTGCGCGGCCTCGAGGATCTTGCGGCCGCCTTCGTTGCCGATCGCGGTGATGGTCGCGACCTCGCAGGCGAGCTCGCCGTGCACCGGCTCGCTCGCGATCCCGTGGCGCGCGAGGTGCTCGGCGACCGCGGGCGGAACGAGATACGCGGCCGGGCGCTCGACGACGGTCGTCCCGGTGAAGCTCGCGAAGTACGGAATCCGTACCTCGGCGGGCGCGCCGTCGAGCGTGCGCGGCTCGCGGGTCGGGATCGTGATCGACGCGTCGAACGCGCCGAGCGCGTAGCGCACCGCGACGCGATCGCGCGGCCGCTCGCTCGACGCGACGATCTGCATCACGTCATCGCCGTTCGCGGCGACGAACGTGAGCGCCTCGAGGAGCGTCGCGTAGGTGGCGTGCACGCGCTCCTCGAACGAGAGGTACGAGTAGCACTCGAGCAGGAGATCGAGGCGGTTCGTGAGCCCGCGGTAGTTCGAGCCGAACCGCGGGTGGTGCGTGTACGTCATCCAGCCTTCGCGCACCGGCGCGCGCGGATCGGCGGCGCGGCGCGCGTCGAGCGCGCGCTCGTCCTCGACGAAGTTGCCGTACCAGCCGGCGGTGACGCCGCGCGCGCTCAGCCCGCGCGTGACCGCAGGCATCATGCGCTCGCGCATGAACAGGATCGGCTCGGCGCGCCCGCTCGCGATCGTGTGCGGCACGTCGTAGGTCATCGCCATGCGATGGACCGAGCCGTTGGTCGCGTGGGTGTCGATCGTGAGCTCGGGGCGCCACCGCTGCGCGACCAGCGCCTGCAGCGCGCGCATCTCCGGCGCCTGCTGCCGCATGTAGTCGCGGTTGAGGTTGATGCCCGCGCCGTTGACGCGCGTGCCGACGAGCAGCGGCCCGCACTGGCCCGAGAGATGATCGAGATCGAGCTTGCGGTTCGCGGGATCGAGCGCGTCGTTGCCGTCGGGGTTGAAGAGCGGCACCGCGACGATCGTGAGCTTCTCGAGGAGCTCGGAGCTCGCGAGATCGCGCAGGAGCATCAGGATCGCCTCCTTGCCCTCGACCTCACCGGCGTGGATGCCGCCGATCAAGAGGACGACCGGCAGCGCGCGCGCCCTCGCCTCCTCCGGCGTCTCGATGCCGTGCGCGGACAGGACGGCGATCGGCAGGCTGCGACCGCCGGGCGTCGTGCCGAAGGTCTCGACGTGGAGGCTCGGGACGTCGAGCGCGGCGAGGAAGTGCATGACGTCCTCGTGCCGCGACGTCTCCTCGTACTTCGTGCGCTCGGCGCGCGTCTGCGGGGCCATGCGCTGTCGTATCACGCGCTGCCGGGCTCGGGCGCCTTGCCGAAGATGTGCTCGCTCGGCCTGCGCGCGCGACGACCGGCGGGCCGCGCGTCCAGGATGTCGCGCACGAGCTTGAGCAGCTGCTCGGGCTTGAACGGCTTGTGGATCAGCGCGGCCGCCGCCTCGTCGAGGCCGTACTGCGTGAGCGCGTCGCCGAAGTAGCCGCTCATGTAGAGGACCTCGACCTCGGGCACGCGGCGCACGAGCTCGGCGGCGAGCTGCGGGCCCGTCATCGTCGGCATCACGACGTCGGTGAGCAACAGATCGATGTGCACGCCGGGCGCGGTGCCGAGCGCGAGCGCCTCGGAGGTCGAGGACGCCGCGATCACGTGATAGCCGGCCTCGGCCAACATGATCTGCACGAGGTTGCGGAGATCCGGCTGATCCTCGACGAGCAAGACGGTGTCGGTGCCGGCGACCGGCGGCGCCGCCGACGGTTGCACGTCGTGCCCCGACGACGACGCGCGCGGCAGGAGCAGCGTGAACGTCGTGCCCTTGCCGGGCGCGCTGTCGACCGTGATCTCGCCGCCGAGATCGTGCGCGATCTGGTACGCGGTCGCGAGGCCGAGGCCGGTGCCGTGCGCCTTGGTCGTGAAGAACGGCTCGAACACGCGCGCGCGCGTCTCCTCCGACATCCCGATGCCGGTGTCGGCGATCGTCACCGCGACCCACTGCCCGGGCCGCGACTCCGACGGGCGCGTGCGCAGGGTCAGCGTGCCGCCCGACGGCATCGCGTCGCGCGCGTTCAAGACCATGTTGAGCAGCACCTGCTCGAGCTGGCCTTGATCCGCGATCGCGACGCACGGGTCGGTGCCGATGTCGAGCTGCACGGTGATCTGCTCGCCGACCACGCTGCGCACCATCTTCTCGAGATCGGTGAGCACCGCGCGGGTGTCGACCGCCTTGGCGTCGACCGCCTGCTGCCGCGAGAACGCGAGCAAGCGGCGCGACAAGGCGGCGCCGCGCTGCGCGGCGTCGACGATGTTGTCGACGTAGCCGCGCACGTCGCCGCGCCCCGC
>DATJIA010000208.1:0-8014 GCA_035493675.1 Kofleriaceae bacterium | reverse complement strand
CCAGCCCTCGACCGATCGCGCGCGCGACATCCAGCTCGGCCTCGACGCCGTCGAGCTCGGCCGTCGGGTCGCGTCCGGCCGCGATCTCCTGCTGATCCTGCAAGCCGCGTGCGGCACGCTGTACGGCAGCGCCGATCCGCGCATGCGGGTCGGCGTCGCGCGCGAGCTCGAGCGCCTGGCCGAGGAGCTCGGCGACACCTCGCGCCTGTTGCAGGCGCGCGTGCGGCTCGCGATGGATCACGCGGAGCTCGCCGACTTCACGTCGTACGCGCAGAACGCGTCCGCGTACGAGCGGCTCGCGTCGCGGATCGGCCCGAGCGCGGCGCCGTGGCGCGTGCCGCTCATGCGATCGATGCTCGCGCTGATCGGCGATCGCTTCGACGAGTCGCTGCGCTTCCAAGACGAGTCGCGGCGCCTCGACGTCGAACGCCCCGCCGCGCGCCGCGCGCAGGGCTTCCACCGGATCGGCTTCCTGCGCGCCGCCGAGCGACACGCGGAGCTGCGCGCCGCGCTGCCCGAGCTGCGCGGCCTGTGGCTCGCGATGCCGTTCGGTCGCTTCATCGCCGAGCCGTATGTCGCGGCGTGCCTCGCGCGCATCGGCGCCGACGACGAGGTGCGCTCGATCGTCGCCCAGCTGGCGCCGGCGCAGGTCGACGAGGAGATCAACGCGAGCGCGCTGCTCGAGGCCGCGTGGGCGATCGGCGACGGCGCGCTCGCCGCGCGCGCGGGGCGCTGGCTCGCCGCGCAGTCACCCCGCTGGCAGATCTACTGGCTCGACTGCGAGATCGTCGAAGCGCCGTCGACGCGCCTGCTCGCCTATGCGAGCGCGATGAACGGCGAGTGGGACGACGCCGAGCGCTACTACGCGAGCGCGCTGCGATCGATCGAAGCGATCGGACGGCGCTCGATGGCGGCGCGGACGCGCTTCGAGTGGGCGGACCTGCTCGTGCGGCTCGGCCGCGATCCGGTGCGCGCGCGCGCGATCCTCGACGAGGCGCGCGCGATCGCCGACGCGACGAAGTTGCCCGAGCTGGTCGCGCTGATCGATCGCCGCCACCCGCCGCGCGCCGCCGCCGCCGCCGCCGCGATCGCGCCCGCGTTCGCGATGACGCTCGAGGGCGAGTACTACGCGATCCCGTCCGCGCGCGGCGTCCTCCGCTTCAAGACCAGCCGCGGCATGCAGTACCTCGCGCAGCTCGTCGCGCGCCCCGGCGAGGACGTCCACGTGCTCGAGCTGGTCGGCTCGACCGACGCCGATCGCGGCGACGCCGGCGAGCTGCTCGACGCCGCCGCGTTCAAGCAATACCGCGCCCGCGTCGAGGAGCTGCGCGCGATCGTCGACGGCGGCGACGCCGATCGCGCCGAACGCGCGCGCGAGGAGCTCGACGCGATCGCCGGCGAGCTCGGCCGCGCGACCGGGCTCGGCGGCCGCGCGCGCCGCGGCGAATCCGCGGTCGATCGCGCGCGCAGCGCGGTGACGCGCCGGATCAAGGACGCGCTCGATCGGATCGCGGAGGCCGACGCCGAGCTGGGCGCGTCGCTGCGCCGCGCCGTTCGCACCGGCAACCACTGCAGCTATCGCCCGAGCTGAGTCAGTCCTCGACGAGCCGGTGCGCGTGGACCGGCCCCGCGAAGCCCTTGAGCTGAACGTCGCCGAGATCGGCGAAGCGATCGTTCGAGGCGAGCTCGATCACCTGCGACGACACCACGGTCTGGCCCGCCTGCGCGTGGGCGCACAGCCGCGACGCGAGCTGCACCGTCGAGCCGAAGAAGTCACCGTCGCGCTCGACCGGATCTCCCGACGCGGCGCCGATCTTCACGCGCAACGGCGCCGCCGCGATCTTGTCGCGCGCGACCAGATCGCGATGGATCCGCCGCGCGCACGCGCACGCGTCGCCCGCGGTGTGGAACGCCGCCATGATCCCGTCGCCGAGGTGCTTCACCTCGCGCCCGTGGTGCGCCTGCAGCGCGGCGCGCACGATCTCGTCGTGCGCCTCGACGAGCGCCATCGCCGCGCGGTCGCCGAGCTGCTGGGTCATCGCCGTCGATCCGACGATGTCGGTGAACATGATCGTGCGCGCGCCCGGATCGGGGCGCCCGCCGTGCATGACGCATCCGTTCGGCCCCGCGACCGGGCCGCCGAGCATGCTCTCCGCGAGATCCTCGTCGACCGCGATGATCCGCTCGGCCATCATGCCGTGAGCCTCGCGGTGCACGCGCTCGGCGGTCTCGGCGTCGGGCGCGGTGCACATGCAGAAGATCTTCCCGCGCGACGCGTCGAACCAGTACTTGATGTAGCTGACGCCGTACTGCTCTTGGATCGCGACGTCGGCGGCGTGCGCGGTCGCGATCTCTTCCATCGTGACCGCCCCGTGGATCCGGTGGATGTCGACGTACAGGGGCATTCGACGATGATATCGTCATTGCTCGACCAGGGGGGTTGCGATGGGCAAGCTGCGCACGTTGGACGATGGAGAGACGACGCTGTCGGCGGAGGTGATGACGGCGTTTCGCGCCGGCTTCCGCGGCCAGGTGCTGACGCCCGACGACGCGGGCTACGACGAGCAGCGCCGCGTGTGGAACGCGATGATCGATCGCCGGCCCGGCTTGATCGTGCGGTGCACCGGTACGGCCGACGTCGTCGCCGCGGTGAAGCTCGCGCGCGATCACCGGCTGCTCGTGTCGGTGCGCGGCGGCGGCCACAACATCGCCGGCCTCGCCGTCTGCGACGGCGGCTTGATGATCGATCTCTCGCCGATGCGCGGCGTGATCGTCGATCCGCGCGCGCGGATCGTGCGCGCGCAGGGCGGCTGCACGCTGGGTGACGTCGATCGCGAGACCCAGCTCCACGCGCAGGCGGCGGTGCTCGGCTTCGTGTCGGCGACCGGCATCGCGGGGCTGACGACCGGCGGCGGCTTCGGCTACCTGACGCGCCAGTATGGATGGACCTGCGACAACGTGATCTCGATGGAGGTCGTCACCGCCGACGGCGCGGTCGTCGAGGCGAGCGCCGACGACAACGCCGAGCTGTTCTGGTGCCTGCGCGGCGGCAGCGGCAACTTCGGCATCGTCACCGCCTTCACGTATCGGACCTTCCCGCTCGGCCCGACCATCCTCGGCGGCGTGATGGCGTGGCCCGCCGAGCTCGCGGGCGACGTGCTCGAGCGATTCGCGGCGATCTCGTCGAGCGCGCCGCGCACGCTGACGCTCGTCTCGATGATGCGCAACGCGCCGCCCGCGCCCTGGTTGCCGCCGGCGATCCACGGCAAGCCGATGATCGGCGTGCTCGCGTTCTACGACGGTCCGATCGCGGAGGGCGAGGCGCTGATCGCGCCGCTGCGCGCGCTCCACCCGATCGCCGACATCGTCACCGCCCGTCCGTACGCGCAGCTGCAGAACCTGCTCGACGCGACGCAGCCGAAGGGGCGCCGCTACTACTGGAAGTCGGAGTACCTCGCCGGTGTCGGGCCGGAGCTGTTCGAGGTCTATCGCGCGCAGGCCGCGCGCAACACGTCGGCGCACTCGGCCGCGGTCCTGTTCCAGCTCGGCGGCGCGCTCAACGAGCTGCCCGCCGATCACTCGCCGGTCGGCAACCGCGACGCGAAGTACGTGCTCAACATCACCGGCGGGTGGGATTCCCCCGCGGACGACGCCGTGAACGTCGCGTGGGTGCGCGACACGTGGGAGGCGATGCGCCGGTTCTCGACCGGCGGGGTCTACGTCAACTTCCTCTCCGACGACGAGCGCGGCGAGCGCGTGACCGCGGCGTACGGCCGGGCGACGTTCGATCGGCTCGCCGCGCTCAAGCGCCGCTACGATCCGATGAACCTCTTCCGCCACACGAAGAGCTTCGGCTGATCGGTCCGACCAGCTCGGATGGAACGCCGTTCCGCGAAACGTTCCGCCTCTCGGACATGGAGAGAGCCCAAGCCCTGCCCGACTTCGCGGAGATCTACGAGCGCGTCGTGGTCCCTGCGATCTTCGATCGTTACGCGCGCGATCTGGTCGAACGCGCGCGGCCCATCGGTCCGTCCGCGCGCGTCCTCGACCTCGGCTGCGGCACCGGCATCGTGTCGCGCGTCCTGCGCGAGCGCCTCGGCGGCGCCGCGCGGTTGACCGGCGCCGACGCCAACGCCGCGATGCTCGCGGTCGCGCGCCGGCTCGCGCCCGACGTCGACTGGCGCGAGGCCGACGCGATGTCGCTGCCGTTCGCGGACGCGAGCTTCGATCTCGTGCTCGCGCAGGAGATGTTGCAGTTCGTGCCGGATCGCGCGGCGGCGGCGCGCGAGGTCCATCGCGTGCTCGCGCCGGGCGGGCGCTTCGTCGCGAGCACGTGGCGCGCGAGCGACGAGCAACCGCTCTATCAGGCGATCGGCCCGATCGCGGAGCGCTACTTCGGTCCCGCCAACGACAAGCGCATGTCGTTCGGCGACGCCGGCGCGCTGCGCGCGCTGGTCGAAGGCGCCGGCTTCACCGACGTGCGCGTCGAGACGGTGTCGCTCGTCGAGGACTGGAAGGACGTGCCGATGCGCATGCACGTCCACGCGGCCGCGCACGATCTGACCGGCCTCGCGCCCGACGAGCTCGAGCGCCGCTTCGCCGCGTACGAGACCGAAGCGCGCGCGGCGCTCGCGCGGTTCGCGACGCCCGACGGCCGGTTCGCGATGCCGTCGTTCGCCAACGTCGCGACCGCGCGGAGGGCGTCATGAGCTACGACGTGATCGTCGTCGGCGCGCGCTGCGCCGGCTCGCCGACCGCGATGCTGCTCGCGCGCCGCGGTTACAAGGTGCTCGCCGTCGATCGCGCGACCTTCCCGAGCGACACGCTGTCGACGCACGTGATCCATCCGCCCGGCATCGCCGCGCTCGCGCGCTGGGGCCTGCTCGAGCGCCTGGCCGCGACCGCGTGCCCGGCGATCGACACGTACGTCTTCGACTTCGGGCCGTTCGCGATCAGCGGATCGCCCGGCGCGAACGGCGCCGTCGCGTACGCGCCGCGCCGCACCGTGCTCGACAAGCTGCTCGTCGACGCCGCCGCCGCCGCGGGCGCCGAGATCCGCGAAGGCTTCTCGGTCGAGGAGCTCGTCTTCGAGGACGGACGCGTCGTCGGCTTGCGCGGCCACGGCGAGCACGGCGAGACCGTCACCGAGCGCGCGCGCGGCGACATCGGCGCCGACGGCCGTCACTCGTCGGTCGCGCACGCGGTCGGGGCATCCTCGTACAACGAGAAGCCGCCGCTGCTGTGCGGCTACTACAGCTACTGGGCGAACCTGCCGATGGATGGTCGTTTCGAGACCTATATCCGCCCGAATCGAGGCTTCGCGGCGGCGCCGACGCACGACGGCCTCACGATGGTCGTCGGCGGCTGGCCGTACGCCGAGTTCGAGCAGCGCAAGCAGGATCTCGAGGCGAGCTACCTCGCGCTCTTCGATCACGTGCCGGAGTTCGCCGAGCGCATCCGCGGCGCGACGCGGGTCGCGCGCATCGCCGGCTCACCGGTGTCCGGTTACTTCCGCACGCCGTCCGGTCCCGGCTGGGCGCTGGTCGGCGACGCCGGCTACAACAAGGATCCGATCACCGCGCAGGGGATCCAGGACGCGTTCCGCGACGCCGAGCTGGTCGCCGACGCGGTCGACGCCTCGCTCTCCGGCGCGCAGCCGTTCGAGATCGCGATGGAGTCGTATCGCCGCACGCGCGACGAGCACGTGGCGCCGATGTTCGAGCTCACCTGCATGCTCGCCACCCTCGAGCCGCCGCCGCCCGAGATGCAGCGGATGCTCGGCGCGATCCACGGCAAGCAACCGCTGATGGACGCCTTCGTCCAGATGAACGCGGGCGCGCTGTCGCCGCCGCAGTTCTTCGCCGCCGTGGCAGGATGATCGCCTGCATGCACGTGCTCGTGCTCGGAGGAACCGGCCGAACGGGCCGCGCGCTGATCGAGAGGCGGTGATCTCCGCGCTCGGTCCGCCGGTGCCGTCGCTGCGTACGACGACGATCGCGAAGCCGCGCGCGATCGCGCGCGCCGGCGTCGCGTGCTTCTTGCTCGACGCGCTCGAGCGCAACGCGCACGTGCGCGAGGTCGTCGGCCTGGCGCGCTGATCATGCTCCGTGCGCGAAGTCGTACGCGCGCACGACCTCGCAGACCTCGATCGTGTACGACGCGTAGAACTCGGCCTTGCCGCGCTGCTGCGCGACGACGTGCTCCGGGTGCTCGCGCCACGCGCGCAACGACTCGAGCGACTCGAAGCGGATGACGCCGATGTCGCCGCCGTCGCCGCCGCTCGACGCGTAGCCGCTCGCGCCGACGAAGCCGGGGATCGTCTGCACGATCCCGAACATCTGCTCGTTGAGCGCGTCGTACGCCGCGCGATCGGCGTCGGCGCGCAGCGTGGTTCGAACGAGGACGATCACCATGGCGTGCGTACGATACACGCGCGCGCCGGTTACACGTCGTGTGCAACACGAGCTCGCTGTAACCGCGATCGCGCGGCCGCGTAGGAGGCGCGCAATCACTTCAATCGGGAGGAATCATGCGTAGGTTCGGTTTCATCGTGGCAATGGGTCTCGGCATCGGCGGCTGCGTCAGCGACGGCAAGGACGGCATGCCGGGCCAGCAAGGTCCGCAGGGTCCGTCGGGCAGCGACGGCACCAACGGCAGCAACGGCAGCGACGGCAACACCGGCCCTGCGGGTCCGGAGGTCGCGCTGCCCGGCGTGTACACGCTCACCAATACGACGGGCACGAACCAGGTCGCGTCGTACCTGCGCGCGACCAACGGCAACCTCTCGCGCGACGGCAAGTGGGACACCGGCGGCGCGGGCACCGGCTCCGGCCTCGGCAGCCAGGGCGCGCTCGTCTTCGATCACGCGACCCAGCGCTTCTTCGCGGTGAACACCGGCAACGACACGATCTCGATGCTCGCGCTCGATCAAGACGGCGCGATCACCGAGACGTCGATGGTGCCGTCGGGCGGCAAGCACCCGGTCTCGATCGCGGTGCACGACGGCATCGTCTATGTCGCGAACCAGGGCGACACGACGCAGACCGACGTCGGCGCCAACATCAGCGGCTTCAAGGTCGAGGGTGATCAGCTCACCCCGATCGCGGGCTCGACGCAGCCGCTGTCGGCGACGACCGACGTGCACCCGACCGATCTCGCGTTCTCGCCCGACGGCGCGTACGTCGTCGTCGCGGAGCGCCTCGCGAACAAGCTCGACACCTTCGAGCTCGCGAACGGCGTCGCCAAGCCGGGCTCGTTCCAGGCGTCGGCGGGCATGCAGCCGTTCGCGTTCGACTGGAGCCCGGAGGGCTTCCTCGTCGTCGCCGAGGTCGGCACCGGCGCGCCCGGCGCGTCATCGGTGAGCTCGTACGCGATCGGCGCCGGCGGCACGCTCACGCCGGTGACCTCGGCGCTTCCGACGCACCAGAGCGCGGCGTGCTGGCTGGTCGTCGCCGGCGGCTACGCGTACGTCGCGAACGCGGCGAGCGCGAACCTGACCGGCGTCGTGATCGGCGAAGACGGGACGCTCTCGCTCCACGACGCGAGCGGCATCACCGCGACCACCGCCGGCGGCTCGATCGATCTCGCGGTCACGCCCGATCGCGGCTACCTGTACGCGCTCGCCGGCTCGCCGCGCAGCATCTACATCTTCGAGATCGGCCTCGACGGCGGGCTGACGTCGATGTCGGCGTTGCCGACGACCGCGACCGCGCCGGCGGGCCTGGTCGCGCGCTGAGCTCGCGCCGAGCTACCGCGCCGGCAGCGGGAACGAGTGCTCGATCACCGCGTGCTGGACGACGTGCCCGATCCGCTGGATCGCGGCGAACGAGCTCGCGTAGTAGCGGACCTCGTTCTTCGTCACGTTGCCGAACAGGAAGCGCGGCGCGTGCCCGTCCTTGGTGACGAAGCCGGGATCGTTCGAGCACGCGGCGATGCCTTGCAGCGGCAGCCAGTGGGAGAACGTCACCGGATCGCCGATCCGGTGCCACTGGCGGTGATCGAGCGAGCCCTCGCC
>DATJIA010000207.1:0-39577 GCA_035493675.1 Kofleriaceae bacterium | reverse complement strand
CGTGATCGGCGAGCGCGGCGCCGATCGCATGGTCGTCAAGGTCAGCGATCGCGCCGATCCGGGCTACGGCTCGACGTCGAAGATGCTGTCGCAAGCCGCGCTGTGCCTCGCGCTCGACGATCTCCCGACGCCCGGCGGCGTACTCACGCCGTCGACGGCGATGGGCTTCCGCCTGATCGAGCGCCTGCGCGACGCCGGGCTCACGTTCGAGACGACCGACTGAGCGCGGCGATCAGCTCGGGGACGGTCTTCGCGTCTTCCAAGATCAGCGCGAGCGCGCGCGGCGCGTCGGCGAGCGTGTCGCGACATTCGCGCACGAACTTCTCGCGCAGGATCTGCTCCATCACGGGAGACGCGAGCGAGCCCGAAGGCAGATCGACGCGCTCGGCCTCGTTGGTGCCGTCGGTGAAATCGATCGACACGCGGTTCGGGAAGTAGAGCGGGATCGGTCCGTCGATGGACGCGGGCGTCTCGGCGGGATTGCGCCAGCGCGAGAGCAGCACCTCGAGCAGGCGCGACACGTCTTGCGAGCGGAACAGCGACGAGCTGTAGTGCTTCTTGTACTGCGACGCGAGGTTGATCCAGTCGAGCGGCTTGAGCTTCGCGATCGCCTCGCGACCGGCGGGGATCGCGCGCGCCGCGTCGACGACGCGCATGGTGAGCGCGGGATCGTGCTCGACCGTGACCTTCGCGTAGATCGCGCGCAGCTCCTCTTCGTGCGCGTGCAGCCACGCGGGCTCCGCCTCGGCGCCGGTCATGCGGCCGGCGAGCACCTCGATCGCGATGCACAACCCGAGATCGAACGACACGCCGACCGCGCTGAGATCGGGGGCGGTCTCGGCCGCGTACTCGCGCGCGAAGCGAGTGACTTCGTCGGCGAGCTTGTTGGTCGAGACGAAGATCTTGGTGATCTGATCGGCGTGCAGCGGACGCCGCGCGGCGATCCGCTCCATCGCCTCGCACGCGGTCTGGAAGTAGTGGCACGCGGGCGCGGTCTTGATCGTCAGGGTCTGGATCGCCCACAGCGTGCCGAGCCCGCCGAGCATCTCGGGCAGCGCCTTGAACGCGAAGACCTTCCAGAAGCCGCGCGCGTCCTCGAGGACATCCGGCGCGCCGGTCATGCCCGCGCGCGCGAAGTACGCGGCCTGCACGCCGATCTGGGTCGGCACCGACGCGGCGAGATACTTCGACGTCGGGCCGAAGAACGCCGGCTGCAGCGCGTAGGTCGGCTGCGCGAGCGCGATCGCGAGCGCGTGCGTGCACTGCTCGGCGTTCAGCTTCAACAGCGATGCCGTCGCCGCGGCCGCGCCGACCAGGTGCACGAACGTCCACATCTGTCCGTTGAGCGGCCCCAAGAAGCTCGATGCGCCCAACCGCCCCGCGATCTCGTTGCCGATCACGATCGCGCGCACGAGCTCGTCGATCGACGCGCCCTCCGCCTCCGCGACCGCGAGCGAGGCGAACACCGCCGAGTGGCCGGTGTGGCCCATCCAGATGATGTCGTCGTAGTCCTGCGCCATCGAGAACGCGCAGTTGCAGAACGCGGCTTGCGCGGGCGCGTGGCGCGCGCCGGTCGCGAGCACCGTCGACGCGCCGGTCCCCATCGGGATGTTGGACATCAAGACCGCGATGTCGGGCGCGCCCGCGCTCGCGTGCAGCGCGGCGACGTGATCCGCGAGCTGCAAGCGCGCCGCGTGGAGCGCGGTCTCCGGCGGTTCCGGACGCGACGCGATCCACTCGCCCATCGGCGTCAGCGCGCCGCCGCTCACGCCGCCACCACCTTCGCCGCGTCGTCCGCGTGGATCACGCCGTCGCGATCGAGCTGCGCGAGCACGATCTCCATCGCGCGCTCGCTGAGCGCCAAGATCGTGAGCGCGGGGTTCGGCCCCACCGAGACGGGGATGATCGATCCGTCGAGCACCATGAGGTCATCGTAGGCGAAGGCGCGCCCCGCGTGATCGACGACGCCATCCTTCGACGACGCGCCCATCGGGACGCCGCCCTGGTTGTGCGGGACCTCCATGCGGCCCAGCACCTTGTACGGGATGTGCGGGAGCCAGTACGCGCCCGCCGCCTTCGCGGTCAGCTTGCCGAGCGACTCGAGGTACGCGTAGAAGTCGCGATTGGCCGCCGCGTCGTAGCGGATCACCGCGCGCCCGCGCTCGATCTCGAACGTGCCGAACGCGTCGTCGCGCCCCATCGAGAGCAGCGGGATCGGATACGTGCGCGACATCGCGCCGAACGGCGGGATCAGCAGGTTGATCGCGCGCGCGGCGTAGAGGATCCACTTGTACTGCTTCGGATGGAAGCGGCCGGTGAACGAGCTGATCACGATCGCGCTGAGCGCGCGCGCCGGCGTCGGATAGCGGCCGCTCTCGATGTACGCGCCTTGCGTGCGGCCGTCGCGGCCCTTGAAGCGGATGTTGTCGCTGTTGGTGGTGCCGAGGTCGGGGTTGAAGCTCGGCTTGGAGATCGCGAGGCCCGCGTAGTACGCCGCGAGCGAGACGCCGGCCGCGATCCACATGCCGAGGATCACGAACACGACCGCGGCGAGGAAGCCGGCCCAGCTGAGGAAGAGGCCGCGGAACGGGATGATCAACGTGAGGAAGTCGCCGTTGGTCGTGTACTGGTGTCCGAGCTTCGGACCGAGATCGATCGTCCGCTCGACGTCGCGCTGTTTGAGCAGGAGCTCGCTCGATCCGACCGCGCCCGACGCGACGACCAGCCGCTTGCACGTGATCGCGTGGCGCTCCTCGATCGGCGGCGGACGGAAGGGCAGCCAGCGGCGGCGGATGCTCGCCCACCAGCTCGTCACCGGCGTGCGCTTCACGTACGAGACGCGCCAGCCGCCGTCGATCCGTTCGAGGCGGGTCGCCTCGCACAGCGAACGGATCTCGGCGGGCGTCGCGGCGTGCTCGGCGAGCCAGAGATAGTTTCGATCGAGCGAGTTCTTGGTGTCGATGTCGCCGCCGAGGATCGATTGCTCGAGCGGATCGCTGTAGCGCTGCGGCGCGCCGTGCGCGTTCGTGAACTCGGTGCCGGGCTTCACGCCCGGCGGCGCGAAGCTGATCGCGAGGTGGACCGGGCCGGCGTCCTCGACGAGATCGGGACGCGCGGCTTTCAGCTTGCGACCCGCCTCCAACATGAGCGACGTCGCGCGGACGGATCGATACGGCTCCCAGTCCGGATACGGCGTGCCGCCCATGATCGTCTCCGCGCGATCGTAGAAGGGCGTCATGTCGGTCGCGGCGATCGCCGACGGGAAGCCGTCCCAGTCCTCGCGGCGCTTCATCGTCCCCGCGTAGACGTGCGAGCCGCCGCCGACCGCGGCGCCGACCCACGGGATGATCGGTTTGCCGCGCGCTTGCAGATCGTGCATCCCGTACGCGTTGCGATCGGGGCGCCAGAAGAAATCGAAATCGGCTTGGAACTTGTCGCGCGAGACGCGATCGCCGCGTTCGAGCACGACGACGCGCCGGCCGGACTCGGCGAAGCGCAGCGCCGCCACCGAGCCGCCGAAACCCGATCCGATCACGACCACGTCGGTGTCGAGATCCACCGCACGAGCATACAATGAGGCGAATGGGGTCGGACCGCCGCGCGCTCGCCGCGAGCTTGCTCGAGCGTGAGGTCCGCCCCAAGCCGCCGCCCGAGGAGATGACGCCGCCGATCGCGTGGCTCCTCGGTCCGGAGATGATCGGCGCGCTCAAGTCGTTCCTCTTGCACGCGAGCTACAAGGGCGAGCTCGACACGCACGACTGGATGCAGGCGAACGCGATCGCGTACGAGCCTCCGGCGGGCGAAGACGTCTTCTGGTTCGACTTCGTCTCCGACATCGGCGACGGCCAGCGCGCGATGTACACGACCGCGCTCGTCATGCAGGACGATCTATTCGTCGAGCGCCTCGAGGCCGGCGCGATGTGCGCGTTGCCCGCGAACGGCGCGCGCCCCGACGGATGGCACACGCTCCCGCGCGGCCGCGTGCTCGTGTGCGGCGGCGACACCGCGTATCCGCTCGCCGATCGCACCAACCTCGAGCACCACGTGCGCGCGCCGTTCACGTGGGCGTATCGCGATCTGGTCGCCGCCGGCCGCCTCACCGACGACGAAGGGCGCGCGCTCGCGCCCCACGACTTCGTCGGCATCCCCGGAAATCACGACTACTACAACGAGCTCAGCGGCTTCAATCGCATGTTCCGCGCGCCGATCACCGGCGAGGAGCAGCTCGCCGCCGACAAGACGCCGCCCCTGTCGCTGCTCGGCTTCCAACGCCGGCAGACCGCGTCGTACCTCGCGCTGACCTTGCCGTTCGGCTGGCAGCTGTGGGGCATGGATCCCGGCGATCGCGGGCTCGACACCCGCCAAGAGCTGTTCTTCCGCACGCAGCCCGCGCCGAACAAGCTCGTGCTCGTCACGCCGGGCCCGCCGATCGCGTTCGGGCGGGTCTTGATCGATCGGCCGCTCGCGTCGTCGCTCGCGCGGCTCGGCTTGCCGCTGCCGTACGCGAGCGATCCGATGCTCGACGGCAAGCCGCCCGATCCGTCGTGGCCGCGCGAGCTCGCGAACGGCACGTGTCGCCTCGACATCGCGGGCGACATGCACCACTACGCGCGCTACGGATCGGAGCCCGAATACAAGGCGGTCGTCAGCGGCGCCGGCGGCGCGTTCCATCACCCGACCTACACCGACTTCGGCGAGGTCCGCACCGAGGCGGTCTATCCGGCGAAGGCCGAGTCGCGCCGCGCGGTCGCCGACGCGCTGTTCAACCCGCGCACGATCTTCAACGGCGGCGTCGTGAACGTCGCGTCGTTCGCGGTCGCGCTGGTCGTGTGCGCGGGATCGATCCGCCGCGACACGCGGGTCTTGACCGACTGGCTGCTCGGCTGGCTCGGCGTCGACGGCGAGCGCACCTGGTTCACCGACGCGCCGGCGCGCGCGTGGCGCACGACCCACTGGTCGACGCTCGAGGGCGCGGCGTTGTTCGCGGGATCGATCGTGATCGCCGGGATCTTCGTGCTCGGCGCGCTCGGCTACGCGCGCTGGGTCACGCGCACGATCCGCAAGCCGAAAGAGGAGTGGCCGTGGATCTTCCGCGCGATCCGCGCGCTGCCGATCGATCGAATCCTCGACGAGCGCGGCTACGTGCCGTCGTGGCTGCTCGTGATCGCGGCGGCGACCTTGCCGGCCCTGACCGGGCAGCTCGTCGAGCTCCCGCCCGGCGGCGCGCTCTTGTTCCAGATCCTGTTCTTGTCGGTGGTCGCGACGATCGTCGCGCTGATGTTGATCATGGCGCTCGAGATGGGCGGCGAGGAGTATCGGCCCGTCGAGCGCACGCGGTGGTGGGTGCTCGGCGCGATCCACGCGGCGATCCAGCTGTCGACGCCGCTGATCATCGTGCGCGTCGGGCTCGGCCATCCGATCTCGCTCGCGTTCGCGCTCGCGGTGATGATCGGCGCGGGCTTCGTGTCGCGGCTCGTGCTCGTGCGCGGCGGCCCGCTCGCGCCGACCGTGCTGATGGTCCTGTGGATCGCGCACTGGGTCCTGATGATCGCGATCATCGTCGACGCCGGCGACGGCGTCGCGGTGGTGCCCGCGAGCGACGCCGGCTGGGTCGCGTTCCTGTTCCTCGCGGGCGCGGTCGGATCGATCGTCGGCTGCCTCGAGTACGGCTGGTACCTCGCGGTGTCGTCGGCGCAGAACGGGCACAACAACGAGGCCGGCGCGGCGTCGCGCATCGAGCGCTTCCGCGAGTTCATCCGGTTCCGCGTCGAGCAGGATCGGCTCACCGGATACGTGATCGCGATCGACGAGCCCGCGACCGAGCCGGGATCGATCAAGCCGCGCGTGGTAGACGTGTTCACGATCTCGCCGCGATGAAGGCTCGGTTCGCGCTCGTGTTCGTGATCGCCGCTTGTTCGAGCAAGGCGGCGAATCCTCCACCCGCGCCTTCGCCCGCGCCCGCGCCGGTCCGGATCGACGCGCCGATCGCGATCGATGCGGTCGCGGTCGCGGTCGGCGCCGACGGCGTCGCGCGGGGCGCGCTCCCCGCGCAGCTGCCGCCGAAGGTCGCCGCGTTCCTCGCCGAGCCGGTCCCCGACGACGTCGTCGTGCGCTTCGCCGAGATCTCGCGCAGCGACGATCACGCGCTGGACGAGCGCTGGGATCTCGATCGCGCGGGCCGCTTGTTCTTCGCGCGCGGCGCGGGCGCGCCGTTGCCGGCGAAGCCGAGCCTGAAGATCGACGAGAAGCACATGCGCGAGATCTACGCGGCCTTCGACGCGCAGCGCTTCACCGAACATCCCGGCTTCGAAGGCGTCCCCGGCGCGGTCGGCGGCACGACCGTGATCGTGCGCGCGCGCCGCCGCGATCAGGCCGCGCTCCACACGGTCGTCTACGACGTCGCGCGCCCCGACCTGCTCGACTTCCTCGACACGATCACGGTGTCGTTATAGGCGCCAAGAGATCGGCGAGCGCGCGGCGCTTCGCCTCGGCCTCCGGTGCGAGCGCATCGTCGACACGCGCGCTGAGCTGCACGTAGAGCGTCTCGCCGACCTCGCGCGCGATCGCCGGCGCGACCTTCGCTTCGATCGCGCTGTATCCGCCGACCGCTTCGACCGCCCACGCGGGAAGGTACGTCCCCCACCTCGGCGCGCGCACGTATTTCGCGCCGAGATAGAAGCGCTTGCTCTCGGCCCGCTGGATCTCGGCGGCGAACTCGTGCACGAGCTTGCCGTTGCGGATCGTCGTGGTGAGCCAGACCTCGTCGCTCACGTGGTCATCGTTGCGCGTCACGACGATCACGCCGTGCACCGCGCGCACCGCACGGACGAGATCGTGCGCGAGATCGATCCACGCCTCGATCGATTTTCCTGCGGGCAGCGCCTCTGCGCGACACACCGCCATCAAGTCGAACGGAACCTTGTGGTGGCGGCTGCCGTTCCCGGTCTGCACGCGTACCCACGCGTGGTTGAGGGCCTGCTGCTTGCTGCACGTCAGCATCACGTGGGACGCGGTCTGTGCGCTGAACGCATCGTGGACGGCCGCCGCGAGGTTCGCGATCGGGATCTTGCCCTTCACCTGCGGTGTAAGGGCACCTCCCGCGACATTCCCGATGCTCATGAGCTGCGGTTGCCACGGCCACCGCGCGTCGGTCAGGAGCCGCACGATCTCGTCGACGGGCGGCCGCTCCCCGTACACGCACGAGAGCCCGAGAGAGCGCGTCACCGCTGCAGCTCGCTGTCGACGTCGTCGTCGACCGGCTGGAACGACGCGCCGACTTCGTCGTCAGACTTCGGGCAGAACTCGTACGGTTCGATCTCGGTCTTCAGCTCGAGGTGGCGATCTTCGCCCTCGCCGTGCTCGCACTCCGCGAGCTTCGGGTAGTCCTCCATGAGCCCTTTCCGATCCTGCTTGTACCAGTTCTCGAGCCCTTCCTTGTACGACGCGAGCTGCTCCTTCCCTTCGTCGATCGCATGCGTCGTGTTCGGCTTGATCTCGTGGATCGAGCAGGTGCTGCCCGTCAGCACGCAATCGAGACGGCATCCCGAGCCTTCGCGAACGCGGTTGGTGCAGTAGGAGCTCGAGATCGGCAGCTCCGCGATGTCGCAGTGGGCCTGCAGCTCCTTGTGCTTGTCGTTGCCGTAGCGGAGCCGGGTCTGGATCGCGGGGTCGTTGTAGCCGCGCAGCTCGCTGTCCTTGATCCGATCGATCGTCTTCAGGTTGTCCGCGAGCGCGCGCTTGAGCTTCGGCACTGACTTGGGCGCGCGCTCGACGAGCGAATCGGCGCGGCCGATCAAGCGATCGGCTTGGCCGGTGACGCTGCCGTACGCGCTCGACATCTTCGACTGCCAGCGATCGGCGACCTCCTTCACCTTCGCGTCGAGCTCGTACTCGCCCGCGGTGCACATGATCTCGCGCAGCTCCTTGCGATCGTCGTCGGTGAGCGCCTTCAGCTCCTTCACGGTCGCCCACCACGCGCGGTAGTCCTGCTCGAGCTGCTTGTAGGTCTGCTTGACGTTGCCCGTGTAGGTCGCGAGATCGGCGAGTGCCTTGACGACGTCCGGGTGGTCCTTGCCCTTGGCGAGCCGCTCGCACGCCTGCTTGGTCGCGTCGTAGGTGCGCGTCCAGTGATCGAAGATCTGGTACGCGGCGCTGTTCATGTTCGACGACACGTCGGACCAGCGGCCGTCGGAGATCGAGAGGTGATCGTCGCGGTTCTCGTCGGCGAGCTTCTCGCTCAGGCGCTGCCACTGCTCCATGCGCGGGCGCCACTCGTCGCCGAGCTTCTGCGCGAGCTCGGGCAGCTTCTCGAGGCCTTCGTTGGCCTTCGTGGTCGCGTTGCCGACGTAGTCGCGGATCGTCTCCTGCAACCGCTGCTCGGCGTCCTTGCAGTCGTTCGGGCGCGCGTCGAGCTCGAACTC
This sequence comes from Kofleriaceae bacterium, assembly GCA_035493675.1. Lineage (GTDB taxonomy): Bacteria > Myxococcota_A > Polyangia > Haliangiales > Haliangiaceae > JAIOQA01. The sequence continues at coordinate 31,157 of DATJIA010000207.1, read as the reverse complement.
GTGATCCTTGATGTCGTGCATCGCGCGCGCGGCGTCGTCGAGGGAGCGGATGTAGTCGGGATAGCGATCGACGATGTTCTTGGCGCGATCGTCGTCGCCCTTCACGCGATCGAGATCGCGGATCGTGTCCTTCAGCTCGTCGGCGTCGCGGACCGCTTCCTCGATGTCCGACGAGCTCGACGCCGACGACGCGTGCCCGAGGTCGTTCGCGACCTCGCCGAGCTTGTCGTCGATCTTGCGCTCGAGATCGTTGCGATCCGATTCGTCGTCGGCGAACGCGACCGCGGCCGTCGCCGCCATCAACCCCAACACGATCACCCATCCGCTTCGCATCGACGGGTTCTAACGTGCGCGTTCGGCGCGAGCGTGAGATTCGCCGCGCTTTGCCATAGAGTGCACGCGTGCCCGATCCGATCGTGAGGCTCCCCGCCGAGGCCGCGCAGTTCATCGCCGGCGGCGGCCGCGACGTCGACAGCGCGAAGCTCGCGATCGAGGCCGCGCCCGGCGCGCAGCTCCGCCTCGAGGACGATCGCGGCGACGAGCTCGGCCTCGCGATCTTCGATCCGGACAATGATCGCCTGCGCGTGATGGCGACGCCCGCCGACGGCTTCCCGTCGATCGGCGGCGCGCTGCTCGGCTGGCGCGTCGAGCGCGCGATGCGCCTGCGACGCGACCTCGGGCTCGTCGAGACCGACGCGACCTATCGCGTCCTGCACGGCGCGGGCGACGGCGTGCCCGGCTTCACGTGCGACGTCCTCGGCGCGGTCGGCGTCTTGTACGCGTACTCGCCCGCGCTCTTGCCGCTCGCGCGCCTGCTCGCCGACGCCGTGCGCGGCTTCGCGAAGCTCACCGGCGTCTGCATCAAGATCCGCGCGCGCGGCGGCGCCGATCAGGTCCCGCAGGAGATCGTCGGCGACGTTCCGGACACGCTGGTCGCGCGCGAGCACGGCGTCCCGTTCGAGATCCATCCGCGCGGCGGGCTCAACACCGGCCTGTTCACCGACATGCGCGAGCATCGCCGCGGCCTCGCGCGCTTCGCCGCCGATCGCCGCGTGTTGAACCTCTTCTCGTACACCGGCGCGCTCTCGGTCGCGTGCGCGCGCGCCGGCGCTCGCACGGTCACGAGCGTCGATACGTCTCCCGGCGTCGCCGCGTGGGCACAGGCGAACTTCTCGCTCTCCGAGCTCCGCGATCCGAAGCGCTATCGCTTCGAGACCGGCGACGCGGTCCGCTTCCTCGCGCGCGCCGCCAAGGATCGCGAGCAATACGATCTGATCTTGATCGATCCGCCGACCTTCTCGACCGCGCGCGGCGCGCCGTGGACGCTCGACAAGGACTACCCCGATCTGATCGCGCAAGCCTCGTCGCAGCTCGCCCCCGGCGGCCTGCTCTGGCTCGCCGCCAACACGCACGAGCTCGGCTCGCTGGTCCGCCTCGCCGCCCGCGGCTTCAAGAAATCCGGCCGCACCGCCGCGGTCCTCGAGACCGGAGGTCTCCCTCCTGACTACCCGACGCTCCCCGCGCAGCTTCGCGACCGATATCTACAGGTTGCGCTGTTCCGGGTGGCATGATCGCGACCTGAGGTGTCAACACGTCATGAAGCTCCTCTGCGCAGTCTTCATGTTGTTGTCTGCGTGCTCGACGCTCGGGCCGGTGCCGGTCGCGACCGGGATCTCGCCGATCCCGCGCGCGCGGTTCGACGGTGAGCTGCAGCTCGGCGCGATGCCGGGGTACTACATGAGCGCGGCGACCGTGAAGGAGCCGAAGGGCGCGCCGCTCGCGCAATTCTCGGCGGTGATCGAGCCGGGCGCGGCGGTGCCGGGCTTGATCGTCGGCGGCAGGATCTTCGGGCCGGGCCACGACACGCTCGCGGATCCGCTGCTCGGATATCGCGCGAGCATCGGCGCGGATCGGCGCATCTCGATCGCGATCGTCGGCTTCGGATCGAAGAGCTCGAGCACCGAGAAGAGCGCGAGCTACACGATGACGCGCGGGGGCGCGGAGGTCTCGGGCGATCTGCGCCTCGGCGTGCAGCGCCCGTGGTTCGAGCCGCACATCAACCTCGGCTTGAGCGTCACCGCGCTCGAGGCGAGCGGCGACTACTGCGAGAACCCGGAAGGCTACGGCGCCGATTGCCCGGACCCGCCGGCGCTGCCGATCCTCCATCATTCGAGCGCGTCGGGCGTGTACCCGGCGGTGACCGCCGGCGCGACCTTGCTCGTCGGCCATCATCACGAGAGCTGGATCCACGGCGCGCGCGCGCTCGTGCTGATCGGCGCCGGTCTCATGCCGCGCGTGATGAACGACGTGCAAGTCGGCGGGCAACCGTACGTCTCGATCGGATTGGCGCTCTCGATCTCGGTCGGCGCGCCGCGCTGATATAGTCGGCGGCTCGTGCGCCGCCTGTGGCCGATCGTACCGGGGCTGATCCTGCTCGGGATCTGGTGGGGACTCTCCGCCGCGCACGCGTTCCCGACCGGCACGGTGCCGCCGCCCGACGACGTCGTGCGCGGATTCGGCAGCGAGATCCAGTCCGGCCGCTTGCTCGACGACACGATCTCCTCGCTCTATCGCGTCGCGTGGGGCTTCGTGCTCGCGGTGTGGCTCGCGGTGCCGCTCGGCCTCTTGATCGGCCGCAACACCCTCGCGCGCGAGGCGCTCCTGCCCTCGATCAACTTCTTCCGCTCGATCTCGCCGATCGCGTGGATCCCGTTCGCGATCGTCTGGTTCGGCGTCGGCGATCCGCCCGCGATCTTCATCATCTTCATGGCGACCTTCTTCCAGATCGTGCTCGCGACGTCGGCGGCGGCCGCGACCGTGCCGAAGGTCTACTACCGCGTCGCCGAGGACCTCGGCATGAGCGAGCGGGACATGCTGTTCAGGGTCACGCTCCCGGCGATCGTGCCGCAGCTCATCACCGCGTTGCGCGTCGCGATCGGCGTCGCGTGGGTGGTCGTCGTCGCGGCCGAGATGATCGCGGTCAACAGCGGGCTCGGCTACCTGGTCGTCGACGCGCGCAACGGCCTGCGCATGGACCTCGTCGTCGTCGGGATGACCACGATCGGCGCGATCGGCATCGGGCTCGACATCCTGTTCGCGCGCTTGACGCACGTCGCGAGCGTGCGCTGGGGCTTCGACCGATGACGATGCTCGCGCTGAAGAACGTCGGCTTCGATTACGGCAAGGTCACCGTGATCGACAAGCTCGACCTCGAGGTGCAGAAGGGCGAGCTGGTCTGCTGCGTCGGGCCGAGCGGCTGCGGCAAGTCCACGCTCCTCGCGCTGCTCGGCGGTCACCTGCAGCCGACGCGCGGCACGCTCGAGCGCAAGGGCGCGTCGCGGACGATCTACCAGGACGGCGGCCTCTACCCGTGGCTCACCGTGCGCGAGAACATCGCGCTCGGCCTGCCGAAGGGCACGAGCGCGTCGACGCGCAAAGAGAAGATCGACGACTGGCTCGCGATCACGACCTTGCGCGACTTCGCGGATCACTACCCGCACCAGCTCTCGGGCGGCATGCGACAGCGCGTCGAGCTCGGCCGCGCGCTCGCCGCGGAGACCGACATCCTCCTGCTCGACGAGCCGTTCAGCGCGCTCGACTACCAGACCCGCACGCGCATGCGCCGCGAGCTCGCGGCGACGCTCGAGGCGCGCCCGCGCACGGTCGTGTTCGTCACGCACGACATCGAAGAGGCGGTGCAGCTCGGCGATCGCGTCGTGGTGCTCGGCGCGCGCCCGTCGAACGTGCGGCGCGTGCTTGACCTGCCGCCGGGCCGCCCGCGCCCGCCCGCCGCGCCCGGCGTCGCCGAAGCCGAACAAGCGATCATGGACGAGCTGGGTCTGTCATGATCGGCCGCATGAAGCCCGGGGCTCGCATCGCGCTCGCGACCGTCGTCGCGCTCCTCGCGCTCACGCTCTTGCACAAGAAGCCGTGGCAGATCGCGAGCGCCTCCGGCGAAGAGCTCAACGTCGGCTATCTGCCGGTGACGTGTCATCTCACGTGCCCGGTCACCGACTACTCGACCAAGACGACGACGACCGGCACCCGCTTCGTCAGCCAGCGCTTCACCGACTGGCCGACGGTGGTCGAGTCGCTCAAATCGCGCAAGGTCGACGCCACGTTCCTGCTCGCGCCGCTCGCGATGGTGCTGGTCGAGCAGCACGTGCCCGTGCACATCGTCTACCTCGGGCACCGCGACGGCTCGACGGTGATCGTGCGCAAGGACTCGACCGCGCGCTCGCTTCGCGATCTGAAGGGCAAGACGTTCGCGCGCCCGAGCCGGTTCTCGAACCAGTACCTCGTCATCACGAAGGTCATGGAGGACGAGGGCATGCAGCCCGACGATCTCCACTTCGTCGACATGGCGCCGCCCGACATGCCGAGCGCGCTTGCCTCCGGCGCGATCGACGCCTACTTCGTCGGCGAGCCGTTCGCGGCCAAGGCGGAGATGGACGGCACCGGGCGCGTCCTCTACTACGCGAAGGACATCTGGCCGCACTTCATCTCGTGCGTCCTGGTCGTGCGCGACGAGCTGATCGAGGAGCACCCCGAGATCGTTCGCGACCTCGTGCGCGGGATCGCCGAGAGCGGCGAGTGGGCGGAGACGCACCGCCTCGAGGCCGCGAAGGTCGCCGCGCCCTATTACCGCCAGGACGAGAAGCTCCTGCGCTTCGTGCTCACCCAGCCGCCGGATCGCGTCTCGTACCGCCAGCTCACGCCGTCCGACGAGGACATGCGCCAGATCATGCACTACGCGATCAAGGCCGGGATCCTCCACGGCGAGATCGATCTCGGCAAGCTCGTCGATCGCCGCTTCATCCCCGATCACATCGAAGCCGCGAAGATCACCGCGCGATGAAGTACGCGCTGGTCATGCTCGCGGCGTGCGCGTCGAGCGCGACGCAGGCGTGGCATCCCCACGTCGCCGCGATCGTCTCGGCGAACGCGGAGTGGACCGCGGTGCGCGCGCACTTCCCGGATGCCGCGGTGCACACGTCGCCGTACGGCGAGTGGTTCGAGCAGCGCGCGCAGGGCGTGATCTTCTTCCACGGCGGTTGGGGCAAGATCGCCGCCGCCGGGTCCGCCGAGTACGTGATCGAGCACTTCGCGCCCGACCTGCTCGTCAACCTCGGCACCTGCGGCGGTTTCGGCGCGGGCGTGAAGCCGGGCGAGATCATCCTCGTCGATCAGGTGATCGTCTACGACATCGTCGAGCGCATGGGCGATCCGGACGAGGCGATCCGCGACTACACGACCAAGCTCGACGTCGCGAAGTGGCCCGCGCGGCTGCGCGGCCGCGTGCGGGTCGGGCACCTCGCGTCGGGCGATCGCGACCTCGATCCCGCGGACCTCGATCGGCTGCGTGATCATTTCCACGCGATCGCCGGCGACTGGGAGTCGGGTGCGATCGCGTGGGTCGCGGCGCGCAACCACGTGCCGGTCCTCGTCCTTCGTGGCGTTTCCGACGTCGTCGACGCACGGCAAGGTGACGCGACCTATGGCGCGCCCGGCGAGTTCGAGGCCCGCGCCAAGACGACGATGGACGCGCTGCTCGCGCTGTTCGTCGACGCGCTGACCGAGCTGAGCTAGGCAATTTGCAGCGACTATGCAAATTGCGCAGGGCTCGTACAGCGGTAGTCGGCGCCTGTCAGCGCGGGAAGGCTGGATCGCGGGGAGGGCGCGCGATACGACTCGCGCCATGAGGAAGCTGGCGATCTCGACGGTGATGATGCTCGCGGCGTGTGGGTCGAGCACGAGCGGTCCGAACGGCAACCCCGACGCGAAGGGCTCGAACGCCGTCGATGCGGATCCCAACGCGCCCGACGCGGATCCCAACGCGCCCGACGCCGCGCCCGGCACGCCCGACGCGCCGACCTCGAACGCGAAGCCGACGATCTTCACGATCGTCCTCGAGAACCACGACTACAACGAGATCGTCTCGAAGACGTCCGGCGACGCCGCGTCGAAGAACGCGCCGTACGTGAACTCGCTGATCAAGCAGTACGGGCTCGCGACCGCGTACAAGGACACCGGCCACCCGTCGCTGCCGAACTACTTGAACCTGGTCAGCGGGGACAACCAGTACCCGGGCGTCGTCGACGTCGACCCGACGCAGTTCCCGTACTTCCCGGCGAAGAAGGACAACCTCGGCGATCAGCTCACGGTCGCGAACATCAAGTGGCGCTCGTACCAGGAGAGCATGGGCACCGCGTGCAAGCTCACCGGCAGCGGCAAGTACGCGCCCAAGCACGACGGCTTCCTCTACTTCGACAACATCCAGAACCGCGGCGGCAACCAGGACTTCTGCAAAGAGCACAACGTCGACTACACCGAGTTCGCCGCCGATCTCGCGTCGAACGAGTATCGCTACATGTGGATCACGCCGAACCTCACCGACGACGGTCACGATCCGTCGAGCGATCCGGCGGCCGCGCTCAAGGTCAGCGACACGTGGCTCATGAACAACCTGCCCGCGATCCTCGACAGCGACGGCTACAAGGCCGGCGGCATCATCTTCCTGACCTGGGACGAGGCCGAGGCGCGCAACGGCGACGACGCCGATCTCATCCCGATGATCGTGATCTCGAACCGCATCAAGACCCCGGGCATGACGATCACGACCGCGTTCACGCACGGCAGCTACCTGGCGACGGTCGAGGACTACTTCGGCCTGCCGCGCCTCGCGACCGTGACCAACGCGCCGAACCTGAACGCGTTCCTCAACTAGCCGTCGTTGCGAATCGAAACGCGCGGGGCGGTCGGTCCGCCGTGATCTCGCGTAGCTGCGCGTGGGGGCGCGTGGCACGGGCGTTGCTGAACCCGCGCGCGCATGTCGAAAGAGCTCTTCGAGTCCGCGCTCGCGCGCCTTCGCCGCGGCGTCCCCATCGTCGTCCCGGCCGTCGGCCTCCTCACGCTGCCCGCGCAGCTCGGCTGCGTCGACACGTCCACCGGGACGATCGAGAACGCCGACTGGGCGCAGTACCAAGGCATCCGCGACACGTCGATGGTGTCGTATTCGGGGACGTGGTGGAGCGACTGCACCGCGAACACGCGCTTCGGCTGCGGCTCGATGGCGGTGCACCTGAAGCTGCGCGTGAAGCCGGTCGCGAACGCCGACATCAACTGGAAGCGCGTCGGCGTCGTCTATCACGCGCCGGATGATCCGACCGAGCGCACCGCGGTCGGCGAGTACTTCACGACCTACGGCGACGGCACCGAGGAGTGGCACGTCACCGCGACGATCGGCGCGCAGCAGATCATGTTGTTCGACGCGTGGTACCAGGACGGCGCCGGCGGCACGTGGATCGACGACAACCAGGGCGAGCTGCACGTCGTCAACCCGGGCCCCGCGTATCAGGTCGTGCGCGTCGAGCCGTGGCTCAACACGGCGACGGTCGGGTCGAGCGGCGTGCAGGGACAGCTCAGCGTGCAGGTGAGCGATCTCGACTTCGACAAGCAGCTCGAGCTCGACTGCACGACCGACGGTTGGAAGACCGTGCAGCGCTTCGGCATCGGGTCGCCCGGTGAGAAGAACAAGTGGTACTGGACCGAGGACTTCCCGTACGGCGGGCGCGAGCGGTGGAAGATCGATCTCGATCTGCCGGGCGCGACGACGCGGTTCGAGTACGCGGTCGGCTATCGCCACGGCGTCGTGAACGGCGCGAAGAGCTACGAGTTCTGGGACAACAACGGCGGCGTCAACTACGACATCGTGTCGTCGGCGGCGCAGGCGGTGGTCGCGCGGCCGTCGCTGCAGGATCTGCCGATTGAGTGAGCTGATCGCCACCGATCTCCACGGGCACACCCGGTTCTCCGACGGGCGCGCCGAGCCCGAGGACTACGTCGCGTTCCGCGCCGAGCTCGGCATGCAGGTGATCGCGGTGTCCGATCACGATTCGTTCGCCGGCGTGCCGCGCGCGGCCGCCGCGGCCGCGCACTACGGCGTGACCCTCGTCCCCGCGATGGAGGTCACGTCGTTCATCCATTTCGGCACGGCGCGCGCGGAGCAGATCCACGTGCTCGCGTACTTCGCGCCGGACGCGGATCTGTCGACGACGAAGCTGGGCGCGCGCGCGGTCGCGGTGTCGCGCCGGTGGCGCGAGCTCGTGCTCGCGTGGTTGACCGCGCTGCCCGAAGAGCAGCGGTACTTCATCGATCCGGATCGATCGCTCGGGAAGCTGTACGGGACCGAGTTCCCGCAGCTGCAGGACTTCTTGAACCTGGTCGCCGATCGCAATCGGTTGGTCTACGAAGACTTCATCCGCTACCACGTGCAGTTCTGGAACGAGGGGCACGAGCTGTTCGGGTGGACGCCGGAGGAGGCGATCGAGACGATCCGCGCCGACGGCGCGCTCGACGTCGTCGCGCATCCGGTGCGCGTGCGCGACAAGGCGCGGATGGATCGCGTGATCGACGCGGCGAGCGGCATCGAGGTGTACACGTCGCGGCACAAGGCGCCGATCGCGGCCGAATTCCGCGCGCGCGCCGAGGCGTCGGGCAAGCACTGGACCGCGTCGGCCGATGACCACGGGCACGTCACGTACCTGCGGCCGCCGTCGGGCACGCCGCGCCGCACGATCGAGCGGATCCTGTGCGGGTGACCATCCTCGACGCCGACGGTGCGCTGGTGACGGTGCGCGCGCGCACTCCGCGCGCGACGCACGGGCTCGAGCTGCGCGGCGAGCTGCCGTGCTGGCAGCAGCCGATCGCGATGGAGCCCGATGCGACGCTGCGGCTCGGCGCCGGCGTCTACGAAGTGAAGGTGCGCGAGCCGAACGGATCGTGGTGGATCGATCCGGCGTGGCGGACGGTCGTGCGCGAAGGCGAGACCAACGGCGCGATCGTCGTCGGCGGCAGCGAGGAGCCGGTGCTGCACGCGCCGTCGGAGCCGTGGCTCGTGTGCGAGCGCGACGGGCGCGTGATCGTGCGCGCGGGGCTGCGCGGCGGGTCGACGCTGCGCCTGCGCTTCGACGACGGCAGCGGCTTCGTGACCAAGGCGATGCGGGCGGCGAGCGCGTGCGATTCGCACACGTGGCTCGAGCTCGAGCTCGGCGGCGCGGGTCGATCGCTCGAGTACGGGTTCGTGCTCGCCGACGGACGGCTGGTCGGGGATGCCAGCGGCGCGATGTTCCGCGTCACGCCGCGCGCCGCCGACGCCCCGGCGTGGTGGCAGGGCGCGATCGTCTACACGATCTTCGTCGATCGCTTCCGCGCGAAGCGCGACGTGTGGGAGCGCGACGCGCGCGCGGGCGGCGATCTCGACGGCGTCGTCGCATCGATCCCGTATCTGGTGTCGCTCGGCGTGAACACGCTGCACCTGACGCCGGTGTGCGAGGCGCCGTCGCCGCATCGCTACGACGCGATCGATCCGCGCGCGGTCGATCCCGCGCTCGGCGGCGAGGCGGCGTTCGCGCGGCTGATCGATCGCGCGCACGCGCACGGGCTGCGCGTGATCGTCGACGTCGCGGCGACCCACGTGCACCGCGACTTCGCGCCGTTCCGCGACGTGCGCGCGCGCGGGCCCGCGTCGCCGTACTGGCGGTGGTTCCGCGCGACGCGCTGGCCGTTCGTCGACGGACAGGACCCCGGCTACGCGCACTACCAGAAGGGGCAGTGGCAGGAGCCGCTGCTCGCGACCGACGAGCCCGAGGTGCAGGCGTGGATCGCGGAGACGTTCGCGTGCTGGGTGCGGCGCGGCGCCGACGGCGTGCGCGTCGACGCGGCCGCGGATCTGCCGCTGCCGCTGATCCGATCGATCCGCGCGGCGGTGCGCGCGGTGAACCGGGACGCGATCGTGTTCGGCGAGGTCGTGCCGTCGTGCCTCGATCGGTTCGTGCCGCACGCGCTCGACGCGGCGACCGACTTCGCGCCGCGCGAGGCGATGATCGCGTGGCTGCGCGGAGAGCTTCCGGCGCGCGCGGTCGCGCGCGTGTTCGACGAGCAACGCCGGCGCGGCGTCGCGAGCGCGCGCGGGCTCGCGTTCGTCGGCACCCACGATCAGCCGCGCATCGAGACGATCGTGCGCGATCCGGCGCTCGCGCGGCTCGGGCTGGTCGCGTCGATCCTCGGCGCGCGGGTGCCGATGATCTACTACGGCGACGAGCTCGGGCTGTCGTCGTCGTCGGAGCACGCGACGCGCGACTTCGAGGACTCGTGGCCGGATCGCCAGCCGATGCCGTGGGACGAGGCGTCGTGGGATCACGCCACGCACGCGGCGGTGAAGGACGCGATCGCCTTGCGCGCGCGCGAGGAGATCTTCCGGCTCGGCGACGAGCACGTGATCGCGCGCGGCGACGACATCCTCGTCCTCCGCCGGACGCTGCGCGATCAGACGGTCGAGCTGGTCCTCGATCGCGCGACGCGCGCGTATGTGATCGAAGATCATCGCGCCCCGATCGATCCCGCGTTGATCGAGCACAACGCCGCGATCGCACGTCACGCGTTCACGGAAGGTCATGCGGTCTGTCCCGCGTATCCGTCGCGGCTCTACGTCACCGTGACGGAGGCGTGCAACCTCCGGTGCGCGCACTGCATCACCGACGCGCCGGCGCGCACGCAATCGGGCCGCGCGCGCGCGCTGCAGCCGTGGCTCCTCGACGCGCTCGACGACGCGTTCGCGCACGCGGACTACGTCGCGTTCACGCACGGCGGCGAGTCGCTCAGCGCGCCGATCTTCCCCGAGGTCGTGCGCCGCGTGGCTTCGCGCAGCCACGGCCGCGCGAAGATGCACCTCGTCACCAACGGCACCCTCCTCGACGAGGAGCGCGTGCGGATGCTGATCGATCACGGCGTCACGTCGATCATGATCTCGCTCGACGGCGCGACCGCGGCGACCAACGATCGCATCCGCGTGCTCGGCCGCTTCGATCGCGTCGTGGAGCACGTCGCGCGCGCGATCGAGCTGCGCGAGCAGCTCGGCGCGGATCTGCGGCTCGGCATCTCGACCGTGGTCGGCGCGACCAACGTCGGCGAGCTGCCCGCGCTCGGCCGCCTGTGCGCCGCGCTCGGCGTCGACTGGCTCAAGGTCGAGGAGACCTATCCGGCGACGCCGTTCGCGCGTCACGATCTGCTCGCGCCCGACGCGCCCGCGATCCGCGCCGCGCTGAGCGCGCTGCGCGACGTGCTCGCGCCGACGAAGATTACGCTGGTCGATCACCTCGCGCCGCCGATCGGCTGCGCGTGCGTCGAAGGCGGTGACGCGCGTGTCTCCGAATTCCGGAGAGCCGACGACTTCGCGAACCGCGCGACGTTCCGACCGTGCCGCGCCGCGTGGGAGCAGGCGGCGATCGATCCCGACGGGACGATGCACGTCGTCGACTACGCGGGCGCGCGGCTCGGGAATCTCCTCGATGCGCCCTTCCTCACTCTCTGGAACGCGCCGGCCGCGCTCGATGCGCGCCAAGTCGCGCTCGCCGCTACGACTCCCGCTCGGCGCGTACGCTGCACCACGGCGTGATACCCTCGACCGGCTTGACCGCCGAGCGTGAAGAGCGAGTCGGCAGCGTCGTCGACGGCCGATACAGAATCCTCGAGTCGATGGCTGAAGGCTCGATGGGCGTGGTGTATCGCGCCGAGCGTGTGCCCGTCGGCAAGGCGGTCGCGATCAAGTTCCTGCACGCCGCGTTCGCGCAGGACCCAGAATTCCTCGGACGCTTCGAGCGCGAGACGCGCGTGATGTCGAAGCTCGCGCACCCGCACTGCGTGTCGGTGCTCGACTTCGGCGTCACCGACGGCGCGCCGTACCTCGTGATGGACTTCGTCGCGGGCACGACCTTGCGCGCGATGCTCGACGACGACGTGCTGCCGCCGTCGCGCGCGCTGATCCTGATGCGCCAGATCCTCGCCGGCCTCGCGCACGCGCACGCGCAGGGCATCGTGCATCGCGACATCAAGCCCGCGAACATCATGATCAGCGAGGAGATCGGCACGGGCCCGCACGTGCGCATCCTCGACTTCGGGCTGGCGCGCCTGCGCGGCGCGATCTCGCAGCACGCGACGCAGTCGATGGTCGTCGTCGGCACGCCGAGCTACATGGCGCCCGAGCAGACCGTCGGCGGCGCCGTCGACGCGCGCGCCGACATCTACGCGGCGGGCGTCGTCTTGTTCGAGATGGTGACGGGGCAGAAGCCGTTCGCCGCCGAGGACACGCTCGATCTGCTCGCGATGCATCGCGGCGCGCCGATCCCGCGCATCGCGAACCTCGTGCCCGAGGGCGCGGCGATCCCGCCCGGCCTGCAGGAGCTGATCGACAAGGCGATGGCGAAGGAGGCGAGCGCGCGCTTCCAATCGGCGATCGAGATGGCGGCGGCGGTCGACGAGGTCGCGCTCGCGACCGACGCGGCGCCGGCCGTTCGCCTCCGCACGTCGGCGCCCGACTATCCGCTGCCGCCGCCGGATCCGATCGAGCCGGCGCCGCCGCTGAGAGACAAGACCGAGGTCAGCTCGCCGCCGGCGATGTCGTCGAGCGACCTCGCGCAGGTGAAGCGCGGCGGCGCGTCGCGCTTGACCGCGCTGGTGCTCGCGGTCGGCGGCGTCGCGGCGGCCGCGTACTTCGTGAAGACGCGCGGCGGCACGAGCAAGGACGTCGTGCCGCCGGTGGCGAGCGGAAGCGCGAGTGGATCGGTCGCGCCGCAGCCGGTCTCGACCGACGACGATGCGATCACGCCGTCGGCGCAGATCGTGATCGACGCGAGCGGCATCACCGCGTCGATCGATCCGGCGACGCTCGTGCCCGACGCGGCGATGCCGGAGATCGTGATGCCCGTGGATGCGGGAGAGATCGACGCGCCCGCGCCCGACGCACCGCTCGACGCCGCGCCGATCATGATCGATGCCGCGCCGGTCGCGGTCGGAAGCGGCAACGACGACGAGCCCGCCGATCCGGCGACCGCCGACGATCCCGATCCCGCCGCGGTCGCCGCGGCCGCCGGCTCGGGCAGCGCCGCCGCGCCCGACGACGAAGCCGCCGACGCGCCCGCCTCGAACGCCGACGTCGAGGCGAAGGAGCCCGTGCCGGCGACGCCGCAGCTCGCGCCGACGGTCGCGGCCGCGGTGCAGATGATCAAGGACGGCAAGCGCGAGCTCGCGCTGTCGAGCCTGCGCGCGCTGTCGAGCAAGAACTCGAAGAGCTCGTACATCCCGTTCTTGATGGGCAACCTCTACTACGACAAGCGGTGGTGGTCGGTCGCGATGGATCACTACCGCGTCGCGATCACGCGCAACGCGGCGTATCGCAACAACGGCACGCTCGTGCGCAACGTGATCCGCACGCTCGCGTCGCCGAAGACGCAGGGCAAGGCGATCTACTTCCTGCGCAAGACGATCGGGCACGCGAGCGTGCCGTACCTGCGCTCGGCGGCGGCGCACGATCCGAACGCGACGGTGCGCAAGCACGCGGCCGCGCTCTTGCGCGTCATTCACTGACTCATCGTGCGAGTCGGGTTGACCTTCATGCTCGTGCCCGGCCAGCGCACGACCGGATAGAGGATCGACCACGTCGTCGCGAGCGTCATCACGATCGCGAGCGCGCCGTGCAGCGCGCGCGAGCGCGGCACCGGCACGCGCGACGGCGGCATCCAGTCGGCGCGGTCGATCCAGGTGAAGAACATGTAGGCGACCGGGAACGACCAGCCGCCGGCGGCGATCATCATCGCGGCGCCGATCACGCCGGGCGATCGTTCGTACGCGGCGATGGGTCCGAGCACGACGACCGCGATCAGCGCGATGCCGAACGAGATCTTGTCGGCGACGCCGTCGTCGTCGGCGCGGCCGATCGTGATCCGCTCCTTCGCGACCAGGAGCCACACGCCGTTGGCGACCAGCCCGACGATCGTGGGCACGAACCACCAGCTCGAGAGGATCTCCACGCCCTATTGCACCACGACGCGGTGTTTGTGACAGTGATCCATCGACCCGCTTCAACGCGAGCTGATCACCTGGCTGCGCACGACGCGCGGGCCCGTCGACGCGCGCGACCCGCTGGTCGGCAAGCCCGCGAAGCACCCGGGCATCGCGCGCGCCGAGCGCGAGCTGCGCGCGTTCGGCGTCCCGACCAAGATCGCGTTCATCTGGAGCGCGAGCGGATCGGGCGTCGAAGAAGACGCGCCGCGCACGATCCACATCCACCGCGCGATGCTCGCCGCCGATCGCGCCCCGGCCGCGATCCTCGCGCTCTCGGAGCGCACCGCCGCGCTCGATCTCGCGAGCGTGGCGCGCCACGAGCTCGGCCACGCGCTGGTCTTCCTCGACGATCGCGCGACCCGCACGCGCGGCTTCCTGCACCTGTTCGGCGACGTGCGCACGCGCTATCGCGTCGGCACCGCCGCCGACGAGGTCGAGCGCCGCCTGCGCGCGCGGCGCGGCCTCGACAACCCGCGCTACCGCCGCGTCGTCTCGCTGTACGCCGCGACCCACCCGCACGAGCGCTTCGCCGAAGCGGTGAAGATGGCGCTCGCCTGCCGCGGCGATCTCGCGCGCGCGAAGCGCTGGGTCGCGCAGCACGCCCTCGACGAGCTCGTCACCGCGCAGATCGCCTACGCCTGCGACTGGCTGGTCACGTATCGCAAACGCTAGACCGATCCGACGTAGACGTCGGTCGTGTACTCGATCGAGACGCGCGGGCGGTCCGCGACCAGCTCGCCGGCGGCGACCAGCATCTGCGCGTGCGCCTCGGTGTTGCGCTTGGGCATGTACGACATCGAGCCGAGCAGGTCGAAGAAGCCGGCGCGATCGACCTCGTGCTGGTGCGCGATCTGCTCGTGCGTGAACGCATCGGGCCCGAAGAACGAGGTGACACGTGCTTCGCGCTCGGCGCCGACGTGCCCGAGCTGCTCGTAGGTCGGAGCGAACCGGCGCACCATCGCCTCGAGATCGCGCATGAACGGCGTCGTCTGCGCGCGGGTGTTCCACACCAGCACGACCCGGCCGCCGGGACGGACGATGCGGCGCAGCTCGGCGCGCACGGCCGGGAGATCGAACCAGTGCAGCGCCTGCATCGCGGCGGCGTGATCGATCGACGCGCCGGCGAGCGTCGTCGCCTCCGCGCGCCCGGCGACCACCGAGAAGCGCGGCTCGCCCGCGAAGCGCTGCGCCGCGTGCACGCGCATCGGCTCGTTCGGCTCGACGGCGATCACGCGCGCGCCGGTCGCGAGCAGCGGCTCGCACGACTGCCCGGTGCCCGCGCCGAGATCCGCGACCGTCGTGCCGGCGCGGATCCCGATCGCCTGCAGCATCGGCACCAGCGCGGCCGGATACCCGGGGCGGCCGCGCGCGTAGGCGTCGGCGTGCGGGGCGAAGCGCGCGGTCGGGTCGGGGGTGCCGGGATCCATTCCCATGTGGATGTCGCGCGCGCCGCTAGGGTTGCACCATCGGCAAGCGGCGCGGCTCGTTCGCGATCACCGCGCGCTCGGCGTGATCGAGCGCGGTGACGAGCGCGGCGCCGAACAGATCGGCGAGCGTGTCGCGTCCGTGGCGATACAAGGTCGGCGCGCCCGGCTCGTACGCGCACGAGTAATCGGGATAGTCGTCGGAGACCACGATGCCGTCGCTGGTGAAGCTGAGCGGATAGAGCCGGCACACGTGCGGCTTCACGCCGCGGAAGTCCCAGCCGCCCTCGATCGCGGCGCGATGGATCGCGCAGCCGCGCGCGTCGTGCGCGAGGAAGACGCAGCCCGAGCCGAGCTTGCGCGTGCGCACGATCCGCTTCGACGGGAAGTCGTCGTCGCGCTCGACGCGGACCGTGAACCACGGCGCGCGCTTGGCGTCGCCGCGCAGGAGCGAGCGGATCTGATCGGCGTGCGCGAGGATCGCGTCGCGCTCGGCGACGTCGACGTCGGCGCCGTGCTGGCAGCAGGCGTCGAGGCGCGCGCGATCCGGCGCGCGATCGCGGCACGCGTGCGTCATGCAGTCGGCGACGATGCGCTTCGAGAAGATCGCGCGCTCGACGCGCCGGAACCGCGGGTGATCGATCGCGAGATACTTCACGGAGCGCGCAGCGTACTACGAAGCGGCGCGAGCGCGTCGCTCCATCGGTGCAGCTCGTCGAGCAGCGCGGCCGCCGCCTTGTCCTGCACCTCGCCCGGATCGAAGACGCCCTGCTCGTTGATCATCTTCGTGAAGAACGGCAGCGCGACCGTCTCCGGAATCGGCATCATCTTGAGCGAGGTCGCGTGCAGCTTCTCCATCTGGACCGCGCGCGTGCCGCCGGAGACGCCGCCGTAGCTGACGAACGCGCACGGCTTGTACGCCCACTCGTGCAGCACGTAGTCGAACGCGTTGGTGAGCGACGGCGGCGCGAAGAAGTTGTACTCGGGCGTGACGAAGACGAAGGCGTCGGCCGCATCGACGATCGCGCTCCAGCGCTTGGTGTGCTCCTTCGTGTACTTCTTCAGGCGCGGGTGGTTCGGCTCGTCCATGATCGGCAGCGCGACCTCGGCGAGATCGACGGGGCGCACTTCGAACTTCGCGTGCGCCCGCGCGCGTTCGGTGAACCACGCGGCGACTTTGGGGCCGACGCGCCCCTCGCGCGTCGAGACGGTCACGATCTGGAGCTCGAGCATGCGCGCAGCGTAACCGATCAGCGCTGCAGCACCAGCGGCCCGCGCGTGCGCGGCGGGTGCAGCGGGCGCACGATGCACGGCGCGTCGGCGTCGAGCGCGGCGCCGGCCTCGATCACGAGCGCCATCGCGTCGGCCTCGACCTCGAGCGCGAGCTCGTCGTCGATCGCGGCGCCGGCGATCGTGCGGGTCGGATGGACGCGGCCCTGCCGCTGCTGCACCACGTGCCAGAGCTCGTGGGCGAGCGCGTCGGCGTGATCGTGCGCGAGGAAGATCCGCTCGCCGTCGGTGTAGGCGTTGGCGCCGAGCCCGCTCGGCAGCGGCGAGTCGTACTGGATCGCGACGCTGCCGAGGTCGAGGCCGCTGAGGCGTTCGGCGGCGCGGACCAGGCGATCCTCCTGGCGCTCGGCGGCGCTGCAGGTCGCGCCCATCCACGGCGGGCGACCGAGGTCGCGCGCACGCGCGGGCAGAGCGGAGATCGAGACGAGCAGGGTGGCGGCGATCGCGCAGGTTCTCACGGGCTCCTCCTGGGCCGACTCCTCGCAAGCGAGGTGCCAGCGAACGCGCGCGCAAGCCCGCGACGCGCCGGACCGCGCGTGCGCGTCGACGATGTGCGCGCGCAGTGCGCGCACGGTTCCGCACGCCGCGCGGCCGCGCAACCGCACTGATTCGCGCGCGATCGATGCGGCCCCGAGGTTGCGTGCGCACCTGCTACGCGACGGCGGCGTTCGACTCGATCATCGTCTACGCGCGTCCACCGGTGTGAGCCGGTTCGCGAAGGCGGCGCGGGCGGCGCGGCGGAGCGCCTTGCCCGACGAGCCGATCGGCAGCTCGTCGGGCGCGCACCACGCGATCGCGCGCGGGAGCTTGTAGCCGGCGAGCTGATCGCGCAGCGCGTCGCGGAGATCGCGCGGCGGGCCGCCGATCACCGCGGCGACGATCTGACCCCATTCGTCGTCGGCGACACCGAAGACGACCGCGCTCAGGCCGAGCGTCGCGATCGCGCGCTCGACCTCGGCGGGATAGACGTTGCGTCCGCCGGTGATGATCGTGTCGTGCTTGCGATCGACGAGGGTGATCCAGCCGCCGTCGTCGATCGATCCGAGATCGCCGACCGAGAGGAAGCCGTCTTCCGCACGCGGCTCGAGCGTGTCGTCGTCGCGGAGATAGCCGCTCATCACCGCGGGCGAGCGCGCGAAGATCTCGCCGTCGATCACGCGCACGTCGACGCCGGGCGGCGCGCGGCCGACCGAGCCCGGGTGCGCGGCGTGATCGCGCGGGCCGATCACGCTGATCGTGCCGGTCTCCGACGAGCCGTAGAACTCGTAGAGGCGATCGGGGCCGAGCCAGGCCTCGAACGCCTGCTTCTGCGCGGGTGGGAACGGCGCGCCGGCGACGATCACCGCGCGCAGGCTCGGCAGCGCCGGGCGGGGCAGGGCGAGCAGGCGATACACCTGCGTCGGGACGAGGAAGACGATCGTCGCGCGATGGCGCACGACGTCGTCGACGAAGGCGTGCGGATCGAAGCGCGCCGCGATCGCCGTGCGCGCGCCGGCCGCGCGACACGCGCGCAGGAAGATGCCGGGCGCGGAGTGCGCGAGCGGACAGACGATCAAATGCGTGTCGGCTCTGCTGATCGCGTAGGAGCCGCGCAGCTCGGTCGCGCGCGCGCGCTCCTGCGCCGCGCTGCGCACGCAGCCTTTCGGGCGTCCGGTCGTGCCCGACGTATAGAGGAGCGTGGCGCCGATCGCCTCGTGATCGATCGTCGCGGGCTGCGCTTCGATCAACTCCTCGCGCAGGATCACGCGTGGCTTCGCGTGCGCGACGATCCAGTCGATCTCCGCGGGCGCGAGCCGCGGGTTGATCGGCACCAGCGTCAGCTCGGCGGCGGTCGCGGCGTCGCGCGCGGCGACGAACGCGGGTCCGTTGCCCGCGATCACCGCCATGCGATCGCCCGCGTGGACGCCCTCGGCGGCCAGGCGCGCGAGCACCCCGCCCGCGCGTCGCGCGGCGACATCCTCGTCGAGGATCTCGGACATGACGTATCCTGGGGCCGGATCCTCGTGAGCGGCAAGTACAGACTCGGGCGCTTGATCGGCGGCGGCGGCATGGCCGAGGTGTTCGAGGCGACCGCGCACGGCGCCGAGGGCTTCGCGCGCCCGGTCGCGATCAAGCGGATGCTGCCGGCGCTCTCGATCGATCCGTCGTTCGGGCAGATGTTTGTCAACGAGGCGCGCATCGCGTCGCTCCTCCATCACGAGAACATCGTCTCGGTCCTCGACTTCGATCGCGATCCCGAAGGCCGCTACTTCCTCGTGATGGAGCTGGTGCGCGGCGTCGATCTGCGCAAGCTCGCGTCGAGCGGGCCGATGCCGTGGGGCGTGATCGCGTTCGTGATCGGCGAGATCTTGAACGGGCTGTCGTACGCGCACGAGCTCGAGAGCGGCGGGCGCGCGCTGCGCATCGTCCATCGCGACGTCTCGCCGCACAACGTGATGGTGTCGTGGGACGGCGCGGTGAAGCTCGTCGACTTCGGGATCGCGAAGGCGCTCGCGGCGACCGGCGCGTCGAGGTCGAACACGCTCAAGGGCAAGATGGCGTACATGAGCCCGGAGCAAGCGCACGGGCTCGAGCTCGACGGGCGCGCCGACGTCTTCGCGGTCGGCGTGATGGCGCACGAGCTGATCACCGGGCAGCGCCTGTTCCCCGGGCAGACCGAGGCGGAGATCCTCGCGCGCCTCCTGACGCAGCCGATCGCGTGGCCGCGCACGGTGCGGCCCGACGTGCCCGCGGACCTCGAAGCGGTCGTGATGCAGATGCTCGAGCGCGATCGCGACGCGCGGTTCGCGAACGCGCAGGCGGCGCACGAGGCGATCTTGTCGACGAGCGTGATCGATCCGCGCGCGCAGATCGCGCTGCGCGAGCTCTTGCGGCAGCGGTTCCCCGAGGCGCCGCGCCGGCGCGGCGAGAGCCAGCCGGGGTTCGTCGCGACGCCGTCGGGGCCGGTGCCGTTCGCCGACGTGACCGGGACGGCGCCGTCGGGCGAGCAGCGCGCGCTGATGGGCGCGTCGACGCGGACGTCGCCGAGGCCGCGCGGCGGATCGCGCGCGCCGCTGTGGATCGCGCTCGCGCTGGTCGCGAGCGCGGGCATCATCGCGACCGCGATCATGCTGACGCGCGGCGGAGGATCGACGCCGGCGGCGGTCGTCTCGATCGATGCGGCGCCGCCGGTCGCGATGACCGTACCGTCGATCGATGCGGCACCGCCGCCGGTGGTGATCGATGCCGCACCGGCGATCGTGATCGATGCGCCGATCGATCACCGCCATCGTCATCCCGATGCGCGCGTTCCGATGTCGACCGCGCCGGCGATGATCGATGCCGCGCCCGCCGCGCCGCCGCCGCCGCCGCCCGACGCGGCGCCGGCGAAGAAGGAGACCGGCACGCTGAGCGTGAAGGTGAAGCCGTGGGCGCACGTCTCCGTCGACGGCACGTACGTCGGCGACACGCCGGTCGCGCGCGGCTATCCGGCGGGCGATCATCAGCTCCGGTTGGTGAACGACGATCTCAACAAGGACGAGACCCTCACCATCACGATCGATCCGGGACGACTGACCGACATCCGCCGCAACTGGAGCGAATGATCGTGTGTCCAGGCGGAATGCGCGTCGCGTTGTTGGTCTCGCTGCTGATCGCGTGCAGTGAGCCGCGCGCGATCACCGCGCCGAAGATCGATCCGCTCACGGTCGTCACCGATCGCGGCGCCGTCGTCGGAAGCGCGGGCGACGGCGTGCGCGTCTTCCTCGGCATTCCGTACGCGCACGCGGATCGTTGGAAGCCGCCCGGCGACGTCGCTTCGTGGCCGACGCCGCGCGACGCGACCAAGCCCGCGCCCGCGTGCGCGCAGCCGGACACCGGCGGCTTCACGCGCGTGTCGTCCGAAGATTGCCTGACCTTGAACGTGTGGACCCCGGACGGCGCCGACCGCGCGCCGGTCATGGTGTGGATCCACGGCGGCGCCTTCTATCAAGGCGCGGCGACCGACGCGATCTACGACGGCGCCAAGCTCGCGAAGCGCACCGGCGTGATCGTGATCGGGATCGAGTACCGGCTCGGCCCGCTCGGCTGGATCTCGCGGCCGTCGCTCGGCACGAACTTCGGCTTGCTCGATCAGCGCGCCGCGCTCGCGTGGGTCCAGCGCAACGCGCGCGCGTTCGGCGGCGATCCCGCGCGCGTGACGATCTTCGGCGAGTCGGCGGGCGCGTGGAGCGTGTGCGCGCAGCTCGCGATGCCGGGCAGCCGCGGCCTGTTCGCGCGCGCGATCATGCAGAGCGGCGCGTGCGCGGACGCGCTCTACTTCGACCAGGCCGCGGCGAACGCGCAGGGCGCCGACTTCGCGCGCGCGATCGGCTGCGATCCCGACGACGACGCGTGCATGCGCGCCGCGCCCCTCGACACGATCGTGCACGCGATGCCGTTCAAGCGCGGCCTGCTCTTGCATCCGGGCGTGTGGTGGGGCCCGGTCGTCGACGGCGACACGCTGCCGCGCGTGCCGCTCGATGCGATCGCGCGCGGCGAATCCGCCGACGTGCCGCTCTTGATCGGATGGAACGAGGCCGAGGGCGTGTTGCACACGCTCGGCTTCGAGTCGGTGACGCCCGACGAGCTGCAGGGCTTCGTCGACGAGGTCTTCGGCGCCGGCGCGTCGAAGATCCTGGCGCGGTACGATCGACCGACGCCGAAAGACGTCCTCACCGACGTCGTCACCGACGGCATCTTCGCGTGCAACGATCGCCGCGCCGCGCGCGCCGCGTTCGCGCGCGGGCGCACCGTCTTCACCTACGAATGGACGCACGCGCTCGACGACGAGAAGGCGCACGCGCTCGGCGCGACCCACTCGGTCGATCTGTGGTTCGTGTTCGGCAACACCGACGGCGGCATCTCGCTCAGCGAGCGCGAGCAGCCCCTCTCGAAGATCGTCATGGACGCGTGGGGAAACTTCGCGCGCGCCGGCGATCCGGGCTGGCCCGCGTACTCGACGGCGCGCGACACGACGCACGTGCTCGACCTCGAGCCGCACGACGAGGCGCACGTGAAGCAGGACCTCTGCGACGCGTGGGACGCTATTCGTCGGCCGTGAGCTCGATCAAGAGCGCCGCGAGATCGAAGCGATCGCCGCGATCGCGCCCGCGCGCGTCGGCGTCTTGGTTGTCGATCGCGATCAGCGTCGCCGACAGCGTCTCTTGATCGAGGATGCAGTCCTGGTCGGCGTGGTGCGGACCCGTGACGAAGTTGAGCGGGCACGAGTCGATGATCGGGAAGCGCTTGCCGTCGGCCTCACCGTAGAAGCGGATCGGCACGCCGTGCGAGCGGCACACGATCGGACGACCGCCGTAGACGAGGCAGCGGCCGTCGTCTTCGAGGGCGGCGCAGCGCATGTCGCGCGGATCGAAGGGACGTCGCGCGACCTCCTTCAAGCGGAGCTTCGCCGCGGGGTCCATCGTGGCGACGTGCGCGCGCAGCGCCTCCGCCTCGACGCCGGTGATCGTCAAGCGCGTCCGGCAGCACGAGTCGCAGCCGCTGCCGCACTTCATGTCGGTCGCGTGGCGCGTCTGCACGCGCGCGAAGAACGCATCGACCTTCGTGGTCAGCTCGCGGTACCGTGACGACATGGGGGCCGACGGAGCGTACCGCTACTTGCTCGCGCGTCGATGGGCGCGCGGGCCCGGCGTGCTCTTCGTGATGCTCAACCCGTCGACCGCCGACGAGGTCACCGACGATCCGACGATCCGCCGCTGCGTGGGATTCGCACGCAAGTGGCGCGCGCCGGCGATGGAGGTCGTCAACCTGTACGCGCTGCGCGCGACCCACCCGCGCGATCTGTTCGCGCATCGCGCGCCGATCGGCGACGACAACGATCGCGCGATCCGATCGGCCGCGGCGCGCGCACGCGAGATCGTCGTCGCGTGGGGCGCGCACGGCGAGCGCGATCCCGCGCGTGTCGCGCACGTGATCGATCTGCTCGGCGGTCGCGACATGCGGTGCCTCGGCGCGAACCGCGGCGGCTCGCCGAAGCATCCCCTGTTCGTGCCGTACCTGACGAAGCGCCGGCGATGGACGGCCTGAACGTCGGCGTGATCGGCTGCGGCACCGCGGGCGCCGCGGCGGCGCTCCTCCTCGCGCGCGGCGGCAATCGCGTCACGATCCTCGAGCGCGTGCGCGAGCCGGGGCCGGTCGGCGCGGGCATCGTGCTGCAGCCGACCGGGCAGGCGGTGCTCGCGCGCCTCGGCCTGCTCGCACAGATCGAGGAGCGCGGCGCGCGGCTCGATCGGCTGTGGTGCCGCACGTCGCGCGGGCGCACGCTCGTCGATCTCGCGTACGCGCGCGTCGAGCCGCGCTGGTTCGGGATCGGGATCCATCGCGGCGTCTTGTTCGAGTCGCTCTATCGCGCGGCGTGCGCGGAGCCCGGCGTCACCGTGCAGACCGGCGTCGAGGTCCGCGAGCTGACCTCGATGCGCCCCGACTACGATCTGATCGTGATCGCCGATGGCGCGGTCTCCGAGCTGCGCGACGCCGCCGCCAAGACCACGCGCGACGCGCCGTATCGGTTCGGCGCGCTGTGGTTCGTCGGTCGCGATCCCGATCGCATCTTCACGAACGAAGGCGAGCTCTATCAAGTCGCGGTGCGCGCGCGCCGCCTGTACGGCGCGCTGCCGACCGGCCTCGGCCCGCACGGCGACACGCCGCTCGTGAGCCTGTTCTGGAGCCTCGCGTCCGATCAGCTCGACGCGTTCCGATCGCGCGGGCTCGACGCGTGGAAGGACGACGTGCGCGCGCTCGATCCGCGCATCGCGCCCGTCCTCGATCAGATCCGATCGATCGACGATCTCGTCTTCGCGCGCTATCGCGACGTCCGCATGTCGCGCTGGATCGATCGCGGCGTCGTGTTCATCGGCGACGCCGCGCACGCGACCTCGCCGCAGCTCGGGCAAGGCGCGAACCTCGCGCTCCTCGACGCGTACGCGCTCGCCGACGCGATCTCTTCGTCGACGACCGTCGATCATGCATTGCAGACCTACACGCGCACACGCCGCGGCCACCTCCGTCATTACCAGCGCATGACGCGCTGGCTCACCCCGTTCTTCCAGTCCGACTCCAAGGTGATCGGCTGGTTGCGCGACTGGCTGTTCCCGCTCGGCAACGCGCTCCCTCCGGTGCGCGGCTACATGATCCGTACGATGTCCGGGGTCCGTCACATCGGATCGCTGCGTGCTCTTACTTCTACGAGGGCATGATGAATCCGACCGACTACGTCCAGACCCGGTGTCAGAAGTGCGGCGCCGCCGCGTGGGGCCACAACAGCATGACCGTCGCGTGCGGCACGTGCGGGCAACCGATCGCGCCGCTCGCGTCGTCGCCGTGGAACCCGCCGAGCCCGTACGGCGCCGCGCAGCCGCCGGGCGCGCAGGCGTTCCAGACGCCGGGCCCGTCGGTCGGCGCCGCCGGAAGCTCGCCCGCGGTTCCGACCACGCAAGGCGGCGCGTCGATGAACGTCAACATCGGCGGCTTCAAGGTCCCGTTCAAGGTCCCCGCGGGCGGCAGCAAGCTCAAGGTCGGCGCGGCGGTCGTCGGCGTCGCCGCGCTCGCGGTCGGCGGCGCGGTGATCAAGAGCAAGATGAAGTCGAGCAAGTCGAAGCCCGGCATGCTCTCGTACAGCTCGCTCAAGATGGACGTGAAGAAGATCGACGCCGACGCGATGATCCCCGCGGTGCAATCGACCGCGCTCGCGTGGCGCAAGGACGCCCTCTTCCTCTCGATCAACCTGCAAGCGGTTCACGCCGACGGCACGCTCGACGCCTCCGGCGGCGGCGCGCAGGTCGAGTACTTCTCGCTCGAGCGCATCAACGGCCTGAGCAAGAAGCTGCGCGAGGACGCGTTCAAGAAGTTCAGCTTCGGCCCGTCGGGCGTCGACTACGGCGATCAGTGGGACGCGCTCGAGAAGCCCGACCAGCCGATCACCGAAGGTCCGCCGCTCCCCCACTGCGGCATCAAGAACGTCGTGAAGCAGATCAAGGGCCTCACCGGCGACAAGACCGTGCGCGTGACCTACGACCCGAACTTCGACATCGCGTGGCACGTGATCGGCGAGGACCCGAAGGTCGATCAGATGTTCTCGATCGAGGACTGCTCGCCGATCCAGAAGTAGAACGAGCGTATGCTCGCCGCGTGGACCTGAACGAGATCGTCGTCTTCGCGAAGGTGGTCGACACCCGCAGCTTCACCGCCGCGGCGCAACAGCTCGGCCTCCCCAAGTCGACGGTCAGCCGCAAGATCGCGCAGCTCGAGGAGCGGCTCGGCGTGCGGCTCCTGCAGCGCACGACGCGCAAGCTCAACCTCACCGAGGTCGGGCAGGCGTACTACGAGCGCTGCCAGCGGATCGTGCAGGACATCGCCGCGGCGGAGCAGGTCGTCACCGACATGCAGACCGCGCCGCGCGGCTTGTTGCGCGTGACGGTGCCGGTCGATCTCGGCTCGACGTACATGGGCGCGTTGGTCGCCGACTTCCTCGCGCAGTATCCGGAGATCCAGCTCGAGCTCGATCTCGCGGATCGGATCGTCGATCTGATCGAGGAGGGCGTCGATCTCGGCATCCGCTTCGGGCCGCTGATCGAGTCGACCTTGATCGCGCGCAAGCTCGGCGCGCTGCAGCTGCGCGCGTGCGCGGCGCCGTCGTATGTCTCGAAGCGAGGCGCCCCGACGACGCCGGCGCAGCTCGCCGATCACGACACGCTGGTCTTCGCGCCGAGCGGACGTGCGGTGCCGTGGATGTTGCACGGGCCCGGCGGCGTCGTCGACGCGACGCCGCGCGGGCGCCTGGTCTCGAACGGCGTGCTCGCGCTGCGCGACGCGACCCGCGCGGGCGCCGGCATCTCGCTCCTGCCCGAGCTCGTGCTCGCCGATGACGTCGCGGCGGGCCGGCTCGTCTACGTGCTCGACGGGTGGTCGATGCAGCAGTCGGAGCTGTTCGCGGTCTATCCGTCGACGAGGAACTTGTCGCCGAAGGTCCGCGCCTTCCTCGAGTTCCTCACGTCGAAGCTCACGCCGGCGCCTTGGTCGCGTTGAACATCCAGTTGATGCCGTAGCGATCGGTGAGCATGCCGAAGGTCGCGCCCCAGAACGTGTCCTGGAGGGGCATCGTGACCTTGCCGCCTTCGCCGAGCGCGGCGAACGCGCGCCGCATCTCGTCGACGTCGTCGTAGTCGAGCGTGACGTGCGCGTTCGATCCCTGCACGAGCGGCATCCCCGGCATCGTGTCGCTGATCATGACGCGACCGGCGCCGAGGATCACGACCGCGTGCATCACGCGGTTCGGATCCTTGTCGAACGGCATCACGCCCTCGCTCTTCGCGCCGAGCGCCTTTTCGTAGAGCGTGATCGCGTCGCGCGCGGTGCCGTCGAAGTTGAGATACGGGGTAACCGTCTTGATCGCCATGGGCGTGAAGCTAGCATCCCCGCCCATGGGAAACTCGACGTGGAGCGTCCGCCAAGTCGCCGAAAAGTACTTCCAACCTTTCGGCATCAATCTCTGCATCGCGGTCGCGATCTTCTTCCTCGGCCGCTGGATCGCGCGCGCGCTGATCCGCGGCGCGAACGCGATGATGGAGTCGAGCGGGATGGACGTCTCGCTGCGCAAGTTCCTCACCGACGTGCTCTACGCGATCATGTTGGTCGCGATCGTGTCGGCGTCGCTCGAGCGCGTCGGCGTGCACACGACCGCGGTCGTCGCGGTGCTCGGCGCGGCCGGCCTCGCCGTCGGGCTCGCGCTGCAAGGATCGCTCTCGAACTTCGCGGCGGGCGTGATGCTGATCGTGCTGCGCACGTACAAGGTCGGCGACCTCGTGATCATCGGGAAGTACACGGGGCGCGTCGAGGCGATCAAGGTGTTCCACACGATCCTCGTCACCGCCGACAATCGCGAGATCACGATCCCGAACGGCACGATCGTGACCGGATCGATCGAGAACCTCACCGTGCTCGGCACGCGGCGCGTCGACATCCAGGTCTCGGTCGCGCAGGGCAGCGATCTGTTCCAGGTGAAGCGATGGCTCGAGGGCGTGGCGATGACCGACCGCCGCGTCTTGACCAACCCCGCGCCCGCGCTCGAGCTCACGGAGATCACGCCCGACGCGATCAAGCTCTACCTGCGGCCGTGGACGACGGTCGCCGACTTCCCGCACGTCGCGGCCGATACGCTCGAGCGCATCCGCGAGATCTTGTCGGAGAACGGCGTGAAGTTCTCGGTGGTTCTCGACAAGCCCGTCTGACTGTTGCGCGCATGTAAACCGCGCGCGCGGCTCGCGGATCCAACACGCGTGACGAATCCGCTTGCGCGGCGAGCGCGGTCGCTCATCTTCGACTGCAGGCCGTTCGAGGAGAGTGTCTCGTGACTCGTGTGCCGGTCTTGGGGCGCGAGGAGGTCGCAGGTCTGCGCGGGCTCGCGTCGCTGACGGAGCCGGGTCCCGGCGAGGAAGTCGCCGCGGTGATCGATCTGGCCGTCATCGGCGCGCGCGGCGACGGCAAGACGCAGCTGATCGTGCACGCGATCCGCACGCTGCGCGCGGCGGCGCCGGATCTCACCGGCGCGGAGCTCGCGTTCAATCGCGAGGTGATGGGGCTCGTGATGAACGCGAAGGCGCCGCGGCCGGCGGCGACCGCGCCCGGCGTCGTCCCTCATTATGTGTTCCGGATCCGCGCGTCGGCGTTGCTCGAGCAGCTGAGCTTCGGCGGGCAGGCGTCGCTGCTCGGGCGCGCGGCGGGCTTGGTGCGCGGCGCGGGCGCGGCGTTCGGCGCGGGCGCGGCGGTCGGCGCGGGGCTCGGCGTCGCCGCGGGGCCGATCGGCGCGATCGCGGGCGGCGCGGTCGCCGCGGCGGGCGGCGCGATCGGATGGCTGCGCGCGCGCGAGGCGCTGTCGCGCGCGGGCGACGTCGAGATCTGCTTGTGGGACGTCGCCGGCGAGCACGTCTATTCGGAGACGGCCGCCGACTACCACGCGTTCCTCGAGGCGCTCGTGCGCGCGCGGCGCGCGCGTGACGATCGTCCGTACGCGTTCGCGCCGATCCTCGTGTGCAATCCGCTCGGGCTCGGCGATGACCTCGACGGCTCGCCGTACGCGCGCTTGAAGGAGCTCTTGCCGCTGTTCGCGTCGTTGGATCCGTCGGCGCGCGCGCTGATCGCGATCAATCGATGGGCGGTGGTCGACGCGGTGTGCTCCGACGGCGCGGATCGCGACGAGCGCGTGGCGATCGCGGCGCGCGCGCGGGGCGAGGAGATCGTCGGCGGCGCGCTGCCGATCGTCGTGCGCGACGTCGTGCGGCAACACTGCCGCGACGCCGAGGACGGACGCGACGGTGACTTGATGATCACGCACCTGCGCTACGACGCGGGCGCGCAGTGCAGCGCGACGTCGACGCCGTGGAGCGAGTGGCGCGAGGCCGCGCACACCGGACGTTGGACGACGCCTGCTTCCTCCGTCGATCAAGTCTTGGAGTACGAGTACAGCGACGGACCGGGCGCGTTCGGCGGCGAGGCGCGGCAGGCGTTCCTCGGCTGGCTCGGCGAGCTCGCGTTCCCGCGGCGCGTGCGCGCGCGCGCGCTTTCGGCCCCGCCGATCGACGCGCCGGTCGCGGCCGAGGTCCCCGCGCCGATGCTCGCGCCGCTCGGTGGCGAGACGCCGCCGGTGACGGTGCCCGACGAGGTCTGGGCGCGGCGCGGCGGCTTCGGCGCGGGAGGCACGTGATGCGCGCGCGCGTGCGGCACGCGTGGTTGCAGAAGCACGCGACGCCGTCGTCGGCGAGCGGTGACTTCCACTGGCATCCGTCGTCGTCGGGTGATCCGGAGATCGCGGAGCGCGCGCGGGGATGTCTCGCGTTCGCGCGGCTCGCGCCGGGGCGCGTCGTGTGGGCGCGATCGTTCGACGAGATCGCGCCGGCCGACGGGCGGCGCTACGCGGGCTTGGTCGTGAGCGTGATCGAAGGCGACGCGTCGGCGGCGGCGCTGCTCGCGTCGGTGCCGTGGATCGAAGCGCCGTACGCCGGCGCCGCGTCGGTCGAAGAGGACGTCGAGATCGCGGAGCCGGGGCCGCTGTCGTCGTCGGCGTTCCTCTCGGCCGAGGTCGCGGGCGCGGCGGCGCACGCGCTGCGATGCGGAGATGCGTTCGCGTGCGAATCGATCGAGCCGTCGATCGCGCGCGCGCTCGCGACGCTCGACACGTGGATCGATCCGTCGGTGCGCGCGCGCACCCGGGACGTGTCGATCAAGATCGGCGCGCCGGCGGCGGCGCCCGCGCTCGATCACTATGCGGGCGCGGCGTGGCGCGCGTGTGCGTCGGATCCGGCGCGCGCGCGTCGCGTGTGGCGCGCGGCGCTCGCGCTCGCGCAGCACGACGGTCTTTCGGCTGAGACGCTGTTCGACGAGCTCGCGGCGCTGGTCGATGCGTGGGATCGCGCGGCGGATCTCGACGCGTGGCTCGCGCGGACCGGCGTGATCGACGACGCGGCGCGCGCGGCGTGTGTCGCGCGCGGCGTCGCGCTGTCCGGCGACGACG
Source organism: Kofleriaceae bacterium (assembly GCA_035493675.1). GTDB lineage: Bacteria > Myxococcota_A > Polyangia > Haliangiales > Haliangiaceae > JAIOQA01. Next base: position 2,000 of record DATJIA010000207.1, on the reverse strand, counting down.
CCGGTTGGCTGTGGAACAAGGTCGTGCACGCGTGGGGCCGCGGCTGCTTCGAGACGCGCGCGTCGGATCGGATCGCCGGCGCGCTCGCGAGGCGCATCCTCGCCGATCACCTGATCGCGCTCGAGCGCGACGCCCCGCCGCTGCGCTACTGGCGGCGCCTGCGATGGGAGGCGATGTTGCCCGCGGATCGGCGGGCGCCGCTCGAAGCCGGCGTGCGCGCGCGGATCGGATCGCTGATCGGAGGCGCACGTGGCTGAACGACGCGCGAAGCTCCCGCCGCCGCCGCCCGCTCCGGGAGACGATTCGCTCGCCGAGCTGAACGATCACCTCGGCCGCTTCCTGCGCCAGGCCGACGAGCTGATCGACGAATGGGCGCGCTTCGGCGCCGGCGTGCGCGCGCGGCTCGACGAGCAATTGCGCGACGTCGAGTCGGCGTTCGCTCGCGGGGCGGACGCCGCGGCGGCGCGCGCGGCGCAGGCGATGGCGCGCGGGCTCGACGAGGCCGCGGCGGCTCGCGTCGATCGCGTGCTCGGCGAGCGCGTCGCGTCGTTGCGCGCGGAGCTCGAGAAGCTCGAGCGGATCGCACGCGGGGTCGGCGGTGCGGCGGCGCCGCGTGGATCGGATCCGATGCTCCAGCGGATCTGGCTCGCGGCGATCGCGATGAACGTCTTGATCGTCGTGCTGATCGCGATCGTGTGGTCGCGGACCGGCTCGTCGGCTGCGCCTCCGCCGATCGTCGAGCGCACGTCCGCGGTCGCGGCGAGCTTCGATGCGGCGCCGCCCGATGCGATGCCCGCGACGCCGCCCGACGCGACGCCGCCCGACGCCGCGCCGCCCGACGCGGCGCCCGCGCGCCCGCCGATCCACGGCCATCGTCCGGCCGCGGCCCATCCATGATCGAGCTCGCGAACATCGCGTGGCTCGCCGGGCTGATCGCGCTCGGCGTGCTCGCCGCGCGCGCCGCGCGACGCGCGCGCATCGCGCCCGAGGCGCTCGTCGATCGATCGCGCATGCTGCTCGCCGCGCTCGCCGCGGCCGCGCTCGGCATCTCCGCCGCGTGGATCTGGGGCACGTTCCCCGCCGACGACGGCATGGCGCGCCTCGCCGACGCGCCGCGCGGCGCCGCCCGCGCCCGCGTCTTCATCCGCGCCGTCTCCATCCCGCTCGCACAGACCAAAACCGTTCGCCCTGAGCGGAGCGCGAGCGACGCGAGCGCGGAGTCGAAGGGCTCGACCTCGATCGGCTACGCCCCCGCCGGCGGCGTGCGCCTCCCATCCTCCTACGATCTCGACGAAGAATCGCTCGGCCTCGATCTCCTCGACGTCACCACCGACGGCCCGACCGGCCTCACGCTCACGCCGCGCCCGCGCGCAGAGGCGTCGCACACGCGCATCCTGCTCGCGTCGATCGATCGCGATCACGGCGACGCGCCGCTCGACACTGACGAAGCCGCATCCCTCGCCGCGCGCCTCCTCGATCATCGCGCGTGTGGTGCGAGCACGGGCGCTACGAGCCTGCGCGGCCCCGGCGCCGCGATCGCGGTCCTCTGCAACGACACCACCCCGATCGCCGCGCTGATCCTCGAGCGCGATCTCGCGACCTCCGCGCTGCGCGCGACGCCGCTCGTCTACCGCGACAACCGCTTCGCGCCGCATCAGGTCGACGTCGCCGGCGGCGAGGTCCTCGAGATCGGCCGCGCCGCCGACATCGCGCCCGGCCTCACCGCGTGGGAGGTCCCCGCGCCGACGGGCCAAGCGCGCCTGCTGGTCCCGCCCGACGACGTGCTCGCGCCGTGTCGCGCGTGGTCCGAGCGCAGCGCGATCTTCGCGCGCGCCGCGACGATCCCGCCGACCGACGACGACGCGATCGCGTGCGTCCTGCCGTACGCGCCGCCGTTCGTGCTCGAGGTGCGGCGGCTCGTGCCCGACACCGGCGGCGTCGCCGCGCGATCGCTGTGGGCCGCGGGCCTGTTCGCGACGGTCGCCCTGTTCGCGCTGGTC
>DATJIA010000206.1:0-10483 GCA_035493675.1 Kofleriaceae bacterium | reverse complement strand
GATCGTCGGGCACGCCAACGACGTGCGCGCGTCGGTGCGAGGCGGCTTGATCGCGCTCGGCGCGGATCCCGAGCTGCGCGCGCGCGTGCGCGCCGAGGCGTCGGCGCGCGCGCAGGCCGAGGCGAGCGCGCGTGCGCAGATCGAGATCGATGCGCGCGCGCGCGCGCAGGCGCAGATCGACGCGCGCGTGCAGCTCGAGGCACAGGTCCGCGCGCGCGCGTACGCCGCGCGCGACGGCATGGTCGCGTGGCTGACCTATTGCGGCGGCGATCCGTACAAGCGCCAGCACGAGCGCGAGGCGCAGCTCCGCGCGCAAGACGAGGCGCGCGCGCAGGCCGAGGCGCGCGACGCGCAGCTCCGCGCGCAGCGTGCCGCGATCGACGAAGCGAACGCGCGCCGCGCGCAGATCGCGGTCGAGATCCGCGAGCAGCAGATCGCGCTGCTCGTCTCGCTCGGCGGCGTGATGCGCCCGCCGATGCCGGCGCCCGTCGACGAATTCCACGGCGACGCCGTCGCCGGGCAGTCGTGGGTCGGCGGTCACTGGGAGTGGACCGCGCCGCAATGGATCTGGATCCCCGGCTTCTGGACCGAGGTCGATGGCGGCGGTGGCGGCGTGATCGAGACCGTCACGACGGTGACGGACACGGTCGGTACCGTCACCGACTCCGTCCGCGATCACCGCAGCACGACGGTCGACGTTGCGGTGCCGCCCCCTCCCCCGCCGCCTCCTCCCCCGACGAACACCAACGTCGATCGCGATCACCGCAGCTCGACTCCGCCGCCTCCGCCGCCTCCGAGCAGCGGCAACCGCGATCACCGCACGAGCACGCCGCCGCCGTCATCGAGCAGCAGCGGCAATCGCGACCATCGTCACTAGCTATTCCGCGCCGCCGGGCGGCACGCAGGCTTCGACGTCCTTCGCCGTCTTCGCCTCGATCATGCACTTCGCTTCGTCGTTGCCGGCGGCCTCGCGGCACTGCGAGACGCACATGCCGAGCTCCTGGTTCATGCGCGGATCGAGCTGCTCGACCTTCTTGCGACGGAGCGCGTCGCGCTGATCGGGCGGCGCCTTCGCGATCTCCTTGTCGGCTTCGTCCCAGTAATGGAGCGTGAAGTAGTTGCGGCAGGCCTTGTCGCACTTGTCGCCGCTCGCGCCGCACGCACTGGCACCGAGGACGAGGACCAGACCGAAGAGGATCGATCGCACGAGCGCGGCTTACCACGATCTCGGCCGCCTTGCCGGGTGCTACCCCGGGTCTTCGCGCCCCCACCCCGGTGGGGTGCGCTCAGCTCGGCCCTTCGGGCCTCGGCCCTGCCCCGGCTCGGCGTCTCAGTGCGGCGCGCCCCACACGATTCCGACGTAGACGACCTGCCGCCGGAACGAGTACGCGTCGCCCGTGAACGCGTTCGCCCACAGCGCCCAGCGCGCCTCGACGCTCCAGCGCCCGGTGATCGGCCGGCCGAGCAGGACCGAGATCATGTTGCGGTTGTCGTCCTCGATCGACGAGAAGCTCGTGCTGTTGACGTCGCGCGCGACCAAAAGCGGCGCCGGATATTGATCGAGCTCCAAGATCGCCGACGCGGTGATCAGCACGCGCGCGCCGAGCTCGCTGGTCGCCGACGCGAGCACGCGGTGGCGGATCACCGACTGGCCGTAGCTCGTCGAGTCGGCGACGACCAGCTCGTAGCCGGCGCTGAGCACGCGCTCGCCGGTGTACGTGAGCTGCGCGAGCGCGCGGTGGTGGAGATCGGCGCGGTGCGCGGTCGTCGGCACGTAGCACATCGGATCCGGCGCGGCGCCGGGCGTGCAGCCGTTCGCGAACGCGAGGCCGCTGAAGCTGCGCCGCTCGAAGCGGTAGTCGGCGGACAGCTCGAGCGCGGCGGGCTCGTCGCCGGTCGCGCGCCACAGCGGCGCGTCGAGGCGCACGCCGAACGACGGTCCGCGCCAGTCGAAGTCGTGATCGGGCTTGTACGTGAAGTCGCGCGCGCCGCCGGTCACGGTGACGCGTCGCTCGCCGTCGGCGAGCGCGACGCCTGCCTCCGCGCCGCGGGTCGCGAACGCGCGCGTCGACAACAGGCCCTCGAGGCCGAGCACGTCGTAGACATCCGCGCGCACGAACGCGCGCGCGGTGCGATGCGGGATCGCGACGTCCCAGCGCGCGTCGCCGGCGACCACGCCGACGCTCTCGCCCGTCGACATCTGGGTCGCGACCGCGCGCAGGAGACCGAGGCCGTCGACGGTCCAGCTTCCGTACCGCGTGTCGCCGCGCCCCGCGACCCGACCGCCGAGGCGGAACAGGCCCGCGGCGATCGGCGCCTCGGTCGTCGTCGGGCCGACCTCGACGCGCCGCACGTTCGAGTCGGCCTCGCCGCCCGCCTCGACGCCGCCGCTCCAATCGTCTGCGCGCGCGCCCTGCGCGATCACCGCGACGATCACGATCGCGCGGACGATCCCAGCCGTCGCTCGGGGGGCTACCCCGCGTCCTCGCGGCCGCGCGTCGCGCGGTCCGCTCGGCTCGGCCTTCGGCCTCGGCGCTGCCCCTCTTCGCGACGGCATCAGTGCCGCAGCTCGCGCGCGCGCGCTTCGATCGCCGCGCGGCGATCGCGCAGCCGCTTGAGCCGCGCCTCGACCTGATCGCGCGCCGCGCTCGCGGCGGCGGCCTTCGCGGCGGGATCGCTGCCGCGGCCCGCGCGGCGCAGGCCGTCGATCGCGGCGGAGTCGATCACGTCGGCGAGCACGAAGTCGGGCTGGCCCTCGAACGACGACGTCGCGGCGCCGCCGCCCGGCGTGCTGAGCGAGTCGGGCGCGCCCGAGCCTTGCGGCGCGGGGTTCGCGCGATCGTTGGCGGCGCCGCCCGCGCCGCCCGGCGTGCGGCGCGGCTCGGCGTCGTCGCGCATCGCGAGATCGTCGGCGCGCTGGTGCTGGCGCAAGAGCTCGGCCTGCTTCGCGAAGCGTTCGGCCTGCTTCGCGAGGCTGTCGGCTTCGCGCGCGAGCTCGCTCTCGCCCTCGCGCAGCGCGGCCGCCTGCTGATCGAGCTCCTCGGGATCCGCCAGCGGATCGAGCGTGTCGTCGGGCAGGACGATCTTCTTCGGATGCGCGGGCGCGAGCGCGGAGGCGATCTGCGCGCGCGAGCTCGCGAGCTGCGCGCGGCGCGCTTCCGGTGCGGCGTCGATCGCGGCGATCGCGGTCTGGCGCGCGCGCGCGAGCTGCGCGTCGGCCGTATCGATCGATGAAGCGATCGCGGCGAGCTGCTTGGCGGTCTCGAGCGACTCGGCGAGCGCGCTCTTGAGCTGGCGATCGCGCCGCCACGACGCGCGCTGCCGCTTGAGATCATCGATCGCCGCGAGCTGCTGCTGATAGCGCGCGGCGAGCGCCTGCTTCTGCGCGGCGAGGTCGTGCGTCTTCTGCTCGGCGGTCTTCACCGCCGCGATCGCGGAGTCCGCCGCGTCCGCGCGGGCACGCCCGGCGAAGACCGCGAGCGCGATCAAGACGATCAGACCCCAGCGCACGCCCCTAGTAGTAGCAGGCCTCGTGCCACCCCCGAAACACGCGCGATTCCTCACAGCGATCACAGAAATCTGAGGTCTGGCAGAGGCCCGAAGCCCGAGGCCTGAGGCCCTACTCGATCTTGTACTTCTCGAGCTTGTAGTAGAGCGCGCTCGTCTTGATGCCCAGGAGCCGCGCCGTCTCGGTCTTCACGCCGCCGGCCTTCTTGTACGCCTTCAAGATCAGCTGCCGCTCGAGGTCGTCGAGGATCTCCGGCAACGACAGCTCGCGCGGCACATCCAGCGCGTCGTCGGAGGATTCGCCGGGCGCGTGCAGGAACGCCGGCAGCGCGCTCGGCCCGATCTCCGCGCCTTCCGCGAAGACGAGCGCCTGCTCGATCGCGTTCTCGAGCTCGCGCACGTTGCCGGGCCAGTGATACGCCATCAAGCGGCCGAGCGCCGCGTCGCCGACGGCGCGCACGCGCGGGTTCGTGCGGGGCGCGAGCTTCGCGACGAACGCCGCGGCCAGGAGCGGGATGTCCTCGCGGCGCTCGCGCAGCGGCGGCAAGCGCACGGGCAAGACGTGCAACCGATAGTAGAGATCCTGCCGGAAGCGGCCGGCCGCGACCTCGGCGTCGAGATCCTTGTTGGTCGCGCTGATCACGCGCACGTCGACCTTGATCGATCGCTCGCCGCCGACGCGCTCGATCTCGTGCTCCTGCAGGACGCGCAGGAGCTTGACCTGCATCGACGCGGGCACGTCGCCGACCTCGTCGAGGAAGATCGTGCCGCCGTCGGCGAGCTCGAAGCGGCCGAGCTTCTGCTTGATCGCGCCGGTGAACGCGCCGCGCTCGTGCCCGAACAGCTCGCTCTCGAGCAGCGTCTCGGTGATCGCGCCGCAGTTGACCTTCACGAACGGCCCCGCGCTCCGGCGAGACAGGCGATGGATCGCGCGCGCGACCAGCTCCTTGCCGGTGCCGCTCTCGCCGCCGACGAAGACCGTGGTGTCGGACGCCGCGACCTTGTCGATCGCCTTGCGCACCGCGGCCATCTTCTCCGACGCGCCGACCAGCTCGCTGAAGCGATCGTCGTCCTCGGCGCGCAGGTACTCGGTCATCGCCTCGGCGCGACGGCGCGCGCGCCGCGCCGCCGCGAGCTCGAGCGCGCGATCGACCTTCAGGCGCACGAGCTCGGGCGCGAACGGCTTGGTCAGGAAGTCGAACGCGCCGAGCTTCATCGCCTCGACCGCGGTCTCGACCGTGCCGAACCCGGTCACGATCATCACGGGCACGTCGGGATCGAGCGCGCCGATCTGCTTCAAGACGTCGACGCCGCCGAGCCCCTGCATCTTCAGGTCGGTGATCACGAAGTCGGCGCGCCGCTCGCGGAAGCGCGCGAGGCCATCGGCGCCCGACGCGGCGACCACCGGATCGTGGCCCATCTTCTTCACCGTCGCGGCGAGCCCGTCGCGCACGGTGTCGTTGTCGTCGATGATCAGGATGACGCTCACGTCGTGCCTCGCGGAAGCATGATACGAAATTCCGTCTCGCCGTCCTCGGAGGAGACCTCGACCGCGCCGCCGTGATCGCGCGCGATGTCGCGCACGAACGCGAGCCCGAGGCCGGTGCCCTTCTCGCGCGTGGTGAAGAACGGATCGAAGATGCGCGCGCTGGTCTCGGCGGTGATCGTCTCGCCGCGGTTGTGGACCGCGACGCCGCCGGCGAACGCGCGCAAGGTCACCGCGCCGCCGCGCGGCGACGCCTGGATCGCGTTGCGCGCGAGGTTCAAGACCGCGCGCCGCAGCTGCCCGGCGTCGGCGTGCAGCTCCGCGTCGCCTTCGATCGTGACGCGCACGCCCGCGGCTTCCGCGTCGGCCGCGACCAACTGCGCGACCTCGTCCAAGACTTCTCTTGCGTGGACCAAGGCGAGCTCCGGCCGCGGCCGCCGCGCGTAGTCGAGGAACTCGTTCACCACGCGCTCGAGGTAGCCGAGCTCGCGCGCGATCCGCAGCACGTGCGCGCGGCGCTCGTCGCTCTCGGGCAGCTCGTCCTTCAAGAGGCCCGTGAACAAGGTCATGCCGGCGAGCGGGTTGCGGACCTCGTGCGCGATTCCGGCGAGCATGCGCTGCATGTGCGCGTCGCGCTCGGCGAGCTGCACGCGCATCTGCTCCATCGATTCGGCGAGCCGGCCCAGCTCGTCCGAGCTTCGGACACGCACGGGCGCGGCGAGCTCGCCGGCGCCGATCCGCGACGCCGCGCTCGCCAGCTGCCGGACCGGGCGCGTGATCACCGCCGCGACGACGAACGTCGCGATCGCGACGACCGCGACCAACGCGGCGCCGTACCACCACAAGCTGCGGCGCAGATCGGCGAGCTGATCGAAGTAGTCGGCGGGCGCTTGCGCGCCGATCGCGAGCACGATCGTCGCGTCGTCCTCGGACGCGCGCACCGGCGCGTAGCCGGCCTTGTAGGTGCGGCCGTCGTCGCCCGTGAAGGTCACCGACGCCGCCGTCGCGCCGCCGAACACGCGCGCGAGCTCCGATCGATCGAGCTCGGCTTGATAGTAGTGCGTGCCGATCTTCACGCGACCTTCCGTGTCGGCGCGCGAATCGAAGCTGCGATCGAAGACGTAGAGGCGCGCGCCGGTCGCCGCCGCGACCGCCGACAGCTTCTGCATCGCGTTGAGATACCCGCGATCGCGCTCGTCGCCGGGGCCGAGCTCGACGAGGTACTTGCCGCGCAGCTGCGTCGCCGCGGAGCCGGCGATCGCGGTCAGGCGCGCGGCGAGCTCGTCGTCGAGGCCGCGGCGCGCGACCTCGTGCGCGATGAACGCGAACACGCCGAACAGCGCCGCCGTCGGCACCGCGAAGGCGACGAGCAGCTTGACGAGGATCGTCGGGCGGGGCCGCAACGCCGTCGATGATGGCACGCCTTGCTAGTGCATCGGCGCGGTGCGATCGTCGTCACGTGCGCACGATCTCCATGTCGCGCAGCGGGCGGTTCGTCGCGCTGCGCCGTCCGGGCGGCGTCGAGCTGGTCGATGCGCTCGGCACCTCGCCTCGCCACGCGGTCACCGACGGCGATCCGGACGACTTTGCCTGCGTCGGCACGATGCTCTGGGTGCTCGCGCGCGGGACCATCTCGCGCTTCGCGTTCGACGGGCTGCGCCCGCTCGAGCCCTCGATCGTGATCGGCGACGGCGCGAAGACGCTCACCACGGTCGCCGGCGAGACCGCGGCGTCCGCGCTGGTCACCGGCGCCCGCCCGGTCCTCGCGCACGGGCTCTACGACAAGGTCTCCGTCGACGAGATCGGCGCCGGCGGCGTGCTCTTCCCGCTGCACGGGCGGCGCGTCGTCGCGATCGGCGACGACGTGCGCGTGCTCGAGGTCGGGCGCGGCGAGATCGCGCGCATGCCGCGACCCGAGGCCGGCGAGGTGCTCGGCGCGTGGAGCATGTTCGCGGGCCGCGCGATCGCGATGTACGTGAAGAGCGAGCCGACGCCGTCGTTCGTCGTGCTGCGCCCGACCGGCGGGCTCGTGCACAAGGTCGTCGTGCCGCTCGCGCACAGCTGGGCGGTCGCCGAGAACCGCGGCATCGCGCTGCTCGCGACCGACGAGCACATGATCCTCTGCGTCGATCTGCGCTACGGACGCGTGATGCTGGAGACCGAGGCGCCGATGGCGACCGCCGATCTCGCGATCGACGCCGACGGCCAGTTCGTCGCGTTCGCCGGCGATCCGGACAGCGCGGGCGGACCGCCGGCCGTGATGCACGTGCCGTACACGGAGCTGGTCTCGGGCGCGGCGCGCAAGAATCCGCCGCGGCCGATCGAGCGAGAGGAGCCCGAGGCCGAGGCCGAGCCCGAGCGTTCCGTCCCCGAGACGGTGACGGTGACCGTGATCGAGACCGCGCCGCCGACGACCGCGTCGCGCGCGGACGCCGCCGACGCGCCGCCGCCGCCCGCCGAGCCCCTGCCCGAGCCGGATCCGATCGTGATCCCCGATCTCCCGCCGCGCGCGTTCGGCGAGGACCTCGCGCCGATGAAGATCGCGGCGCGCCCGGGCATCGAGCCTTACTCGTCGGCGCGCGAGCACATCGACGAATTGCTCGACGTCGTGTCCGCGCGCGCCGCGCGCGCGATCGCCGAGGCGTGGAACTCGGGCCGCCTGTCGATCCCGTCGGAGGATCAGCGCCCGTTCGAGCGCGAGGTGCTCGCGATCCTCGGCCGCACCGGCGAGTACGCGCAGGATCTGCTCGCCGACGCCGAGGATCGCCTCACGCGCCTCACCCAGCGGAGCGCGCTCCGCGCGACCGCGACGATCGCCGGCGGCACGCCGCTGCCCTTCATCGATCTGTCGCGCGAGATGGGCCTCTCCGCGACCGCCGCGCAGGTCCTGCTCGTCGTGGTCGCGCCGCAGATCCGCGGCGAGATCGCGCGCCTCTACGGCGTGCTCGCCAACGACGAGCACCGCCCGCTCGTCGATCGCTTCCTCGTCGAGCTGATCGTCGCCGGCAACGACGCGAAGATGCGCGCCGACGTCGCGGCCGAGCTCGCGCCGTCGGCGCCGCTCCTCCGCTACGGCCTCGTCCGCCACGACGGCGACTCGCCGCTCTTCTCCGCGCTCTCGGTCGATCCGGTGCTCGCCGATCGCATCCGCGGGCGCGAGAGCGGATCGGCGACCGGCGTCAGCGTGCTGCGCACCGCCGATCGCACGCTCGAGCAGTTGCGCGTGCCCGATACGATCAAGCGCGAGCTCGTGCTCGCGCTCGCCGAGCCGCGCGCGACCGATGCGTCGATGCGCCTGGTCTTGCGCGGCCGCCGCGGCGCCGGACGTCACTCGCTGGTCGCCGCGCTCGCCGCGCGCGTCGGGCGGCGGGTCGCCGCGATCGACGCCGGCCGCTTGCCGCGCAACGCGAAGCTGCTCGCGTCGGGCCTGCGCGTCGAGCTGACGCGCGCGTTCCTGCGCCGCGCGGTGCCGGTCGTCAGCGGCCTCGAGACCGTCGACGCCGGCGACGCCGAAGGCCAGGATCTGATCAAGCAGGTCGTGCGCGCGCACCCCGGGCCCGTCGTGATCCGCGCGACGCCCGAGGGCGCGTTGCCGATCGAGCCCGGCTACGTCTCGTTCACGCTGCCCGCGCTCAGCGAATCGCAGCGCACGTTGTTCTGGGGCGAGGCGCTCGCGCGCGCGAAGCTGCCGGTCGCCGACGTCGACGCGCTCGCGAGCCGCTTCCGCATCGGGCCCGGCGTGATCGAGCAAGTGATCGCGGAGGTCGCGGCGCGCCGCGGCCACCTCGGCGCCGATCCCGACGAGGACGCCGGCTCGTGGATCAACGACGCCGCGCGCCAGCACATCGCGACGCGGCTCGGCCACGTCGCCTCGCACGTCGCGCGCCTCGCGCGCTGGGAGCAGGTCGCGCTCCCCGAAGACATCCTCGACTCGCTGAAGGAGTTCATCGCGCGCATCCGTCACCGGCGCACCGTCTACGAGCGCTGGGGCTTCGACGCCAAGATGACGACCTCGCGCGGGCTCGCGGCGCTCTTCTACGGCCCGCCGGGCACCGGCAAGTCGATGGTCGCGGGCTTGATCGCGCGCGAGCTCGGGCTCGAGCTCTACCGCGTCGATCTCGCGCGCGTCGTGTCGAAGTGGATCGGCGAGACCGAGAAGAACCTCGCCGAGATCTTCGACGCCGCCGAGGACGGCCAGGTCGTGATCCTCTTCGACGAGGCCGACTCGCTGTTCGCGAAGCGCACCGAGGTGAAGTCGAGCGTGGACCGTTACGCGAACCTCGAGGTCAACTACCTGTTGCAGCGCCTCGACTCATTCGAGGGCATCTGCATCCTCACGACGAACCTCGAGGGATCGATCGATCAAGCGTTCAAGCGCCGCATGTCGCTGCGTTTGCACTTCCCGTTCCCCGACGAAGAGATGCGCGTGCGCCTGTGGGCCGCGCACGTGCCGCCGGAGACGCCGACCGCGGGCGACTTCGACTTCGCGGATCTCGCGCGCCGCTTCCCGCTGTCGGGCGGCTACATCCGCAACAGCGCGCTGCGCGCCGCGTTCCTCGCCGCGCAGGAAGAGCGCCCGCTCGCCCAGGAGCACCTGATCCGCGCGATCCAGCTCGAGTACCGCGAGCTCGGCAAGCTGTCGACGACGGGACGCATGGAATGAGGAAGCTGCTGCTGCTCGTGCTCGCGGCGTGCGGCAGCAGCTCCACCGGTCCCGACGCGACGGTCGACACCATCGGGCCGGTCTACGTGCCGGGCGATCCGCTGGTCGTCTCGGCGAATTCGCCGGGCAACGACGAGGATCCCGCGCTCCTCGCCGGACGCGACGGCGCGATCTACCTCGCGTGGTACTCGCACGCGTACGGCGATCACATCGTGATCAGCCGGACCGACGACGGCGTGCACTGGACCGCGCCGGTGCGCATCACGTCGGGCGCCGCGGTCGACTACGGGCCGTCGCTCTATCAGGATCAGGCCGGCGTCTTCCACGTCGCCTTCTTCCGCTGGGAGACCGGCGCGCCGCCCGGGAAGATCGTGCACGCGCGATCGATCGATCAAGACGGCCTCTCGTGGGACGGCACGTCGTCGAACGACGTCACCGACGCCAACGCGACCGACGACTGGGTGCCCTCGCTCGCGGCGAACGCCGACGGCGATCTGGTCGTCGCGTTCGCGCGCAACACGTGCCCGCCGCCGAGCACCTGTTACGCGATCGAGACCGCGACGTCGAGGGCCGCAGGCGCGAGCTGGGACGCGCCGGTCGCGGTCGTCAGCGCCGGCGCCGGCGAGCAACATCATCTCCCCGCGATCGCGCTCGATCACGGCGAGCTCGCGATCGCGTGGGTGCCGTACGCATCGACCGCGTCCGCACCATGGGCAGACGTGCAGAGCGGCGCGCACGTCTCGCTCCTCCGCGGCGGCACCACGACGGCGATCACCACCGCCCAACCGACCAGCGTCACGCTGTTCCCGACCTTCTACGCCGTCGGC